>NZ_WTLD01000002.1:127094-363066 GCF_011379025.1 Polaribacter sp. 11A2H
AAAAAAAAAAAAAAAAGGATAAAGGGTATGCTGGTTCTAACAATCAGCAACCAAGAGTAACTAATGAAGTTGCCATGACGTTAATAGATTTGAATGCTAATTCAGAAGAAATAATGGCGATTCAAAGAGACAGAAAACCAGTCCGTTTGTTTTATTCTAAAACGTCTGCTATTAATAAAAAAGCACATATGGATGATCTTTATCGTTTGTATGAAGGTTTAAATTTTGAAGGAATTCCTTTAGGATTTATAACTGAAAATATCATTAAAAAACAGAATAATAAAAATTGGAATCTTGTTGCTGTGTATAATACTCCTTTTGTTACCAAAGATGAATTAAACGCCTTACAATCATATTTGAATAATGGAGGAACTATAATTATTGATGACATTAGTTTAGTGAAAAACGAATACGGAAACGAATTAATTGCTTTAACGAAAGGGAAGGGAACTATTATTAGATTGAATTCGGTTGCTAAAATTAGAAACGAAGTTTTATCACTCTTAAAAGAAAAAAATCTACTTTCTGATATTTCTATTGAAGAAACAAATACAGCAGATAGAAAAGGATGTATTTGGAGAGTTGTAAAAAATGAAAAAGGCAATAATGTGCTTTCTGTTGTAAATGTTGGTAAAACAGAAGCTTCTCTAAAAATTTCTTTAAAGGAGGATAAAAATATTATTTGTAAAGATTTAATAAAAGGAATAGCAGTTTCATCAACACCTATTTTAAAACCAAATGAGGTATATTTTGTTGAGGTAACACCCCAAAATTAATTTACTTTTTAGTGCACTCTTCCAAGGTTTTTTTTGACTTTGTAGATGTTTCTAAATACTTAAAAAGTGAACAAAAAGAACTTGAAAAAGAGAACAATACCTACAAGGTTTTTGAAACCTGGCAGGTAAAAAAAATAATTTTATGAAATTATCTAAAATCTTATCAGTAGTATTAATAACCGTATTTTTTTCTTGTAAAACAGTCTTAATTTCTCAAGAGAAGAAAGAAGTCCAAGTTGTTTTATTAGCAGGACAATCTAATATGGCAGGAGCAGGTAATTATGATAATTTGGATGCATCCATCAAAGTAAGAATTGAAAAAGTTGCAAATAGAGTTTTTATAAGTCAGTCTAATACAGACCAAACACCATTGTCTTGGTATAAAAATAAACCAAGTGAAAAATACGATTTTACAAAACGTTTTGGTCCGGAATTAATGATTGGTTTAACCTTGGCAGAAAAATATCCTAATAAAGAATTTTTGTTGATAAAACACGCCAAAGGAGGTACTGCTTTATATGGAGCTTGGAACCCAGATTGGACTTTAGATAAAGCGAAAGAAATAGAAAAAGGGGCAAAAAAACAAAGCTGGAATTTAGTTGAACAACACATCAATTTAATCAATGAGAATTTAGCCATTTTAAAGAAAAAAGGAAAGTCTTATAAAATTATTGGGTTTGCCTGGATGCAAGGAGAAAATGATGCTACTTTAGAAAAAGCAGCAAATAGTTACGCAAATAATTTAGAAAAATTAATAAAAAAGTACAGAATGACTTTTAATGTAGAAGAAATGCCGTTTGTTTTTGGTCAGATTAACTCTAGATACGGAATTAAAAACGGAGCAAAAATGGTTAGAGAACAGATGGAAAAAGTGCCATCAGAAGTAAAAAATGTGCGTTTAGTTAAAACAAGTACAGATACAAGTTGGTCAGATTTTCCTAAGCATACAGACAATGTGCATTACAATACAGAAGGGCAAAAAAGGTTAGGTGAACAATTGGCACAAGAATTAATAGATTTTCTAAAATAAGTTTATGAATAGGTTACTACTGAGTTTTTTGACTTGCCTTATGATTTCTTCGATAACTTTTTCTCAAGAAGAAATTCATGTTGTTTTGTTGGCAGGACAATCTAATATGGCAGGTCGTGGTGTTTCTAAAGAATTAGATGCTGCTCTTATAAAAAGAATTCAAGATGTTTCTGATAGAGTTTTAATCTCAACATCAGATATAGAAAAAAAGAAGCCAGAACCGTTATCCTCTTTTAAGAAGAATTTTGGTCCAGAATTAATGGTGGGGTTAACTTTAGCAGAAGCAAATCCAAAACAACATTATTTATTGATTAAAAAAGCTGTTGGTGGAACTTCTTTGTACGGTGCTTGGAGCACAGAATGGACAAAAGAAAAAGCAATGATTGCAGAACGAGGAGAAGAAAGACAAGCATTGCAATTATATGCTGCTCATATTAAAAATATTCATCAGAATTTAGAAGAATTAAAAGCAGAAAATAAAACCTTTAAAATCTTAGGTTTACTTTGGATGCAAGGAGAAAGTGATACCAATAAAGCCATTACAGCAACGTCTTATCAAAAGAATATTCAGAACTTGATAAATGGGTATAGAAGTGAATTAAAAATAAAAGATTTACCAATTGTAATAGGACAAGTAAATGTGCTGCCAAGAAAATATAAAATTGGCCCAACACAAGTTAGAAATGCAATGTTATCTGTAGCTAATTCTGACAAGAATATAGGAATTATAGAAACATCAACAGATGAAAATTGGTCAGATTTCCCGAAACATTCAGACAATTTACATTACAATACCATAGGGCAAAAAAGATTAGGCATTGCCTTTGCCAAAGAATTAATAAAACTTTCAAATAATTAACAAAATGAAAAAACAGTATTCTTATTTCGCAGTTAGAATTTTATGTGTTTTAATGTTAGCTACTGCTTTTGTAGCTTGTAATCAAAAAGAAAAAGCAACAAAACAAACAAAAGAAATAGTAAAAAAGCCTAATATTTTATGGGTTGTAGCAGAAGATTTATCCCCATTTATGGGTGCTTATGGAGATTCTATAAATAAAGGGCACACACCAGTAATCGATAAATTAGCATCAGAAGGCATTTTATTTAAAAGAGCCTATGCAACTGCACCAGTTTGTTCTGCAGCAAGATCTGCATTAATAACAGGTGTGTATCAAACCACAACAGGTACACATAATCATAGATCTAGTAGGTTTACAGATGGTGAAATTGTACCAGAAGAATTAAGAATACACTTGCCAGAAGGAATGAAAACGATTCCGGAATTGATGAAAGAAGCAGGGTATTTTACGTTTAATAGTGGTAAAGACGATTATAATTTTGATTACGATAGAAGAGCCTTGTATGATGTTGGAACCAAAGAAGATTATAAAGCAGGTATGAATGGTTGGCAAGGAAATCATGCTATAGACTTTATGACAGTAAAAGAGTATGTGTGGAATGCTAGAAAAGATAAAAATCAACCTTGGTTTGGACAAGTTCAAATTATGGGAGGTAAAAAAGATGCAAAATATGTAAGAGAAGGAGAAAAATTGGCTACTAATGATGTGCCTTTACCTCCGTATTTTCCAAATATAAAATCGCAAAGAGAAGCTTGGACAACACATTACAATGCAAACAGAGGTTCTGATGTTACTTTAGAAAAAGTGATAAAGCAATTAGAAGCAGATGGCGAGTTAGAGAATACCATCATCTTTTTCTTTTCAGACCATGGTAGTCCAACTTCGTTAAGACATAAACAATTTTGTTATGAAGGTGGATTGTTGGTGCCTTTAATTATTAAAGGTGATAATCCTGTTTTAAAAGCCGGAACTGTAAGAAACGATTTGGTTTCTTTGCTAGATGTTTCTGCAACTACATTAGCACTAGGTAATGCTAAAATGCCTTCTTATTTAGTGGGACAAGATTTATTTTCGAATGATTATCAAGAAAAAGAATATGTAATTGGAGCAAGAGATAGATGTGATTATACAATTGATAAAATAAGAACCGTAGTTTCTGAAGAGTACAGATATATTAAAAATTATTTTCCTGAAAGACCAATGATGCAAGCTGGTTATAGAGATAATAAAAAGATTGTAACAGATTTTAGAAAATTACATGAGGAAGGTAAATTAACACCATATCAAGAACAACATTGGTTTGGGGTTCGTCCTGTAGAAGAACTGTATGATTTGAAAAAAGATCCGAATCAAATGAATAATTTAGCATTGAATACTGAGTATTCAGAAGTTTTATTAAAACACAGAAATGTTTTAGAAAACTGGATTAAAGAAACAGGAGATAAAGGTCAGTTTCCTGAAGATGCTAAGCAACTAGAAGCAACGTACAATATGTGGAAAGACAGACCTCGCTTTAAAAATGCCAAAATAAACCCAGAATACGATCAGTTTAAAAAGTAGTAAAAACTACACATAAAGACATATTATAAACCTTAGAATACAAACAACCTATAAGTTTAAAGTTTCTTTGTTTAAAAATAAAAAAAAATGAAATCTATATTTATCAAAGGTGTAATAACGCTCTTTTTTGTTTCAATTACATTTTCAAGTTTTGCTCAAAATGATGCTTCTAAACCAAATGTACTATTCATTATGGTTGATGATTTAAATGATTGGGTGGGCGCTTTTGGAGGAAATCCGCAAACAAAAACACCAAATATAGATGCACTTGCAGATAAAAGCACCATTTTTAAAAATGCATATTGTTCTGCTCCTTTGTGTAATCCTTCTAGAGCAAGTATCATGTCTGGTTATAGACCTTCTACAACAGGTGTTTATGGTAATTCAGAGCATTTTAGAGATGTAAAAGGATTTGAGAATACAGTAACCATTCCTCAGTATTTCGAGAGAAATGGGTATAAAACAGCTGCTGCTGGAAAAATATTTCATAGTCCAAGAGGAAATGGGAAAAAACCAAGACCAGGTAGTGATCCTGGATCTTTTCAACAAGAAAGAAAAGGTGGTTTAGGAGGTGCTTTTCCGGATGATAAAGACAAACAATCTCATGGTTTAGATTTAAAAAGTTACGGAGTAAAAGGTTCTTTTTTACATTCTTTTGATTGGTTTCCTGTAGATGTAACCTTAGAAGAAAATAATGATTTTGAATCGGCGGATTATGCAGCTAAATTTTTAGAAGAAAAGCACGATAAACCTTTCTTTTTAGCTTGCGGAATTTTTAGACCGCATTTGCCTTGGTTTGCCCCGAAGGAATTTTTTGATATGTATAACCTAGAAGACATAAAGTTACCAGAAACGTTAAAAAATGATTTAGATGATGTTGGTAAAATGGGACAAAATATGGCTAAAAGAGGCGTTCATAAATCTGTTGTAGAACATGGAAAATGGAAAGAAGCGGTGAGAGCGTATATGGCTAATATTTCTTTTGCTGATGCTTGTGTAGGACATTTATTAAACGGATTAAAAGAAAGTAAATACGCAGATAATACCATTGTCGTTTTAATGGGAGATCATGGTTGGCATTTAGGCGAAAAAGAGCATTGGTCTAAAAATGTATTGTGGGAACGTTCTGCAAAAACACCTTTGTTAATTTTTGATCCAAGAGGAGATGGGAAACCAAAAGTAAGTACTTCTTTAGTTTCTTTATTAGATGTCTATCCAACGTTAGTGGAAATGGCAAACCTTCCTATAAATAAAGAATTAGAAGGGAAAAGTATCTATGATTTAGTAAAAAATCCTACGAACGTAGTTAAAGAATATGTATTAACTTCTAAAGACAAAGGAATTCATTCTTTAAGAAATAAAGATTATAGATATACCGTATATTCAGATGGTTTTGAGGAGTTGTATGATCATAGAATAGACCCGAACGAGTGGACAAACATTGCTAAAAACTCTTCTAATAAAGAGATTTTGAATGCATTTAGAAAAGAATTAAAAAGTATTTTAAAATAATATTTTAATTAAAAATAATATGACGTTTCGCTTAAAACACCTTTATGCATCAATAATCATAATTCCTTTTTTTATTTCATGCAATAGTGTAAAAAAAAAAGTTTCTAAGGATGTTAAAAAACCAAATATCATATTTGTTTTGGTGGATGATTTAGGCTACGCAGATGTTGGTTTTAATGGCTCAACCTATTTTGAAACTCCAAATATAGATGCGCTTGCAAAAGAAAGTTTGGTGTTAGACAATGCCTATATGTATCCTACATGTTCGCCTTCAAGAACTGCAATTTTTACTGGGAAACAATCATTTAGAACAGGTGTTTATACAGTTCCGGTTTTAGAAAAAGGAGATGATCAAGAAAATATTTTTTCTAGATGGACTGTGGGTAAAGAGCATCCTATTTATGCAGAACCTTTGGCTAAAGAAGGTTACAAATCTATCCATTTGGGTAAATGGCATATTGTTGGCCCTTATCCTAAGGAAGAATTGGCAATGGAATATCCGCTTAAAGAAAAATTAAAACAGCCAAATACAGGTGATTATTCTTGGGTAGCAGCTCATAAAAAGCCAGATATTCAACAATATTATCCGGAAGGAAGAGGTTTTGTAAAAAATGTTGGAGGAACTTTTAGAGGAGATCCTGCTTTAGAAGAAGGTGGTTATAAAAGTGCTGCAGGTGGTTATTGGGCTCCATTTAGCAATCCGTTTATAGAGAAAAAACCGACAGATAATTGGCTAACAGATCGTTTAACAGATGATGCTATTGAGTTTATGGCTGAACATAAAAACGAGCCTTTTTTAATCAATTTAAATTATTATGCGGTTCACAGACCTATAAAATATAGAAGTAAAGAATTGTATCAAAAATACTTTGATAAACGGGGTGATACTACTACCGGTCAAGGATTACATGCTAATAAAAAGAAGCACGAATATTTTGCAAGTTATGCAACGATGGTGGAATCTGTAGATGATAATATCAAAAGAATTACAGATTATTTAGACGCTAATAACTTAAGAGAAAATACGGTAATTATTTTCACGTCAGACAATGGTTATCATAGTATGGCAAGTGCTAATGATTTAATGCGTGGCTCAAAAGGGCATATTTACGAAGGCGGAATTAAAGTGCCGATGTTTGTAAACTGGCCCAATAAAGTAACGCCTAGAAGGAGTGAAGTTGCTGTAAGTGGTTTAGATGTTTTTCCTACGTTGATGAATTTAGCAAATATTACTGATTTTAAAGGAACTTTAGATGGAAATTCTATGACAGATTTATTTTCTTCGGATGATAAAAAGTTATCAGAAAGACCATTGTTTTGGCATTTAGCAAGTCGTTTTAAACACGGAACTTGTTCTGTTATAAGAAAAGGAGATTATAAGTTAATTCAGTTTTTGGCTGATGGAAAACTAGAATTATACAACTTAAAAACGGATCCTAAAGAATCTAAGGATTTATCGAATATAGAAGTAGAAACCACAGAAAGCTTATTAAATGAATTGGTTTCTTGGAGAAAAGACAACAAAGTTCCTTTACCACCAAATTCAATATTAGAGTTTTAAGTCCTTTTATTTTTAAGTCTAATTAATATTCTTTATCAATGAAAATAAATTCACTTTTTAGTTTCGCAATAAGTTTTTTGTTATCAACTCAATTGTTTGCTTTTCAGTCTAAGGATTTTTCAACAAAAACCAATAATATTAGAAATTCGGTTGTTGGAGAAATTAATCATAAACCCATTTTATTTGTATCAGAATTAAGTGAAAGTTTAGCTGCTTATTCTTTAGAAGGAAAAGAACTTTGGAACTATAAAATAGACCAACCTTCGGTGATTTTTGAAATTATTGCAGAAGATATTAATAATGATGGAAATGACGATTTATTAGCTGTTGCTGGTAACGGAATAGTCTATTGTATTGATAGTAATGGTAGCTTACTATGGCAATTTACTCCAAATCATAAAGTACGTTTGTCAGAAATTGCTGTGGTAAAAAATGATGGTAAAATTCAAATTTTTGCAGGTGGAAATGATTATCATTTGTATGAAATAGATACAAACGGTAAACAAGTTTCATCAACAAGAATTGAAGGAGTAGTTAGAAAAATTGAAAGAGGAGTTTTTACAGATTCCGGTAAACAATCACTTTTTTTAATGACGTATTTTCATGATAAATTCCGTTGGGAATTTATGGGAATTTTAGATGCTGATTCTAAACAAGTTTTAAAGGAAGTTAGTATTAAACAAAAAGAATTAAAGGCGTTAACCAAAACAATGGTTACAGATATTGCGATAGCCGACATCAATAATGATAAAAAAGATGATATTTTATTTTTTGCCGATAATAGTTTTAAACCTTTCTTTTCTGCTTTAGATGCTGACTTTAATGTTTTAGCAGAATATGCAGGTAATAAAAAGCAGGTGCAACGTTATGCACATTCTCAAGGAAGTTTTTTGGCAAGTAGAAACGAAATTATGTTTCAACACGGCGGTGTTTTAATTGTTTTAGATACAAAAGGAAAGTTATTAAATACAGGTGGAGAAAAATGCGGAAAGGGTGTTTATAGTGATTTTGTTTATGAACCTAAATCAAACCAATTAATAGGAACCGGAACTGTAGATGGTGGAAATAATGTAGATTTTTTTAACTTATCAAAAGATAACTGGTACAAAACTACGCATAAAAAACAAGGTAGAATGTTAGCTGTGGAGCAAAATCTAACAAAACTATACAACCAAATCTTAGAGTATAAAACACCTAGTTATCAGAAGAAATCTAACAAAGATTTTGTGATGATTACAAAAAAAGGAGCTTCTTCTAAGGTAGAAAAATTAGACGGAGGAAACGTGAAATTTGTGATTCAGAAATCTCCAAAAGAAGCTACAGACAGAACGTACTTAGTAAACAAAATTGGTGAATCGGCCTTAAAAAAAGACAAACGAGGAAAGTACCAAGATTCTAGAGAAGATATCATTCAAATGGCTAGAGATTACGAAGCAAAAGGGCAACCTTTTACTTTTTGGGCAGGTCATGGTAATGATCCTTTTTACATTCAAATAGAAACTTTAGAACAAATTTTAGAAGTTGCTCCAAACACTTGCTATGGCTTTGTATATGCAGAAATGGACGATGTAGAAGACCCAAGAGTACAATATTTTGTAAAAGATTATTTACCAAGATTGGCAAAAGCAATCAGAAAAAATAACAGAGCAAAACTCTATTTTAGATATAAAAATATGTTTTGGGCTGCAACGACACATTTACCACTTTGGAAAGATGTTTTTTTATCAGGAAAATACAGCGATTTTTTAGTACCTGCATCCGAAGATACCAGTAATAGAACTCAAGATTTAAACTTGGCGGGACGAATTGGAATGAAATCTGGCGGTTATATTAATGATTTTGCCATGCGTTTGATTGATGATAACCCTACAAGTTGGAGGCCTCTAACTCCTGGAGGTCAAAATTCAGTTTCGCCTTATTTAAGGCAAGGAGTTATGATGGCTGCTTACGGTGCGCGTTACGGAATTGTTTCTACTTCTGGTTTTGTAGAAGAACCGGGTTTAGATATTTTATTTGCAATGATGAAATCTGGCGTTTTACCAGTGGTAGAAAACGAAGATATTTTATCTATAGGTTCTTGGCATTTAATAAAAGATGTAGATGAAAAATTGATTCATACGGTAGATAATCATCATAATATAAAACAGTACAAAAAAGAGGATGAGAATGCTATTTTTTCTGTAGCACAAATGCATTGGGCAGGAACAAATATTCCAGATAATGATTTCTCTAAAATCGCTTTGGGTGTAAAATATAGATGGTTGAGCTATATGCCAGAAATTCCTAATGGAATGGTCGCAATTGCGCCGATAGAAAGTGCCAAAGAATTATCAGAAAAGAACATTCCTTTTAGTATCAGTAATGCAAAGCAAGGGCTTTCTAATAATGAATTTGTATCCGCTAAAAAATATGCTTCAGAATTAAAAAAGATTGTAGAAACGGGTGCAAAACGGTTACCTATTTTGGTAAAAGGTGCTGCTTGGTCTGCTATTAAAATTGATGAAAACCATACAAGAATCATTTTAATGGATTCCGGATATATTGAACCTCAAGAAAGGGATGTAACCATTGTATTTCAACATAGAAAACCAAAATCTGTACAAGATATTTTAAGTAAAGAAAATTTAATAGTTTCTAAAAGTCAAATGGATGTAAAAGTACCGGCGGGTTCTTTAAGGTTTATTGATGTAACGTATTAATTATTAAAAAAAGCAGCAACAGTATTTAACTAATAACAAAATCAAACGAATAACATGAAAATTAAAAGCCAATTACTGTTTTCTGTAGTTTGTGTTTTCTCTATAATGAGTTGCACAAGTCAGAAAAAAGTTGCCAATCAAGCTAAAGAGGAGGTTGTTTTAAATACAAATGAAAAACCAAATTTAATCATCATTCATACGGATGAACATAACTTTAGAACCATTAGTGCGTATCAAAAATTATTACCAGAAGCACAAGCTTTTGTTTGGGGAAAAGGAAACAACTCTAAAACTCCGTTTATAGATAAATTGGCAGAAGAAGGAGCTATTGCAACAAGCTATTATGCTGCTTCTCCAGTTTGTACACCGTCTAGAGCTTCTTTGGTTACAGGTTTGCATCCAGGTGCTACTGGTGCTCCAAAAAACGGAATGCATATTAGTGAAGATGTACCCACTTTTGCAACCATTTTAAGAGACCAAGGCTATGCAACTTCTTATGTTGGTAAATGGCATTTAGCGGGTCATGAAAAATATGCTTTTGGTATTAAATACAAAGCTGGTTTTGATGATAATCGATATATGATGAAAGGTGGACATGCACCTTATTTTCATATAAAAGGAGATAAATTTAAAGGGATTAATGAGAATAATGCAGCGAAACTTCCAAAAGAAGAAGTTGTTCATTCAACTGATTATTTTACGGATAAAACCTTAGAAATTTTAGAGCGTGATAAAAACAAACCTTTTGCGTTAATGCTTTCTATTCCAGATCCGCATACGCCAGATTACGCAAAGCCTCCATACAATACCATGTATGAGAATTTAAAAATTGAAGCTCCAAAAACAATGGCGCCAGAATACACTGCCATAAAGCCTTCTTGGGCTGGTGGTGGTAAACCAGACAATAACGAAGCTTTTGGTAAAAAGGCTTTTGAAAATGAAAAAAATGCGTTGAAACAGTATTTCGGAATGGTGAGTCATATTGATGATTCTGTAGGTAGAATTCTTCAGTTTTTAGAAGACAATGATCTTACAGAAAATACCATTGTAATATTTACTTCAGATCATGGAGATATGTTTTTTGAACACAACAGACGTAACAAAGGTGTACCTTATGAAGGTTCTGCAAGAATTCCTTTTTTAATCCGTTATCCAAACAAAATTCCTTCAGGGAAAGTAATCAATACAGCTTATACAAATGTAGATTTTACACCCACTATTTTAAGTTTGATGAATGTTAAAACAGATGCTAAATTTCAAGGTTTAGATACTTCAGACGATTTTACAAACAATAAAAAAGTAGTAAATAGTGATAGGATTACGTATTTTGCCAAGTCTGGCGGATGGTGGGTTTCTGCAGTAAGTGATAGATATAAATTGGTACTTGATAAAAAGGAAAAACCATATTTATTCGATTTACAAAAAGATCCGGATGAGTTGATTAATTTTTACCAAGATGCAGCATATGCAGGTATTGCAAAAATGATGCAAGCAGAATTGTTTAAGCAAATGAAAATGTATGATGAACCTGGTTTAAAATTAGGTCAGAAATATATTACGGAGTAATGCCGTTTTAAGATAAAATTAGATTGGATTTGGATAAAATGTTTAGGCGTATTTATTCAAATCCTTTTTATGTTTATAAGACCAAATAATTGCCTTTAAATGCATTTAGTATCGCTTATATATCCTAATGTAATTTTTTGATTAAGGTATGAATTACAGCTAAAAAGCACTCATTATTATGAATACAAAGTCTTCTATAGTTTTTTTATTAATCTTAATTTCTCAAATAACCTTTTCTCAAAACGATTGGGAAAACGAATTGATGTTTGAGCAAAACAAATTACGATCAAGAGTGCCGAGTTATTCTTTTACCAATCATGCGGATGCTTTAGAAGGAAATAGAGACAAGTCTAGAATGCAATCTTTAAACGGAACGTGGAAGTTTAATTTTGTAGAGAAATCTCAAAACAGACCAACAGATTTTATCAAGAATGATTTTAATGGAGAAAATTGGAGCGATATTGCTGTGCCATCAAATTGGGAATTGCAAGGTTTCGGACAACCAATTTATACCAATATAATTTATCCTTTTACTCCGGATATTAAAAATGGAGGAAAAAGAAATTTTAATTATATGGGACCACATCCACCTCAATTTCCATTTATAGAAAAGTATAGAGACAATCCTGTTGGAAGTTATTACAGAGATTTTACCATTCCGGATGATTGGAAAGAGCAATCTGTTATTTTACATTTTGGTGGTGTTTCATCAGCATTTTATGTATGGGTAAATGGCAAAAAAGTAGGATATAGCCAAGGAAGTAGATTGGCGGCAGAATTTGATATTACAGAATTTTTATCAGAAGGAAATAATAGAATTGCAATTCAGGTCTTTAGATGGAGTGATGGTAGTTATTTAGAAGACCAAGATATGTGGCGTTTAAGCGGAATTCATAGAGAAGTACTCCTTTTAGCACAACCTAAAATAGCTTTAAATGACTTTTTTGTAAGAACAAAGTTCGATGATAAATTGGAAAATGCAAAATTAGAAGTTCGTCCGCATTTATGGATGCAAGGAGATGAAGATAACTTAAAAGGGTATACCATTTCAGCTGATTTGTATGATGCTGAAAATAAAAAAGTAACCCAAAAAACAATGTCTTGTTCTATAGAAGATGTCTTTTTTGAAAGATGGCCACAAAGAGATATTACCAAGTTTGCTTTTTTAGAAGCAGACATTAAAAATCCAGTAAAATGGTCATCAGAAAACCCATATTTATACACATTGGTTTTTGATGTAAAAGATGCATCAGGTAAAATTTTAGAATCTAGAAGGCAGAAAGTTGGTTTTAGACAAATAGGTTTTAGTGCAGAAAACGAGCTGCTTATCAACGGTAAAGCAACAAAAATAAAAGGAGTTAACAGGCACGATCATCATCCTGTAAGAGGAAAAGCATTAACAAGAAAAGATTTAGAAGGTGATGTGAAGTTGTTGAAGAAATTCAATTTTAATGCCGTAAGAACATCTCACTATCCGAATGATCCTTATTTCTATGAATTGTGTGACAAATACGGAATTTATGTGATGGATGAAGCGAATGTAGAAACGCATCATTTAGGCAGTTACGCGCCACAACAACCTAGTTTGGCTATTCCTATTTTAAGTAGAATTATGAGAATGATTGATAGAGATAAAAATCATGCTTCCATAATTTCTTGGTCTATGGGTAATGAAGCAGGAACAGGACCTGCTTTTGCAGCAGCTGCAAGTTGGGCTAAAGATTATGATCCATCACGTTTTATACATTATGAAGGAGCGCAAGGAAACCCAAATCATCCAGATTATAAAGAAGGAGAAGAAGGGCAGAAGGTATTTAGAGGACCTACGCATGCAAATCCTGATGATCCTAAATATGTAGATGTCTTAAGTAGAATGTATCCAGAGATTTATCAACTAAAAGCAATGTCTGAAAGCAAATATATAGACAGACCCATTATAATGTGTGAATATGCGCATGCCATGGGGAATTCCATTGGTGGTTTAGGAGAGTATTGGGATTTAATAAACTCGAAAAAGAATTTAATAGGAGGTTTTATTTGGGATATGATAGACCAAGGTTTGATTAAAAAGGACAAAAACGGAAATGATTTTTACGCGTATGGTGGCGATTTTGAAGATTATCCGAATGATAAAAATTTCTGTATAAATGGCGTTTTTTCTGCGGATAGAAAACCAAATCCACATGCATGGGAAGTAAAATACATTCATCAACCATTTAATTTTAAGTCTGTTGCTATTGAAAGTGGAAAGATTTTAGCTATCAATCATTTAAATGAGACCAACTTAAATAAGTACAATGTAAAATGGACGTTGTCTGAAAACGGAAAAGAAATTCAGTCTGGGCTTTTAGAAAATGTTGATGTGAAAGCAAGTTCATCATCAGAAATAAACATTCCAATTAAAAAAGTGCGTTTTAAAGATGAAAATGAATATTGGTTAAAAATTTCAGTGCAAGAAAAAGCAGTTACTTTTTGGGCAGAAAAAGGATTTGAAGTTGCAAAAGAACAATTAGTAGTCAAAGAAAAATCATCAGAAAATAATTATAATTCAACATCAAACTCTAAATTAGAAGTCGTAGAAAATAATACTGAAATTTCTGTTTCAAGTAGAAAATATAAAGCTAAAGTTTCTAAAAAATCAGGAGAATTAACTTCATTCATCAAAAATGAAAAAGAACAAATTCTATCACCTTTAAAAGCTAACTTTTTTAGACCACCAATAGATAACGATTTACGTGGAGCAAGTAGTGGCGATTTTAAAAAATCTAGAAAATATTGGGAGTTTTTAAATGATAAATTAGAAACGAAATCTGTAAAAGTTATTTCTGATAAAACGAATGAAACAAAAGTTGTTGTTGAGAAAACTTACAAAGATGAGGTACAACTTAATTTGATTTATACTTTTTTAAGTGATGGTAGAATTGTTGTTAAGATGGATTTAGATGCAAAAGAAAGTTTACCGGGTTTGGTGAAATTCGGAATGACATTAGGTATTTCTAAAGACTATAAAACAACTACTTTCTACGGAAAAGGGCCTAATGAAAACTACATTGATAGAAAACGAGGTACAGAAGTAGATGAATTCACCTTTAAAACAGATGATTTATTTACAAACTATGTTTTTCCACAAGAAAACGGAAACCGTTCTGATGTAAGATGGTTGCAATTATCAGAAAATAAAAAGAACACTTTAAAGATAGAAGGTTCACCAAAATTCGGATTTTCAATTTGGCCGTATTCGCCAGAAAATATTCAGAATGCCAAACATCCTTATGATTTAATGAAACAAGGTTTTTATACCTTGAATTTACACTTAATTCAAATGAGTGTAAATGGAACGTTGTCTGAAACTTTACCAAAATATGTAGTTCCTTCAAAAAAGTATGAGTTTGAATTTATAATTAATACCAAAAATTAAAACATTTAAGAGAAAACAATTTAAGTATTGTTTTCTCTTAAATGTTTTATAAATAGAAGTTTATACTAAAGAATACAATCTTTATACGCATAAATACAGTATAAGAGCATTATGTGCTTAGGTTTACATAAGAAATTAAAATTATATTTTTATGAAGAACTTTTTCACTTTTATGTTTTTGTTATTTTTAGGATTCACTTCTAGTGCACAAAATGAAACCATAAATGTTGCAGATTTTGGTATTAAACCAGGTAAAGATGTTACGTTAGAGCTGTATCAATTAATAGACTCTTTAGAAGGAAAGAAAAACATCACGTTGTTTTTTCCAAAAGGGCAATATGAATTTTATCCAGAGAATGCTTTCGAGGTTTATAGAGCAGTTACAAACCACGATAATAGTTTAAAGAAAATAGCTTTTCCAATTTTTAATTTCGATGGTTTTACGTTAGATGGAAACGGTTCTACATTTATGTTTCATGGTAAAATTGTACCAATTACAGTAGAAGGTTCTAAAAATACAACACTAAAAAACTTTACAATTGATTGGGAAAAATCTTTTGTAAATGAGTTAACGGTAACAGAAAATAATAAAAAAGAAAATTCTTTTACAGTTGATGTTGCCAATGAAAAATTTGGTTTTGAGGTTAAGAATAACCAAATATTATTTAACCATTATGATTGGCAAGATGAAATTGGTCAGAATATGGCTTTTGACCCTGCTACAAGATCTCCTATTTGGCAGACAAAAAATTACTATTTAAAACCACAATCTCATAAAACAGCAAAGATTGTTAAGATTGATGATAAAACGGCAAAGTTTATCGATTATACTAAAAGTTTACCTCCAGTAGGAACTGTATTTGCAACGTATGGCAATAGTCCGGGAGCAAATAGATTTGCACCTGGTATTCATTTATCAAACTCTAAAGACAACGTTTTAAATAATATTACTGTTTTAGCAGCAGGAGGAATGGCCTTAATTGCAGAAAGGTGCGAAAACATTTCTTTGGACACATTTATAGTTACTTCTAGAGATAATAGAACAATTTCTACAAGAGCAGATGCTACTCATTTTTTAGGGTGTAAAGGAACCATTAAGTTAGAAAACTGTTTGTTAGAACACATGTTAGATGATGGAATAAATGTTCATGGAGCTTATGTAAAAGTTGAAAAATATTTGGGTAATAATACCTTTTTATGTGAAACAAGTCATGTGCAACAGTGGGGCTTTATTTTCGGTGAAAAAGGAGATGAGGTAATGATTATGTCAAGAGAAACAATTCTACCAATTTTTAAAACAGAAATAAAAAAAGTTAAAGTTTTAAATGAAAGAAGAATGTTAATTACCGTAGCAGAAGTTCCTGCAAAATTGCCAGAAGGAAAACTTTCTTTAGAAAACCTTACTTGGTATCCGGATCTGTACATGAATAAAAATATCATTAGAGAAAACAGAGCAAGAGGAGCATTAATTACTACAAAAGGAAAAGTGGTTATAGAAAATAATTATTTTTCATCTCAAATGCACGGTATTTTAATTGAAGGTGATAATAACAAATGGTATGAGTCTGGTGGTGTAGATGATGTTGTAATTAGAAACAATATTTTTAATACGATTGGTTTTGGAAATGGAGAATCTTATCCATTATTGGCTGCCCCATTATTTACAGAAGACCAAAGAATTGGTGAAGATAAATTTCATAGAAATATAGATTTTAGTAACAATATTATTAAAAGTTTTAATGGTCATTTAGTAGATGCTTTTTCTGTAAAAGGATTAAAAGTTACTGGTAATATTATCGAATTAAGTACAGATTATCCTATGGGATCTACTTTACCAGCAGTACATTTAGACTTTTGTGAAGATGTAATCATTGAAAAAAATCAATTTAAAAACTTCAATTTCCCTATTAAAATAGAAGTAAAAGAAAATGTTAATTCGATAAAAATAAAACGAAATAAAGGAGTCAAATAATTCTAAAATTGAATTTTATGAAAATTTCAAAAGATAGATTTTTATCTTGGTGCTGCTTTTTTTTTATAAGCTTTGTATTTGCTCAAAATCCTCTAGATAGAGCACTTCCAGCAGATAGTTATTTTTACAACCCTAGTATTAATACTGCAAATCAATTGAGTTTTCCTAATGGAGCTAGTTCAACCGCTGCTTTACAAAGTATGATAAATAGTTTGTCTAATGCTGGCGGAGGAGTTTTAACCATAAATGCGGGCACGTATACTTTGGGGCAAATTCATATAAAAACAGGAGTTCATATTCGTGTGCATCCAGATGTTGTTTTTAAAACAGCACCTATGAATGCACTGTTTAGAGCTGGATATGATAATAATTTTGAAAAGGTTTCTAATTGGAGTTTTCAAAGTACAAATGGAGAAAAATTTACATTTGATTTTTCAGACATGCAACCTAATGATGGTATAAGAGCTTTTCAATTAGGAAATACAACTAATTTTAGGTTAGCAGATTTTGTAGTTTTAGACAATTATACAAAATTTAATGCAGTTTCATCTGGAGCTGTTGGAAATACAAATGAACCAGCAAAGTTTGCCTCTTTTGGAATTATAGAAAATTTAGATATTAAAAAAGCACATTATGGTTATGGTTTAACCCAAAACCAAGTTATACAAAATACCTTATTTCGAGACCTATCAGGTGAAGGTGGTGTTACTTTACGCTTAGAGTCGGGCTTTTCTGGTCTAGCCGATTTATATGTAACAGATAAAACGCTTGTAATTAATAATGTTTACGGACGAAACATTTCTTGTACAAACGGAGCACATGCAGTTATGATGTCTCCACATACCATAACGCAAGGAATGGTAGATGTTAGAGATATTTTGGGAGTAAGTTGTGAAGCTGTGGTTTCTATTAATTTTGGTTTTTTATCAAAAGATAAAGGGCAATCGGATGCCGATGGAAATGCAATAAATGGGCATAGTGCAGGAACTTTTTCTGAAGAATCTGTCATTGCCAATGTTTCTGCCACGTATGGTGTAAATGCTCAGGTAAGAGCTGCACGTTTAAGACACGTTCCTTGTGCATTAAGAAACTACATTAGTTCGGATAAAAATTTAGACGATGAGTCTTATCAAGCGCCAGCTTTAGCACCTGTTTATTACTTGGCTTTAGAAGATTATATTTCTAAAGGAAATCCTGCAGGAAGGTATCAAATTGTTTTAGACAATGTAACGCATACTGGGTTTTCATCCGAAGTAAGAGCAGATGGTTTAATTACCGATGGAGGAGAAAACGATTTTGAAGGTTGTGATATTGATGGTTCTCCAATTTGGATTACTGGTGAAGATAAAAATACTCCAAACCCTTTACAAACATCTACAGTAGCAGAAACATTAAATACCCATAAAGAATTGATGAATGATGTTGTTATTTATCAATTAGAAAATCAACAAGTTTTAAGGGTGAAAAGTGATTTTAATGCGAAGATTAAGATCTATAATTTAATAGGTCAATTGGTTAAAAATGTTGTTAAAAATAACAATGAAATAAGTATAGATACTTCTCAATTATCAGAAAGTGTTTATATAATTCGTATTGAATCAGAAAATAAAATAATAACTAAAAAAATAATTATTAAATAAACTAAAAGATGAATTTATTTGTAAAACATAGTGCATTTATGGTTTCTGTATTTATTTCTTGTGCTTTATTATCTTGTAAAGTGAATAAGCAAAAGAATGCAGGAGAGCCTACAACTACAAACACATATAAAAAACCAAACATTGTTTTATTATTTGTTGATGATTATGGTTGGTCTGATATTGGATATCGAAATTCTACTTTTAATACGCCAAACTTAAATCAATTTAAAAAAGAAAGTTTAGATTTTACACGAGCATACATTCCAACACCTACTTGTAGTCCGAGTAGAGTTTCTTTGCTTACGGGTAAAGAATCTGCAAGGTTAGAAATGTCTAGACACGTACCGGAAGAAGAGTTGTTTATCAACGAGAAGTATAATTTATGGCCTACTGATCCTGTACAAAGACCTTCTATAAATTATTTACCTTTAGAAGAAGTTACCTATGCAGAAGAATTAAAAAAGCACGGATATTACAATTATTTTATTGGTAAATGGCATGTTGGTCATGTAGGGAGATATCCAATAGATCAAGGTTTTGATGCTGAGTTTGGTACAACAGATAACGGTCACCCTAAGAGTTATTACTTTCCTTTCTTTAAAAATGGAGATCCAAGAAATTTTATGAAGGATTATAAAGAAGGAGATTATTTAACGGATGTTTTAACGGATGGAGCGGTAGATTTTATTAAGAATTACGATAAAACAGCTCCTTTTATGTTGTCTTTCTGGTACTATTCTGTACACGGACCTTCTGTAGGAAGAAAAGATTTATTAAAAAAGTATCAAGATGCAGGTTTAGAAGGTAAATACGCACATCATGCAGCTATGGTAGAAGCCATGGATGCATCGGTAGGGCGTGTAAGAAAAGCAATCAAAGAAAAAGGAATTGAAGATAATACCGTAATTATTGTGTTGTCAGATCAAGGAGGTGCTTATACAAACGCACCGTTATCTGGAGGAAAAAAAGGAGGTAATACTTTAGGAGAAGGTGGCGCAAGAGTTCCGTTGTTAATTTCGTATCCAGGAGTTACCAAACCAAATACAGAAACCGATATTCCTGTGCAATCTATAGATATTTACCCAACATTAGTAGAGTTAGCTTCTGGTAAAAAGTACCAAAACGATGCGATACAGGGAGTTAGTTTACTACCTCTTTTAAAAGGGAATAAAATTGCAAAGCGTAACTTATATTTCTTGAGAAGTTATGAAGATCAATATGCTGCAGTAATTTCTGGTGATTGGAAATTGATCAAATACCACTCAGGTAAATTTCAATTATTTAATGTAACAGAAGACATTAGTGAGCAGCATGATTTAATTGGTACAGGTTTAAAAATTGAAGCTACTTTAAAGGAAGATATCCGAAATTGGGAACGTGATTTTGTACCTGCTTATAAGTAATTTGCCATTTAAAGTTAGTCTTAATTAATAAATATTTAACTTTTCATTTATTTAAGTTGTTGTTTTGTAGGTGTTTAGTTGGTTTTTGTATCTCGATTTACTAAGAAGCACATTTAATTTACTAACGTCTACAAATGAACTTCTTAAAAATATTAATTTTAATACGCAGTAAAGATTAACTATGATTTAAGAGATGTTTAACCTTTAATTAACAGTTCTGAAATTTCAATTCTAATGAAATAAAAAAGATAATTAAAAGTACAAAACACAAAAAACTAATTTGAATAAAAACGAATAAAACTCAACTTATGAAATTAAACTTTTTATTAAAAAACAAAATATTAGCATACAGCCTACTAAGCTTATTTGCTATTTTATGCTGTAGTTTTGATGCGTATGCACAAAAAGCAGCAGTAAAGGGTGTTATTACAGATCAATTTGGTACACCTTTGCCTGGTGTAAGTGTATTAGAGAAAGGTACCACAAACGGAACAACAACTGATTTTGATGGAGTTTATGCTATTTCTGTATCTGACCAAAAAGCTTTTTTAACTTTTTCTTATATAGGATACGCTACAAAAGAAGTTCAAGTAAACAATCAAACAAACATTAATGTTGCTTTAGAAGAAGAGGTAGGGCAATTAGATGAGATTGTTTTAGTTGGGTATGGTAGTGTAAAAAAATCTGATGTAACAGGTTCTGTATCTTCAGTAAGTGCAGAAGAGCTTACTAAAACTCAAAGTACTTCTATAGCACAAGCAATTCAGGGTAGAGCTCCAGGGGTTTCAGTAACCAAAAGTTCTGGACAACCAGGTTCTACACCAACGGTAAGAATTAGAGGTGTTGGTACAGTTAATAATGCAGACCCATTATATATTGTAGATGGAGTGCCTGTTAATGACATTACCAATGTAAATATGGATGATGCAGAAACGGTTCAAGTATTAAAAGATGCATCAGCAACTGCTATTTATGGTTCTAGAGGTGCTAACGGAGTAGTGTTAATTACTACAAAGGTAGGAAGTAAAAATAGATCTACGATTTCTTACAAAACCTACACAGGTATTGAAAATAGAATTGATAATCTAGACGTGATGAATGCAGAGCAATGGGCAACTCT
The DNA here is from genome assembly GCF_011379025.1 of Polaribacter sp. 11A2H. Classification (NCBI taxonomy): domain Bacteria; kingdom Pseudomonadati; phylum Bacteroidota; class Flavobacteriia; order Flavobacteriales; family Flavobacteriaceae; genus Polaribacter; species Polaribacter sp. 11A2H. The sequence continues at coordinate 148,212 of NZ_WTLD01000002.1, forward strand.
TTACAACGAAGGAAAAGTAAATGATGGAGCTACTCCAGAAGCTGCTTTTGCAGATCCATCATCATTAGAGTCTTATAATTGGAAAGATGCTGTTTATAGAACAGGTACTATTGTAAGCCATCAATTATCTTTATCTGGTGGAGGAGAAAAAACATCTTATTATGTTTCTTTTGGTAAATTAAAACAGAAAGGAATTGTAAGCAATACGTCTTTTGATAGAACAAACTTTAGAGTAAATAGTACGTATCAAATAAAACCTCAAATTAGAGTAGGGCAAAATATACAGTATTCAAAATCAAGCTCTAATGCTGTAGCTTCTTTTGGGGGGAATTCTAATAATAAAACAGCTTTTATTGGATTTGTTGTAGACCCAGTCTCTCCAATTTACAATACAGATGGTTCACCTGCAAGACCTTTATATTCTACAGAGATTAGAAACCCTGTGGGTTTAACATTGTATGAACAAACACCTTTAACAAAAGAAAGTTTTTTAGGAAACGTTTTTGTAGAGGCTGATCTTATGAAAGGTTTAAAGTTTAAATCTAATTATGGTTTAGAAGTTAATAACAGAAAGATGGACAACTTTCAATCTGAATACTTCATCTCGGCAGAACAAAATAGACCAGAAAATATTTATAGTTTATTAAGATCAGAGAATAGAGTAAGTGTTTGGTCTAATACGTTAAGCTATAATACTACAATTAAAGAAAAGCATAGTATTAGCGCCTTGTTAGGACATGAAACTCAACAATTAGATTTTAATAATGTTTTAGCGAGTAGAAGTGCAATTCCAGAGGGAATCGAGAATCCTACATTGGGTTCAGGAGCTATAGATTCATCAACAAATAATGGTACTATTTCTAGCTCATCATTATTGTCTTATTTTGGTAGACTAAATTATAATTATGATGATCGATATTTATTTACAGGTACTTATAGGATTGATGGTTCTTCTAGATTTGGAGACAATAATAGATTTGCTCAATTTCCATCTCTAGCCTTAGCATGGAATATTCATAATGAAAAGTTTTATAATATTGATGTCATTAATCAATTCAAATTCCGTGTTGGTTGGGGAGAAACAGGAAACCAAAACATCCCTAATTCTGCAATATTTAGTACGTTAAGCACTAGTGAAAATTATTTATTAGGTAATGATGAAACAACGGTAGTTGGTTTAGCGCCATTAAGCCCTGGTAATCCAGATTTAAAATGGGAAACAACAACTACTTCAAACGTAGGTTTAGATTTAGGTTTGTTACATAATGCACTTACATTTACGGCAGATTATTTTATAAAAACAACTTCTAATATGTTGTTAGAATCTCCAATTTTACAGACTTCTGGTTATCAATCACCTCCAACAATAAATGCAGGAGAGATTGAAAATAAAGGACTAGAATTCTCATTAAATTATAAGAAAAGAATGAATGATTTTTTCTTTAGTGTGGGAGGTAATATTGCTTTTATAGACAATACAGTACTTAGTTTAGCAACAAAAGGGAGTGTTATTAGCACAGGAGCTACTGGTAACGGTTATACTGGTATTAGTAGAACTGAAGCAGGTAGACCTATCGCTTCTTTTTACGGATTAGAAGCAATTGGAATTTTTCAAAATCAAGATGAAATAGACAACAATGCTAGTTTAAATGGAAATAAACCTGGAGATGTTAGGTACAAAGATTTAAATGAGGATGGTTCAATTAACGATGATGATAGAACTTTTATAGGTTCTCCATTACCAGATTTTACTTACGGAATTAATCTTGATATGACATATAAGCAATTTGATATGACAATGTTTTTTCAAGGAGTACAAGGGAATAAAATTTTTAATGCTACCTCATATTTGCTTGATGGAAAGTTAGACTCTAATCTAAATACTGAATATTTAGGAAGATGGACTGGAGAAGGTACTACTAATTCTATACCTAGAGCTACATTTGATGGGTTTGCTAATAACAGCAAGCAGTCTAGTAGATTTGTTGAAGATGGATCTTACTTAAGACTTAAAAACGTACAAATAGGGTATAATTTTTCAAAAGACGTTTTAAGTAAAACATTTATTTCAAAAGCTAGAATTTACGTAGCGGGTCAAAATTTATTTACCATAACAGACTATAGTGGGTTAGATCCAGAACTGGGTGTAGATGAAACTCAAAACGATGGTAGTAGAACATCTTTAGATATAGGAATTGACAGAGGTAGATACCCATCTACAAGATCATTTTCTTTAGGACTAGATATTAACTTTTAAAAAGCATTCATTATGAAATTATATAATAATATTAAGACATATATAAAGTACAGTTTACTAGTTGTAATAATTACAATGGTTTCTTGTTCAGACAACTTAGATTCTAAATCTTTTGGAGAACCTGTTTTAGAAGATTTCTATACCAATCCAGTACAAGCAGAGCAAGCTTTAATAGCAACATACTCCTCTTTAAGAGAATTGTACGGTACTAATTTTTGGGCAGTAATGGGAACTGATATGGTTTTTGGAGAAATAGGTACAGACGACTTTATTAAAGGAGGACGTACTGCCGAAAATAATGCACCATTATTTGAAAGAGATAAATGGGCAATTTCTACAACAAACCCTATAATGGCTGAACTATGGAAAGTGAGCTATAAAGGTATTTTATATGCAAATTTGGTGATTGAAAATGTGCCCAATATTACTTTTGATGATACTGAAAGGAAAAAGGAAATTTTAGCAGAAGCTCATTTTTTACGTGCTTTCTATTATCTAAACTTAGTAAATTCTTTTGGAGGAGTACCAATTATAGATAGACCTTTAGGTATTGGAGAGTATAATGTACCAAGAGCAACAAAAGAAGCTTCTTACACTTTTATTGAAGATGATTTAAAAATTGCAATAGCAGATTTACCTTCAAGATTAAGTCAAGGTTCTGATTATACAGGTCGTGCAGATAAAGGAGCTGCTTTAGGAATGATGATGAGAGTTTCTTTATACCAAAATAAAATGAGCCAAGTAGAAACGTACGGAAATCAACTATTTGCTTTAGGTTTTGAATTAACACCAGATTATTCTACTATTTTTGAACCAGAAGGAGAGTGGAATTCTGGTTCTCTTTTTGAAATTAGCTTTCTTTCAGATGCAACTGCATCAGGTAGTGGAATACCGCAACGTGTAAGTCCAAACAGTAATAAAGGAGGTGGTTTTGTGCAAGCAAGAGATGGTTTAAGAAATGAGTATGAGGCAAACGATCCTAGATTAGATGCTACTTTATATTTTAGTGATGCTACTTACGGTACCGATTGGTATGTAAGAAAATATGCTTGGGCTCCTTATACTAAATATGAAATACCAACAACAAGTAGAAGTAAAAATAGCTCTAATAATGTTCGTATTATTAGACTTGCAGATGCGTATTTAATGTATGCAGAAGCTATTTATAGCACAAACCCTGCAGAGGCAATTAAGTATGTTAACAAAGTTAGAACTAGAGCAAGAGGTACTGCTTTACCTACTGTAGTTCCAGATTTACTAGGTACATTATCAGGTCAACCTTTATTAGATGCTATTTATCATGAAAGACGTGTAGAGTTGGCTGGAGAAGGTTTTCGTTTTCACGATTTAGTAAGAACTGGTAGAGCAGAAGCTTTATTAAGTCCTTATGGGTTTGTAGAAGGCAAGCACGAGGTAATGCCTTTACCTGTAGATCAGGTAACACTTTCTGAAGGAGTTTTAGAACAGAATAATTACTAGTTAGATGATCGTTTTTTTTATATGTTATTTTAAAATTAGGTTTTAAGTATGTCTCCTAAATTCTTTTCAATAATTATGATAAATAACAATAGTAAAAAGACAAAAATCAATTTGAATAAAAACGAATAAAAATCAACCCATGAAATTAAACTTTTTATTAAAAAACAAAATATTAGCATATAGCCTACTAAGCTTATTTGCTGTATTGTTCTGTAGTTTTGATGCCAGTGCACAAAGAACTACAATAAACGGTACCGTAACAGATAGTGCAGATAATACTCCTTTACCAGGAGTTTCTGTGGTCGTTAAAGGTACAAAGAGAGGTGTAAGCACAGATTTTGATGGTAATTTTACTGTTAAAGCTAAAATAGGCGAAACTTTAGTGTTTACTTATTTAGGTATGCTGAATAAAGAGGTAGAAATTACAAAAACACAATTAAATATTTCTTTAGATTCAGATACAGAATCTTTAGAAGAAATTGTGGTGGTTGGTTACGGAACTGTTAAGAAAAAAGAATTAACGGGAGCTGTAAATAGAGTGGTTACTGGAGATATAGATAAGTTTGTAACACCTGATGTTGCCTCTGCATTACAAGGGCAAGTTGCAGGTGTAAATGTTACAGCTAGTTCAGGAGAACCAGGTGAAGCAGCAAATATTCAAATTAGAGGGGTAACTTCATTAATTGGTTCAAATACACCATTATTTGTTGTAAATGGTATTCCTCAAATTGGTGATCCAGGATTAAGTCCTAATGAAATTGAAAGTATCGATATTTTAAAAGACGCTGCATCTACAGCTATATATGGTGCAAGAGGAGCTGCGGGGGTTATTTTAATAACTACCAAACAAGGAAAAGCAGGACAAATGAATGTTGGTTTTAATTATACTTTTGGTTTACAGACTGTTGGAGATGAGGCAACCCCTTTAATGAATACAGAAGGACAATTGTTTTATGAAGTAAATAGAAATGCATATACTGCCATTAGTTTTGATCATATTGTTGCGCGTTACCCAGAATGGATTAATAATGATAATAAATTTGATGACTATGTATTAAATAGATATGCAGAGGTTAAAAATTATGATTTTAGTGTTTCTGGTGGTGCAGAAAAATTTACATACAATGTTGTAGGTAGTTTATTTGATCAAGATGGTTCTATTGTAAATTCAAACTTTAAAAGATACAACGGTAGAGCAAGTACAACGTATAATACAGATAATTGGAAAATAGATGGAAGTTTATCTTTTACCATCGAAAAAAGGAAAAGGTCTAGTGCAGGTCTAATTGTGCAAGCAGGTAGATATAAACCATATTATCCAGCAATAGATCCTGATGAAGAATCTGTAGATGGTAGTGCAATTGGTGGTGTTAGAACTCCTTCTGTAGCCTTAAATCAAGCACTTAGACAATTAGATAATAGTAATAGAGATCGTATCAATGCAAGTTTAAGTGTAAATAGAAAATTATCAGAATCGTTAGACTTTATTACACGAGTAGGGGTTTCTGTTACGAATGATATCAGAAATATTTTTAAACCAAGTTTTTCTTTATATGATTTAGAAAATGATGAAGTAATAACTGATGACACAAGAAGTGGAGTTATTGCCATTGCTTCTAGAACGAATAAGTTTAGTTGGGATGCCAGTTTAAATTATAAAAAGAAATTTGGTAATCATAGTATTGGGGCTACAGTAGCATTGGCTTTAGAGGAAGATAATCATCAATCTTTTGACGCTTCTATTCAGGGAGTTTCTAATAATAATTTATTAGTGTTAGATGGAGGTACTATAAACCAATTAGTAAACAGTGGTTATAATCCAGATATTTCTGGAACTACTGATAATTACAATAAAAAAACGGTAGGTACTATTGGAAGGTTGCAGTATAATTATAAAGGAAAGTATTTAGTTTCTGCATTGGCAAGATACGATGGTTCTTCTAGGTTTGGATCTGAATATAGATGGGGGACTTTCCCTTCTATTTCTGCAGCATGGAATGTTTCCGATGAAGATTTTTGGGAGCCAATAAAAGCTACGGTTAATAGTCTTAAAGTAAGATTAAGTCATGGTACTGTTGGTAACGATAGTTTTGCAGATTATGAATATGCGAGTACAATTGCTCCTTTTGGAGATTATGTTTTTGATGAAGGAGATAGTGGAGAAGAATTTGGAACATCAATTATATCTTATGCAAATGCAGATGTAAAATGGGAAACTTCTGTATCTAATAACGTTGGTGTAGATCTTTCTTTTTTAAGAAATAAAATTACAGTTACTGCAGATTACTACAATACTAAAAAAAGAGACATGTTATTCCCTGTAACATTACCTGGTTCTGCAGGTGCATATTATGATAATATTTTAGTTTTAAATATTGGAGATATGGAAAACAAAGGGTTTGAATTTGCTACAAACTATAGAGGAAAAGTTGGTGAAAGTAATTTAAGATTGGGAGCTACTTTTACAACCAATAGCAACAAGATTACAAAAATGCAAGATGGCGTTACTATTGTGCCTAATAATGGTGTAAGATTGGTAAATGAAACAACCGAATCTACAGTGTCATTTATTGCAGTTGGTCGTGAGGCTGGTTCTTTCTTTTTATATGAAACCAACGGTGTGGTACAAACGGATGAACAGCTTGCAGCATATAGATCTTTAGAAGGAAGAGAAGATGCAGAAAAAGGAGACTTAATTTATGTTGATACTAACAATGATGGGAAAATAAACAATTCTGATAGGGTTTATAAAGGTAGTGGATTGCCAGATTTTGAATATGGTCTTAATTTAAACTGGAATTATAAAAGTTTCGATTTATCTATGAATTGGTATGGTACCGTTGGTGCAGAAGTATTAAATGGTAATAAAGCAGCTTCTTATAATTATGAGCGTCATCAAGATTTAAAGAATATGTGGACACCAAACAACCCAACTTCTCAAATACCAATCTTTAGAGGTGATGCTTCTGATCATTATAATTATTCTGGACTTACAGATTACTGGTTAGAAAATGGAGATTATTTAAGGTTGAAGCAAATCTCATTAGGGTATACGCTATCTGAAGAGGTTACTTCTAAAATTGGTCTAGATAAATTTAGATTTTATCTTACAGCACAAAATGCACTTACGTTTACAAAATATTCTGGTTATGACCCAGAAGTTGGCTCTAACAATGTTGCCAGAAGAGGTATAGATAACTCAAGATATCCGCTTGCAGCAATATATAGTTTCGGTTTAAATATTAATTTTTAAAAACACACAAAATGAAAACATATATAGCTAAAACAATTTCTTTAACGGTAATGTTTTTAACATTATTTTCATGTGATTCTTATTTAGAAGAAGTGAATCCGAATGAAATATCTGCAGACATTTATTGGTCTACTTTAGAAGAATCTGAAACTAATTTAATTTCGGTGTATGGTGCCATGTTAAATGAGTATATCGTAAATGCACGTGTAGAATCCTGGAGATCAGATGAAGGATATCCTGGTGGTCGTTTTAATGACAGGTCTCCAGCAGATGGTCAAGATGTATCTCTTTTTGCTAAGAATTGGTACGAACATAAGATAAACGAAAACACCAACGAATTACAACTAAGATGGAATGCTTTGTATCAAGTTATTTTTAGAGCAAATCAAGTAATAGAAGGTTTAAACGGGATGACTGATGATTTAAAAAGTCAAGAAAAATGGACTTTACAAATGGGACAAGCACGTTTTTTTAGAGGCTTAGCGCATTTCTATTTGCATTCAGTTTTTAAACAAGGAAAAATTATTATTAGAGATGTAAATCCGGTAAAACCTACCGATTTTGCAAAAGCAGCGTCAGAATCTGCAGAAGTAATCGCTTTTTTTAGAAAAGATTTAGAATATGCTTATACCAATTTACCTGGACAAATGTTGCCAAAAACAAAAGTAGATGCAGGTGCAGCCGGTACTATTTTAGGAATGAGTTATTTGTATGAAGGAGATTATGCCGTAGCCAAAGATTATTTTGATGATATTATTAATAATAAAAAGAAAGATTACGGATACGCTTTAGTACAAGATGCAAGTATCCTATTTACAAAAGCAGGTGATTTTAACTCAGAATCTATTTTTGAAATTAATTATAGTATGCATAAAGCAGAAGATAATTCTTTTAATGAAGACGATTTTATAACAAGAAGTGCAAGATATTCAGCGCCAAGAAGTGGTGGTGGGTCAAGTAATTTAGAAACTTTTACAGCTGCAGCATGGTTAATTCATGCTTATGCTAGTGATGAAATGGATCCTACTGATCCAAGAAATACGGTAACAGATAGAGCAGGTGTTGTAAGGCTAAGAAAAGTTTCTTTAAGAAATTCTGCTATGCTTGCTGTTGTAAATGATGAAGATACAGAGTATTATCAATCACCATCTGCTGCTATTTTACAAAATTTTAAGACCTCAGGTAAATATGGTTATTTTAAAAAGTACACCAATCATGATATTACTAATGATGAAAATACATTAGGTGTTAATAGTTGGCAATCTGGTAAAAATGTTGTTTTAAACCGTTTGTCTGGTGTTTATTTAATGATGGCAGAATGTTTAAATGAAACGGGAGATATTGCTGGTGCTTTGTCATATACCAATGCAGTACGTAAACGTTGGGGACTTTTAGCCTTAGAAGGTGCAGCGTATGATTCACAAGAAGAAGTAAGAACACGTTTACAATTATTTGAATATCCTATGGAATTATGTGTAGAAGGTTTTTCTACAAGAAATATTGATTTACGTAGATGGGGAATTGCTAAAGAGCGTTACACGGCATTAAGTGAAAGAAATTTTTATGCTACGGATTATGAGTATTTAAACGAAGAAGCTACAGGAACAGGAACAAGAACAGCTAGTTTGGTAAGGGAAGGTGTCAGTACAGTTGAAACCGATTTTCAAATAGTACCAGAATTTTTAGCAGCAGCAGAATTTTATACAGATGGGTATTTACCGTATCCTGCAAGTGAAACCATAAATAATCCAAAAATTTCTAACTAATCTAAAATGAAAAAAATGAAAAAAATAGGAATTATATTAATGTTGATACTGTCAGCATTTGGATGTAGTGAAAATGAATATGATGCACCTTATGGAGATTTCTCTAGTTTTACTTGGATAGCAACACAAAATACTACCACAGGAGATTATGTAGTGGCACTTAATCAATTTATAGGATTATATGATGTTTCTACGAATGCGGTAAGCCATAGCTGGAGTATACCAGAGGGTACTAGTTCTTTGTCTAAAGAGTTTTCTTCGGATAATTCAATCTATTCAGATTTTATAGAAGCTACTGGGCCAACAAGTTTAGAAGATCAGCAAATAAATGTGCTGTTTAATACACCAGGAATTAAAGAAATTGCACTTAAAAATGTTTTTAAAGATTCTGTAACTGAGTCTGTAAAACAAGCAGATGGTACTTGGTTGGTTGATAAAATATTTACGGTTAATGTTTATGATGATTTAAAACCAGTATTTCAGGTGCTTAAAGGTACAGAAGTTGTATTAAGTATTGGTGAAGAAGATATGCCAAGTATTGCTGATGTTGCTTCATGGAAAACAGTAAGCATAGAAGCCGGTGAACAACTTACGTATGTAGATATGACTACTTCAGGAGAACCAGACGCTAGAACATGGACATTTAAAGGAGGAGATAAAGATAAAAGCAGTGCAGGTTCTGTAGATGTTTTATATAATAGTTTAGGAGATTTTGTAGCAGGAGATATTACTTCTAGTAGAAAAGAACCAAAACCAAAAGGAGAAGTAATAAAATTAATTCCTTTAAAAATTAAAGTAATTCCATCTACAAAACCTTTTGTACTTAATGGAGGTTTAAAAGAAGATGCAACAGAAGTTATTTCTTTTAAGCTTACAGGAGAAATAGGTGTTTTAGCTACATCAGAAAAAGATAATTTTACTGTAAATGTAGCAAATACAACAGCAGGTTTCAATCAAAATATTGCGGTGCAATCAGTTGCAATTAATAGTGAAGATGCAACGCAGATAGATATAACATTAGCAGCACCAATTTATAATAGTGATGTGGTTACTGTTGCTTATACTTCGGGCGATATACAATCTGTAGATTCTAGAGTTTTAGAAAGCTTCGAGAACAAAAAAGTTGTTATGTATTTTGAAGGAGCTATGAATATACCAGGTTATACGGGCTATGAACAAGAATGGGGTGGTTCTGGTAATCAATTTAAAAAAGCAAATACAGAAGGGTATTTTGCACAACATAACAAAAATAATGAAGGTGGCCCATTATATTATTGGAGAGATGATGCTATGTCTTATCAAGGTAATAGTTCTATGAAGTTCGAAACTACAGCTAGCGGAATTCCTGCAATTGCAAGATTACAAGGAGCTGGTTTTACAACTTTAAGCCCTGTAACTGCAGGTACATATATTCCTTCTGTTTGGGTTTATATCGAAAATTCTACTGTTATGAGTTCTATTCAGTTTTCTTTTAATGCAGATTCTGATGCAACTTTTAATTTTGATATTTCAGCAACAGAAAAAGGGAAATGGGTAAAACTTACGTTACCAGAAATAACTTTAGGAGGTATTAATTCTGGTAGATTCGATCTTAATATCGAAAATACAGGTCAAGATGATGCTATCGTTCAAAAACTATGGTTAGATAATTTTGATTTATTAATTATCGAACCTAGATAATTTAAAATAGAATGATATTCCCATTTCAATTTGAGATGGGAGTATTTTTTTCCAATGAATAACTTTTATGTACAAAGGATAATATATAAAAACAAGATAATGAGAATCGTTAAATTAAATTTTTTATTAGTTTTTACTTTCGTTTTTGCAATTGGGTGTAAAAATCAACCAGAGAAAAAAGAAGTAAAAAAGACTGAACAGAAACCAAATATTGTAGTTATCTATTTAGATGATTTAGGCTATGGAGATATCAGTGCCTACGGAGCTACAGAACTACAAACGCCAAATATAGATGCATTAGCGTCTGGCGGAATTAAATTTACAAATGGGTATGCTTCTTCGGCAACGTGTACACCAAGTAGGTATGCTTTATTAACAGGTGTGTATCCTTGGCGAAATAAAGATGCAAAAATTTTACCAGGAACAGCGCCTTTGTTAATTACTACAGAGCAACAAACCTTACCAAAAATGTTGAAGAAACAAGGGTACCAAACAGCAATTGTTGGTAAATGGCACTTAGGTTTAGGAACCGGAGTTGTAAATTGGAACGAAAGAGTTTCTCCAGGACCAAATGAAGTTGGTTTTGAAAGTTCATATATTATGGCTGCTACGCAGGATAGAGTTCCTACCGTTTACATAAAAGACGGAAATGTTGTTGGTTTAGATAAAAATGATCCTATTGAAATAAGTTATAAAGAGAATTTTGAAGGAGAACCAACGGCAATTTCTAATCCAGAAATGACAACTATGAAATGGCATCATGGTCATAACAATAGTATTGTAAACGGAATTCCGAGAATAGGATTTATGAAAGGTGGTGATGCTGCAAAATGGACAGATACGGACATGGCAGATCATTTTTTAGCAAAGGCACAGAATTATGTTAAAACTCATAAAGACAAACCTTTCTTTTTATATTATGCAATGCAACAGCCACATGTACCAAGAACGCCACATCCAAGATTTGTAGGTAAATCTGGAATGGGACCAAGAGGAGATGTTATTTTAGAAGCAGATTGGGTGATTGGAGAATTTATGAATACTTTAAAAGAAGAAGGTATTTTAGAAAATACATTAGTTGTTTTTTCTAGTGATAATGGTCCAGTTTTAAATGATGGTTATTATGATGATGCCGTAGAAAAATTAGGGAAACACGACCCTAAAGGAGGATTTAGAGGTGGTAAATACAGTATTTTTGAAGCAGGTACAAGAGTTCCTTTTATTACGTATTGGAAAGGGAAAATACAACCTGCAGTTTCAGATGCTATTGTTTGTCAGATGGATTTATTAGCTTCTCTTGCAAACTTAACAGGTACTGCAGAAATGACTACAGATAGTAAAGATATATTAAACACCTTGTTAGGTAAAAGTGATACAGGAAGAGATAACTTAGTAATTGAAGCTACAGGAAAAACAGCTTTAAGACGTGGAGATTGGGTATATATACCAGATTATAAAGGAAAAAACTTTAGAGAAAAAGTAAGTATCGAAGTTGGTAACTTTCCTTATGAGCAACTCTATAATGTAAAAGAAGACAAAGGGCAACAAAATAATTTAGCAGCATCTAATCCAGAAAAATTAGCAGAAATGAAAGCTGTTTTTGTGAAGTTAAGAGGTGTCGATTTTACAAATGGAGTTAAAGAAGTACAATTTAGATAACTGAAAAGTTGTATTAAACTTTTGTAATAGTTTTTATTAATAACAATTAGAAAGACATTTAATATCTCCTAGAGTTGTTAAATGTCTTTTCTTTTTTAATCTATAAATCATTAGTGTCCGATTGTTTTATTTTGATAAATCTTTTAAAAATAAGTGGTTTTACGTGTTTTTTGATGATCCCCTTGCTTTTTTAAAGTAAAATTTTTGAGAAAAGGCAGACTAATTTAAGTTACATCTCTTTGTTACGGAGTTAGAGTCAAGTCTTGGTTCTTGATTTTAAAAGTGAAGCGGTCTTATGTCTTTTATCGGACAATAATGTCTATAAATGAAAAAACACCAATTAAACGGTTTAAATTATGAAGATTAAATTAATTTTATGGGGTGCCTTTGTTTTTACAATTGCAATTTCTTGTGCACAAGAAAAAGAGAGTAAGAAAGTTTTGGTAAAACAGAAGCAACCAAATATCATTTATATTTTGGCAGATGATATGGGTATTGGAGATTTAGGATCTTATGGTCAAACAAAAATTCATACACCAAACCTAGACCTTTTAGCGACGCGAGGAATGAAATTTACCCAGCACTATAGTGGTTCTGCAGTTTGTGCACCTTCTCGTTCAACTTTAATGACAGGTCAACATACAGGACATACGCCTATTAGAGGAAATAGACAGTTGGTAGAAGACGAAGAAGGTCAAGTTCCCTTGCCAAAAAACTCGGTAACCATTGCAGAAATTTTAAAAGAAGCAGGGTATGTAACTGGTATGTTTGGTAAATGGGGATTAGGTTTTGGAGAAGGAGATCCAAACAATCAAGGTTTTGATGAGTTTTATGGTTATAATGATCAAAAGTTAGCGCATCGTTATTATCCTCCTTATTTAAATCACAATCAAAAAATAGATTCTTTAGAGGGGAATGATTGGACACATAAAGTTACGTATTCTCCAGATAAAATTAGAGACCACAGACTTCAGTTTTTAGAAGATAATAAAGACAAACCGTTTTTTGCATATATTCCTTTAGTACTGCCACATGTAGAACTTATTTCTCCAAACGATTCTATTTTTAAAATGTATGATGGTAAATTTAAAGAAACACCTTATACCGCAGACAATAAATATACTTCAGATTATGGTCCAAATATTGTTACTTATGAATATTCACCTTGTGATAAACCAAAAGCAACCTATGCTTCTATGGTAACAAGAATAGATGCCTATGTTGGTGAAATTATAGCAAAAATAGAAGAATTAGGGCTTACAAATAACACTATTATAATGTTTGCTAGTGATAATGGTCCATCTCCTGAAGGAGGAACGAATCCCGATTTTTTTGACAGTAATAGTAAGTTTAGAGGTTACAAAAGAGATTTATATGAAGGCGGAATTAGAGCACCATTTATAGCTGTTTGGCCAACTAAAATTGCTGCAGGAAGTGTAACAGACCACGTTTCTACTTTTTGGGATGTTTTACCTACAATTACAGAAATTACGAATACTAAAAACCCGAAAGAAATTGATGGTATTTCTTTTTTGCCAACGTTATTAAATAAAAAGAATCAAGAAGAACATGCGCATTTATATTGGGAGTTTAATATAAGAGGCGGTAGAAAAGCAATTAGAAAAGGAAATTGGAAAGGTGTTTGGAATAAGATGAATTTAAAAGGCGATAAAAAAGGTGCTTTTGAATTATATGATTTATCTAAAGATGTTTCTGAAACTACAAATATTGCAAGTTTACACCCAAAAATTGTTGTAGAGTTAAAAGGATTAATGTTAAGTTCAAGAACTACATCAGAATTTTTTCCTTTTAATTAAACCATTAGGTCTTCAAATAGTCTAAAAAATATGTTTTCAACCAAAATAAATTTTAAAATAGGAGCATTGTTAATGTTCCTATTTTGTTTTTCAATAAGTATTCAGAGTCAATCATCAGGTATAAAAGGTGTAATTACAGATGAAACAAATGTTCCTTTAGAAATGGTGTCTGTAGCATTATTAAGCCCTAAAGACAATACCTTTTTAAGTTATACAACCACAGATGAAAAAGGAATGTTTTTACTAAATGATATTCCGAAAGATACCATTGTTTTACAATTAGATTTATTGGGTTTTAAAACGTTTTCTAAAAAACTGATTTACAACAAAAAGTTAATCGATTTAAAAAACATTATTTTAAAAGAAGACATTGGTCAATTAGATGAAATTGTTATTACCGCGGTTGTGCCTATTCAAATTAAAAAAGATACGGTTAGTTTTAATGCAGATTCTTTTAAAGTTAATTTTGATGACAATATTGATGGTTTATTAAATAAGCTTCCAGGTATTGAAATGGAAGAAGGTAAGATAGTAGCACAAGGAACTACGGTTACTAAAATTTTTGTAGATGGAAAAGAATTTTTTGGAGGAGATCCATCCATCTTTTTAAAAAATATTTCTGCAGATGCAATTGCCAAAATTGAGGTAATCGACAAAAATAGTGATGAAGCAGAGTTAACAGGTATTAATGATGGTAATAAAGAAGTTGTTATTAATTTTACACTAAAAAAGTCGAAAAAAAATAGAGGTTTTGGTAAGGTTGCAGCGGGTTTAGGTTTAGATAATCGATACTTTAGCAATCTAAATTACAATCAATTTAATTCTAAATCGCAATTATCCGTCATTGGGAAGTTTAATAATATTAATGTTACGGGTTCTAATATTCAAGGATTTCTAGAAAATGCAGATGGTATTGCAGATGATTCTAGTGATGATTCTGAAGACGATTTTATAAATCCTCAAAAAAGTTTAAGTGGCTTTTTAAAAACGGTTGTTACAGGTATTAATTACGGAAAAGAACTTCGGAAAAAGGAATCTTTTAACGTAGATTATTTTTATAACCTTTCTGAAAATAATGGTGTTTCAGATACAAAAAGAGTGTTCTTTTCTAATACCAATAACTTTAACTATACTTCTAAAAACAAGTATTTGAATATTTCAGATAACCATAATTTGAATTTTAATTATGAGAACAAATCGAATAAAAAAAGTAGTTTACGTGTTAAAGGAAAGTTTTTTTCAGACAAAATAAATTCTGATTTAATTAGAGATGGTTTATTTTTTGACACAATGGATGAGTTGGTGACAACAAATACCAATACATCATCAAATTCAAATCTTAAAAAATATGGAAATCTAAATGTAGATTTTTACCGTAAATTACCAAAAAAGGGAAGAAGTTACAGCACAAGTTTTAAAGCTGTAATTAATAATTATACTAAAAATAATAATCAGAATACATTTATTGAAAGAAACCTTAATAAAACGAATCCGTCTACCACAAATTTTGAAATTTTAAGAGACGAAGATTTGAGTTCTGCAGATATTTTGGTGAAAGTAAAATATACAGAGCCTTTAGGAGGAAATCATTATTTTAATACAGAAGCATCTTCAGAAATTTTAACAGGAACAGAAAACACCAATCAGAATAGAAAAACAATAAAAACCACTACAGTAGAAGATGCCATAGAATATTATTACAAATATTCTGAAAATAGTTTTAAAACAAAATTTTCTCATAGCTATAATAAATCTGTTTTAAATATATCTACAGGTTTAGAGCTACAAACATTACATCGAAGCTTTGGAGAAGTTGATGAAATTCAATTTATCAGAGAAAAATTCTATCTAAACCCATCTTTATTTTTTCAATACAAACCCAAAAGAGGTCAGAAATTTAGATTTACATATCGAAAATATATAAAAGCACCGAGAGCAAATCAAGCAAATCCGTTTTATAATGATATAAATCCGTATGCAATTAATACAGGAAACCCAGATTTAAAAAACGAAAAAACGAACTCCATATCTGCCACAGCAAATGTGTATGATTTTAATTCGTCATTTAATTTTAATGGTAAAATTCAGTATTCAAATTCTACGGATGCAATTATTAGAAATGTAACTATAGATGATGAATATATTAGAACAATTAGTTATCAAAATAGTGGTGAAAAGATTCGTTTTAATGCCTTGTTAAACATTACTAAAAAAATAAATAGTTTAGGAGTAAGTTTGAGTCTTAAAAATAAATTTTCTAATAATGCTGCAAATTCAATTGTGAATTATGAATTAAATAATGTGGTTTCTAAAGATTATTTAACAAGTTTAATCCTTCAAAATAATAGTAAAAGAAAAGTAGATTTAAAAGCAGGTGCAACGTACGTTGTTAATAATACTAGTTTTTCTATAGAGAATAATTTAGATAGAAAATTTACCACCCAAAAATATTTTGGTATGGTAGATTTCGATTTTTCTAAAAGATTAAACGTAAACACACAATTCGATTATTTGGTGTATACAGATAATAAGTTTTTAATACAACAAGAAATACCTATTTGGAATGCTGCAATATCATACGCTTTAACACCTAAAAACAATATTATTAAATTGGTTTTAATAGATCTTTTAGATAAAAATATAGATGTTTATAGAAGAAGTACTTTAAATTATTTTGAAGAAACCAATTTGCAAAGCCTAGGACGTTACGTGGTGTTAAGTTATACTTTTAAGATAAATAGTGGTAAAAAGAAGATAAATAAGAGTCTAAAAACCTAGTTTAGAGTACTTAATTTACGCTAAAATACATTTTCTGCATCTGCAAAAACAAATGTGTTTCTTTTTTTGTTCAATTTTACATAGAAATCATAAAGTAATATTTAACACGAAAAGAATATTTATGAAGTTATTAAAATATGTAACCGTTTTGCTGGGATGCTTATGTGTATTTACAAGTTGTAATAATTTAGAAAAAAAAGAGGATACGGTAAATTCTAAAGAAAGCTATAAAGGAAAAAAACCGAATATTATTTTTCTTTTAACAGATGATTTGGGCTATGGAGAATTAGGTTCTTTCGGACAAAAAGAAATTAGAACTCCTTTTTTAGATTCTTTGGCTTCTGTAGGAAAACGATTTACAGATTTTTATGCAGGTACTTCTGTTTGTTCACCTTCTAGAGCTGTTTTAATGACTGGTTTGCATACTGGTCATGTTAATATTCGAGGAAATAAAGGAGATATTAATGGAAAGTGGGATAGAATTGCTTTAAAGAAATCAGAAAAAACAATCGGAGAAATGTTGCAAAATACAGGGTATCAAACAGCAATGATTGGTAAGTGGCATTTAGGTGTGCCAGAAGATACTTCTACCTGGGCAAAAGGACGTGGTTTTGATTATGCGGTGCAAGAGCAATGGGGAAAAGATGTTAATGGAAGAGAGATTGATGAACGTGTACATTGGGTAAACAATAATCAAGATTCTATTTTTTACAATTATAATAAACACAAATGTTTAGATGAGTTTAGAACAAATTTTGCATTAGATTATTTAGATAAAAAATCGAATGAGAAACCTTTTTTCTTATACATGTCTTATAGAACACCGCATGCACATGAGTTGTTTTTAAGTGAAACAGATTTGTATGCCGATAGAATAGAAGAATGGCCAGAAATAGAAAGAAGACATGCTGCAAGAATTACCATGTTAGATGCACAAATTAAAAGATTGTTTTATAAATTAAAAGCAAGTGGTGAATTAGAAAATACCTTAATTGTTTTTTCTAGTGATAATGGTCCAACGGGTGAAAATCATCATGATTATAAATTTTTTAATAGTTCTGGAGATTTAAAAGGATATAAAAGAGATGTATATGAAGGTGGGGTAAGAGTGCCAATGTTTGCTTATTGGAAAAATAAAATTGCAGAGGGAACAACAACAAATCATCCAGCAACTTTTTATGATATCATACCAACATTTGCAGAAGTTGCAGAAACAACATCACCTAACAAAACAGACGGAATTTCTATTTTACCAGAATTATTAGACCAAGGAAGTCAACAAAAACATGATTTTCTGTATTTCGAAATTCAGGAAGGAAGAAGTGTAAAAGGATTTAAACAAGCTACTCGTTTTGGAAATTGGAAAGCAGTAAGAATGGGCGATAATTACCACACAGAATTATATGATTTATCTGTAGATTTATATGAAAAGAATGATGTTTCTAAACAACACCCAAAATTGGTGGAAAAAGCAAATGAAATTCTAAAAACAGAAAGTGTGAAAAATCCACATTTCCCATATTCTGGAGGAGTATTTAAATAACGTAAAAATGTGTAAACGTGTAATTGTTTAACCGAGTCTAGTCAATTACACAGTTAAACTTTTAAACAATTACACAAATAATAAAATATATGAAATCAATTAAATTAATCACACTAACTACTTGTATTATTCTTACAATATCAGCCTGTAAAAAGAATACAGAAAAAGTTGCTCAAGTTGAAGTGAAAAAAGAGCGTCCAAATATTATTTGGATCATGGCAGAAGACATGAGTACAGATTTAGAAACGTACGGAATGCCAAATGTAAAAACACCTCATTTAAACAAAATGGCAAACCAAGGAATTCGTTTTGATAATGCTTTTGTAACCAACCCAATTTGCTCACCAAGTAGGTCAGCAATGATGATTGGTACACATCAAGTAAAAACAAATTCGCACAATCACAGAAGTAACAGAGATGTGCCTTTAGATAGTCAATTTAAGCCATTTACAAAATTATTAAGAGATGCAGGATACACTACTATTTTAGGTAATCATGCTGTAATGAAAAAAGGTAGAAAAATTGATGTAAACTTTAAACACGATCCAATTGGTAATTGGGATGGTAAAACAGAATTTGGTTTGTTTGATAAGTATGATACTTTCGAAAAAGAAGACCAACCTTTTTTTGCGCAAATTCAGTTGGTAGTTACACACAGAGGAGATTGGTGGGATGAAGTAAGAGAAAAATCGGAACATCCAGTAGATCCAAAAACCTTGACATTGCCACCTTATATGGCAGATGATGCTGCAATTCGTTTAGATTGGGCTAAATATTTAGACCAAATCGAGTACATGGATAATGAAGTGGGAATGATTTTTAAAGAATTGGAAGATAAGGGAATGGCAGACAATACTGTTGTTATTTTTATAGGTGATAATGGTCGTTGTAATATTAGAGGAAAAGGATATTTACAAGATCCAGGATTAAGAATTCCTTTTATTATCTATTATCCAAAACAATTTAAAGGAGGAGAAGTAAGAAAAGATGTGGTTTCTGCAACAGATATAACTGCTTCAATTGTAGATTTTGCAGGAATCGATGTTCCAAACTACATGACAGGGAAACCAATTTTCAATAATAATTTTGATAGAAAATATGTATATGGAGCAAGAGATTTATGGGATGAAATTGAAGAAAAATCAAGAGCTGTAACTTCTGGAGATTGGTCTTATATTAGAAATGACAAACCAGAAGTTCCTTATGATGCAGAACAAGCGTATTTAGAGTTTTATAGACCTGCAGTACATATTATGAGAAAATTGTACAAAGAAGGAAAATTGAATGAAAACCAAAAATCATTTTTTGAGTCTACAAAACCAAACGAAGAATTGTACAATTTAAAAGAAGACCCATTTCAACTACATAATTTAGCTACAAACGAAAAATATAAAGACGTATTAGAAGAATTAAGAGCAGAAACGGTTCAGTTTGATAAAGAAATGACGCCGGTAAGTGACACTTACAATCCGGTTGATGTTCCTGGACAACCTTTTGTAAAATGGTTTCGAAAAGAACACCCAAAAGCGTATCAAGATATGCAAAATGGAGTAGAAGTTGGTTATAAAAAGTATAGCCAGTTGTATAAAAAATCATTAAAAAAATAAGACAAAGAAGTATACTTTCTTACTGAAAAACCTTCGCGAACTTTGCGTTTAAATTAAAACAAAACCTATGAAGATCAATTTTATAAACACATTAAAATATTCATTTTTACTGATCATTGCCATCAGTTTAACTTCTTGTAAAGAAGAAGCTAATTATGAAGCAAAAGTTAATTTTAATAAAGGTTGGCAGTTTACCAAATTAGCTAAAACCACAGATTCAGATGCTTCTTTTAGTCAACCAAATTTCGATGCAACTTCTTGGGAGTCGGTAAGCTTACCACACACCACAAACATAGAACCACAAGTTGTAAATGACCAATGGCAAGGAATTGCATGGTACAGAAAAAGTTTTAATGTTCCTGTAAATCCATCTAAAAAGAAAGTGTTTTTAGAATTGGAAGCAGCTATGAATTTTTCTAAAATTTGGATAAACGGAACTTTAGTTTCAGAACATCATGGAGGTTATTTACCTGTAAAAGTAGATATTACAAACTATGTAGAAAAAGGAGATGCTAACATAATTGCTGTAAGATTAGACAATACAGACAACGATATTACAGGACCAAAACCATTAAAAAGGTTAGATTTTAATATGTATGGTGGTTTGTATAGAAATGCTTGGTTGCATTTTTCTGACAAAGTATATATTTCAGATCCTGTTTTGGCGAATAAAGTTGCTGGGGGTGGAATTTTTATTACCTATCCGAAAGTTTCTAAAGCTGTTTCTGAAGTTGCTGTAAAAACGCATGTGATCAACGAAGAAAAAGAAGAAAAAGAAGTTAAAATTGTTCAAAGTATTTTTTATGATGGAAGTTTGGTAAAAGAACAATCATCAACCAAAAAAATAGCAGCAGTAAGTGATATAGAAATCAAAGAATTATTCACTTTAAATGATGCAAAATTATGGTCGCCTAAAGATCCTAATTTATATCAGTTAGAAACGAAGATTTTTATTGATGAGAATGAAATTGATGCAGAAGTAACAAATTTCGGAATTAGAGTTTTTACTTTTGATAAAGAAAATCAACTAGAAATTAATGGCGTAAAAACATTTTTAAGAGGTGTAAATCGCCATCAAGATTACCCTTTTATTGGGTATGCTTTGTCTGATAATGCACAGTATAGAGATGCTAAAAAGATTAAAGATGGTGGTTTCGATTATATCAGATTATCACATTACCCGCAATCTCCAGCTTTTTTAGATGCTTGTGACGAATTGGGTATAGTAGTGGTAGATGCTATTATGGGATGGCAATATTATAATGATACCGATGCTTTTAGAGAATATTGCTACAGATCTGCATCAGAATTAATTAGAAGAGATAGAAACAGACCTTCTGTTTTAGCTTGGGAAGTTTCTTTAAATGAAACTAAAGAAATGACAGTTCCTTTTATGACAGAATTAAATAGAATTACGCATGCAGAATATCCTGGAGAGAATGTGTATTCTTGTGGATGGATGGATGATGTATATGACATATATTTTCAAGCACGCCAACATAGAATTTTACATCCACATCCTTTAAAAGAGGGACAACCATATTCTGTTTCTGAGTATGGAGATTGGGAATATCATTCTAAAAATGCAGGTTTAAATCAAGATAATTTACCAAACTCTATGAGAGCGGAACTAAGCAGCCGTCAATCTAGAGCCAATGGAGAGGAAAGATTGTTAAACATGGCTTTCAATTTACAAGAATCGCATAATGATAATTTACACACGGTAGCATTTTCAGATAGTTATTGGGTAATGTATGATTATAACAGAGGATATCATCCAGATATTGAGTATTCTGGTGTGATGGATCTTTTTAGATTGCCAAAATTTGGATATTATTTTTATCAGAGTCAACAAGATACAGATGCTGCACATATTTTAAAGTTAGCTACTTTTTGGAATGAAAAATCGCCTTTAGATGTAAGAGTTTTTGCTAATGCAGATGAGGTTCAATTGTTTTTGAATGATAAATTAATTGCGACTCAAAAACCAGATCAAAATAAAAATACAGATAAATTAAATCATCCACCATTTACATTTAAAGTACCTTCTTATGAAGCAGGAACTTTAAAAGCGGTAGGTTTTATCAACGGAAAAAAAGTATCTGAAGATAGTATTACAACTGCTAAAAAACCAACTAAATTAAAAATTTGGATTGATGAAAGCGGAAAGCAACCACAAGCAGGAGTTAACGATGTGGTGTTTTGCTATATTGCTGCCGTTGATGAAAACGGAACAATTAATACTGCATATTCAGAAGAGATAAACGTTACTTTAACAGGTGATTTAGAAATTATGAATCCGGATGTTATTAAAGCAGAAGCAGGTATTGCAACTGCATTAATAAGAGTAGGGAATTCTTTAAACGGAACTGTTTCTGCGGAAGCAAAAGATTTAAAATCTAACAATTATAGCTTTTAAGAAAAGTAATTTTTAAGTCAATTTACAAAAAACGGAAAAGGTGTTCTTTATAATTTAAAGAATGCCTTTTTTGTTTTATTTTTTTTATTCATCACTTAAAGGTTAACTAAACTTTAATTAACGGATAAATTATAATCATAAGTGGGTAATTTTAAATAAAGGGTGTACGTTAATTTTATTTTTCTTTGTAAGATTAAGTTTTAAAGCTTAATTTTTAAAAAAGAATAAAATGATCATAAAAAGAATATTATTTCTTAGTATCCCTCTTTTACTGCTAGCTTGTGGTAATCAAAAGAATGTTACAAAAGATGGCTATGTTAAACAGAAGGCTAAAGTTTTTCCTTTATCAGATCCAACAAATACAGGTAATTGGGTTTTAAATACGGATGCTTCTGATGAATTTGAAGATGATACAATAGACGAGGATAAATGGTATATAGTTGGGAAGTTTAAAGACGGAAAACCTTTTTACAAACATCCAGATTTGCCAAACAAAAAAGTTTGGAAAGGACGTGCTCCATCTCAATTTTCAGGAAGAAATTACCGTTTAGAAGATGGCAAACTAATTTTAGAAACGCGTTGGGAACCAGATTTTCCTTTTTCTGATGATGTGCAAAAACCTTGGGGTAAAAAAGAAGGTGAAGTTGCTAAATTCGAAAACTTAACAACAGCTTGTTTTATTGGTCGTAAATTCTTTAAATATGGCTATATGGAAATAAAAAGTAAAGCTGCAGACGCAGAAATTACAAGTGCTTTTTGGGCGATAGGAAATAAAACTGAATTAGATATTTTTGAACAATTTGGAGATCATAGACAACCTGTTAAAGAAGCAAATGGTAAAGACAGAGAGCTTTGGTGGTCTATACACGATTGGTCTAAAGAAGGGAAAGGTAAAAGTGTGTATACAGAGCATTTAGATTATGGTTTTAGAGTAGCAGATGATTTTCATATATATGGAATTGAATGGAATGAAAACGGACTAAAATTATATGTAGATGGAATATACAAAACCGGTGCAACAAAAGAACAAGTAGATGCGTATGCTAAAGAAAAAGGCTATCCTAACGGTTGGGTTATGGACGGAGCAATTTCTATTTGGTTAGATCAAGAAACGTTTCCTTGGCACGGAGTTCCAGATAGTAAAGAAGACTTAGAATTAAATAGTCCAGAGGGAGAAAAAGAGGACGGAGTTGTAGACTTCGAAATTGAGTATGTAAGAATTTGGCAAAAAAAATAATAAAAAATAGCAGTAATTAACCATTAACCTTAAAATTAAATATCATGAAAAAAATCATTTTAACATTATTATTAGTAGTATCATTTTCTGCTATCTATGGACAAAATAAATTTCAAGAAAGACAAAATAAATACTTTGTAGAAGCTGCTGCTAAAGAATATAATTTAAACGAAGCACAACAAAAAGAGCTTACAGAATTAAGAACTGCTATGGTTATAGCTTATGGAGAGTCTCAAAAAGAGGCAAAAG
This sequence comes from Polaribacter sp. 11A2H, assembly GCF_011379025.1. NCBI lineage: Bacteria > Pseudomonadati > Bacteroidota > Flavobacteriia > Flavobacteriales > Flavobacteriaceae > Polaribacter > Polaribacter sp. 11A2H. The sequence goes on from NZ_WTLD01000002.1 coordinate 171,956, forward strand.
CAGGTACAATTACCAAAGAAGAAAAGAAAGCTAAAAACGGTGAAGCAAGTAAAACATTTAACAATGGTGTTATTAAGTTAACAGGAAAAAATTACAAAGAATTGGCTCCGTTTTTTAAGAGAATGAGAGAAGAATTAAAAGAGGTTAAATAACTTTTTTTAGAACAAAAAAGAAGGTTGCTTTCTAATTAATGATAGAAGGTAACCTTTTCTTAGTTTACAGCATCAATTTTATTATTAATAATACCATCAAATGAAAAAAATAGTAACTATTATTTCTGCCTTTTTTTTATTAGCTACAATTAGTTGTACTTCTACTAAAGATAAGAGCAATTCTAAAACAGTAGCAAAAGCAACTTCAACCATTGAAACTCCTGCAAGACCAAATATTTTATTTATTTTATGTGATGATTTGGGATATTCAGATGTCGGTTTTAACGGGTCTAAAGACATACCAACACCCAATTTAGATGCTTTGGCAAATAACGGAACTATTTTTACTTCTGCTTATGTAGCACATCCTTTTTGTGGACCAAGTAGAGCAGCATTAATGACGGGTAGATATCCACATGAAATTGGAGCTCAATTTAACCTACCTCCAAATAGTGGAGAAACCATTAAGAAAGGAATCTCTTTAGAAGAAACTTTTATTAGTAAAGTGTTAGATGAAGCAGGTTATAATACTGGTGCAATTGGTAAATGGCATTTAGGTTCTAATCCAGAATTTCATCCAAATGTAAGAGGTTTTGATGATTTCTTTGGTTTTTTAGGAGGAGGACATAATTATTTTCCAGAACAATATAGAAAAGCGTATGCACAACAAGAAGCTAATGGAAATAAATTAATTTGGGATTATTTGCATCCGTTAGAACACAATGGTAAACAAATAAAAGAAACAGAATATTTAACAGATGCTTTCTCTAGAGAAGCAGTTCGTTTTATTACAGATGCAGGTAAAACCGAAGATCCTTTTTTCTTATATCTTGCATATAATGCACCACATACCCCTTTAGAAGCAAAAGAAGAAGATCTTAAATTATTTACTCATATAAAAGATAAAAAAAGAAGAACCTACGCTGCTATGGTATATGCTGTAGATCGTGGAGTTAAAAGAATTTTACAATCATTAAAAGATTCTAATCAGTTAGAAAATACCTTAATTATCTTTTTAAGTGATAACGGAGGAAAAACGACTTCTGGAGCAACAAACTTTCCTTTAAAAGAAGGAAAAGGAAGTGCGTATGAAGGCGGTTATAGAGTACCCATGTTTTTCAATTGGCCAAATGTTGTACCAGCAGGTAAAACGTTTAATGCACCCATTTCTGCTTTAGATTTTTATCCAACTTTAGCAAAATTAGCAGGAGCAGAAATTCCTACAGGAAAAAAACTAGATGGTAAAAATATTTGGGATAACTTTTTAATGAATAAAGATTCTTATAAAGACGATAATATTTTTGTGATGCGTCACAGAAATGGTTTTAGTGATGTTGGTGTTCGAAAAAATGATTGGAAAGCTGTAAAAGCATACAAACAAAAATGGAAATTGTTCAATATTACAAATGATATTGAAGAGAAAAATGATGTTAAAAATCAACATCCAGAAATCTTACAAGATTTAGTAAAAGACGCAGAAGATTGGAGTAAATTACATATTCAACCATTTTGGTGGCATGATGTAAAAACGGGTATAGAATGGAAAAAAGATAATATGCCAAAGTTTAATGAAACTTTTAAATTAGATTAAAGGTTTATTCTGTTTTTTTATCAATGTTTATTGAAGTAGTGAGTTAAAAATAGGAATTCAATTTCAAAAAATATTTTATTATATTTGTTAGCAATGAAACTCGTATTAAAAAAATCTGATACCCCTGTAAATAAAAAACTAGACATTCATACAAGAGATGTTCCTTGTTTAGATGCTGCGTGGCATTATCATAAAGAATTCGAATTACTGTATATTTCTAAAAGTAACGGAATTCGTTTTGTGGGTGATAGTGTTGCTCCTTTTTTTGCTGGAGATTTAGTTTTGGTGGGGTCTTATCTACCACATTTATGGAGGAATGATCCTTCTTATTACGAAGAAGAAAGTACTAAAGAAGTAAAGACTATTGTAACTAAATTTACAGACGATTTTTTAGGGAATGAGATTCTTCAAATGCCAGATTTTTACAACGTAAAAAAAATATTAGAAGAGTGTAAGTTTGGTTTGTCTTTTGGAGAAAATGTGAGTAAGTTTTTACATAACGATATTATGTCACTTCCAAGATTGTCATCAACAGAAAAACACATTAAAGTTTTAAGTATTTTACATAAATTATCTTTGGTTGATAAAAAAGATAAAACAGTTTTATCATCCTCAGACATGAGGCAGACAACAACCACCGAAAGTTCTGAGCGTATAGATACGGTTTTAAAATTTATATCAGATAACTATGCTTCTAGTATTAGTTTAGACGATATTTCTAATGTTGCTTGCATGACAACAAATTCATTTTGTAGGTTTTTTAAAAAAATGACGAATAAATCATTTACCCAGTTTTTAAATGAAATTCGTATTAGAAATGCTTCTAGAATCTTAGTGCAAGAAAATTTACCAGTTTCAGAAATCTGTTATATTGTTGGTTTTAATTCAATTACTAATTTTAATAAACAATTTAAACAGATAATGGGTTCTACTCCAAAGAAGTTTAGAGAAGATATCTAGTCTCTTATTTCTTTTTTATTTAAGTACAATAACAGTTTTCCTTTATTTTATAAAGAGTATATTTTTTATCAATCACAAAATGGTAGCTTATGATAATAAGCTACCATTTGTGGTTAATATTAGCTTAATTCTATGCTAATTTATCATGTAGTTTTGGAGTTAAACTAAAATATACATGTATTTAACAAAACTGCATTTTCCGACAACTTTTAAATATAGTGTTGCTTTCATGATGATATCATTATGGGGTTTTACTATAAATGGACAAACATTGCCATTCTCTGATCCTCAAAATACAGGAGATTGGATTTTAAACACTGATATTTCAGACGAATTTGAAGCAGCTACTATAAATGAAGATCAATGGTTAATTCAGGGTAGAAATGGAAAATATCAATCTAATTTTATAGGTAGAGTTCCTGCTCAGTTTTCTACAGATAATGCAATTTTAGAAGATGGAAAGTTGAAAATTCTTACAAAATGGGAGCCAGATTATCCATTTACAAAAGATAATAGTGGCAATCAATTAGGTGTGTATAATGGAGTGTCTAAACCAATAACTACTGCTGCGGTAATTAGTAAAAAACAATTTCAATATGGATATATGGAAATTAAATCTAAAGCAGCAAATGCAGAAATAACAAGTGCTTTTTGGACCACAGGTCCAGGACCAGGAAAACCAGGTGGAGCAGCGGAATTAGACATGTTCGAAATGTTTGGAGGTCATAAAACCAATGATGCTTGGAAAAAAAGGTTAAAGCTTAATATTATCAGTTGGGATCCAAGCAATGAAATTTTTAAAGAACAAAAAGAACTTGGTAAAATAGGTACAACGCATACTAGAAATATACAAGCAGCAAATAATACTGCAGACGATTTTCATGTATATGGTTTTGAGTGGACTGCAGAATATATAAAAGTTTATATTGATGGTGTTTTACATCCAGATGGTACAATTTTAAAATCTGTTTTAACAAAAAACGGAGCAGAACCAGATAGATGGGTAACAGATGTTCCTTCTTGGATTTGGTTTGATTCTGAAACTTTTCCTTGGTTAGGTTTACCAGATGCTTCAGATTTGCAGACTCCAGCAGAATATCAAATAGAATATATTAGAGTTTGGCAAAAACAAACAGGTAAAATATCTATAATTGGCACTACTGATGCTATTGAAGGAACTACTGATGGAAGTTTTAAAGTGGCGTTACCGAATGGAGAGATTGCTACAGAAGATATTAATGTTACCTATTTAGTGGATGGAAGTGCAACGGAAGGAACAGATTATACTTCAATACCAAGAACAGTTACTATTGCTAGCGGAACCAATTCATCTGAAATAATTATTGATGCTGTTGAAGACGGAATTGAAGAAGATTTAGAAACAGTTACCATTACTTTACAATCTTCTAGTTCTAAAACAGTAGATACAACTGTAACGAGTATTTCTATATCAGATTTTGTTGCATCTACAACGTTAACGGCAGGAGACATTGCAATATTAGGTTGGAAATCTGTAAGCGGAAAGCTTGCGTTTATGCTTTTAAAAGATATTAGTGCAACAACAAAATTATCAATTTCTAATAGGTCTTGGAGCAATGCTTCTAATGGATTTATAGGAGATTTTACGGTTGATGATATTTGGACCTGGACTGCAGGAAGTGAGTATAAAACTGGAGATATTTTGATGTTAGATTCAGACGGACAAATTAAACAAGTTGTTGGTAATACTGAAGTTGTCGTAGGTACAACTGCTCATGATTATACAGGAAAAGTAGATCAAACAAGTGATGGCGATTTTGATATTTCGGTAAACGGAGAAGGAATCTTGATTTTTCAGGCAGATCCTTTTGCATTACCAACAAACGGAAATTCGACAGCGTGGATAACGGGTATAAATACTTCCCAAGGTTGGGGAGTTGGTGGAGGGAATTCCTATAGCGAATTACCAACTGCCTTAACAAACGGTATAAATGCAAATAGTGTTGGAGAGAAACACGATTTTGGAGTCTATAAAGGTGCTTTATCTGGTATACCTGCGCAATTAAGAGCAAGTATTAATGATGCAAGTAGTTGGATTTTCTCTGAAGATACAACCTACAATTTGTGGTCATTTAACAAAACGGTTAGCAATACTGCAGGAGATATTGGTGTTGCTGGTACTTTGCTTGTATCAACGCAATCTACAGATCAATTTACTATTTTTCCTAATCCTGTAAATGATGAACTTTCTATCAATTTTAGAGAAATACAGCAGCAATTAGAAATAGAGATTTTTGCGGCCTTAGGGAAATCAGTAAAAAAAGTAAAGGAAAGTAATGTTCTTAACTCTAAGTTAAGTGTTTCTAACCTATCATCAGGAATCTACTTTTTATCAATTACATCAGAAAATACGAAGCAAACTAAAAAAATCATTATTAAATAGAAACTGAAACTATGAAAAACAATTACTTTAAATATTATATATTCTTTTTTACAGTCCTAATTTCGGGGAGTAATTATGCCCAAACGCAAGGCACAAAGCCAAACATCATTGTAATTTTAGCGGATGATTTAGGCTATGGAGATGTCGGTTTTAACAGAGATGGAAGTTTTCCCGAAGATAGAGGTGTAATTCCAACTCCTAATATAGATGCTTTGGCAAATAACGGAGTTGTCTTAAAAAATGCGCATGTTGCTCATCCTTTTTGCGGACCAAGTAGGGTTGCCATCTTAACAGGTATGATGCCGCACAGAATTGGTGCACAATATAATTTACCTAATGATATTACATCCACTTTAGGTGTGCCAACTAATGAAACTTATTTTTCTACAGTACTTAAAACTGCGAATTATAATACAGCTGCTTTTGGTAAATGGCATTTAGGGTTTAAAGATGGAGCATATCAACCTTTAGATAGAGGCTTTGATTATTTCTTTGGTTTTTTAGGAGGTGGAAAAAATTACTTCGAAAGTGTTTATGAAGATGGTTTTTATAACAGATTAGGAGGTAGCAATCCTGTTACAAACGAATATCAAGATCCTATTTGGAGAGATAGAGGTTATGTTGCAGAAAGTGAATTCAGTGATGCTGAAAATGAAGACTACTTAACAGATTTGCTTACAGATGAAGCAATTCAGTATCAAAATAGTGTAAGTGGTTCTACAGAACCGTATTTTATGTATTTATCTTACAATGCACCACACACTCCTTTACAAGCTCCGGCAGCAGAAGAAGCTCAGTTTAAATTAGACAATCCTAATTTTGAAAGCTTAATTAGAAATAGTCCATACATTACAGAATCTACACCTGTAAACAAGGAATCTGATCCTGTTAAGAAAGCAGAATTGATAGAAAAGTTTGTGCAAGCTCGTATTACGTATGCTACAATGGTAACCAATATGGATACTAATATAGGGAAACTTGTTACAGAACTTAAAAAAGACATGACTAAATTTAACAATACGGTTATTATATTTTTAAGTGATAATGGTGGTTATACACACAGTAAAGGTGCTGTAAACTGGCCATTAGATGCAGGAAAAGGAAGTGTAAAAGAAGGAGGTCATAAAGTACCAATGTTTGTGCATTGGCCAGATAAAATTACAGGTAGTGCTACGTATAATCATCAAATTAGCTCTTTAGATTTGTATCCAACGTTAGTTGGTTTAGCAGGAGCAACTGTACCCACAGAAAAAACAATTGATGGGGTAGATTTTATGGATAAATTAATTGCAGGACAAGATGCAAGACCAGATGATGGTATATTGTTGATGAGACCACAAAATGGGTTCCATAATGGCGGAATTGCTTATGACAAATGGAAAATTGTAAAAACAGCAAATGGTGGTCAGTGGAATTTATTTGACATTTCTACAGATCCGGGAGAAGAAACAAACGTTAGAAATAGCGTGCCAAATGGAGATGAAATTGTGCAAACTATTTTAGACAATGCAATTGCAAAAGTGGTTGATTTTAAAGATGTAAAACCAGCTTGGTATGATAATGATAATGAAGACGTAGATGGAGATGGAGTAGGAGACGGTCATGTACATAGTTTTCTTTGGGAAGACGGAACTTTACCTGGTTATGACAGACTTTTTGAAACTCCATTATTAAAACTAGAAGGAGAATTGAGTGAAATTACAATAGCTAAAACTACAGATGCTATAGAAGGAGGAGTAAATGGTGTTTTTACAATTAGTTTACCAGAAGGGGTAAATGCTACCGAAAATATAGACATTACGTATACTGTAAGTGGCGTTGCAACTGACGGTACAGACTACACATCATTATCTGGAACAACTACTATTTCTAATGGAACAAATTCTGCACAAATAATTATTGCTGCTGCAGAAGATGGAATAGAAGAAATAAGTGAAACGGTTATTATTACATTAACATCAACAACTTTTGGTAGTATAAAGAATGCAACTTCAGAAATTAATATTTTTGATGTAATAGAATCTACTGTTTTAACTGCTGGAGATATTGCAATTGTAGGTTGGAAATCTGGTAAGGGTAAACTAGCATTTATGCTATTAAAAGACATTAGCGCAACCACCAAGCTATCAATTTCTAATAGAACTTGGAGTAATACTGCCAATGAATTTACAGGAGATTATAGTGTAGATGATATTTGGACTTGGGCTGCAGGTGCTGCTTTTAGTACTGGTGATATTTTTATTTTAGATGATGATGGCCTGGTTAAACATGTAGTAAATAATGCAGAAGAGGTTGTAGGTTCAACTACTCATGATTATACAAGGAAAGTTGCGGAAGCAAGTGACGGAGATTTCGATTTTTCTGTAAATGGAGAAGGTATCTTAATTTTTCAAGCAGATCCTTTTGCGCTTCCAGCGGATGCAAATTCAGCTGTATGGATAACAGGAATAAATACTGCTCTAGGATGGGGTAAAGGAGGAGGAAACTCTGCTTGTGAATTACCAACTGCTTTAACCAATGGAATAAATGCTAATACTGTAGGAGAAAAACATGATTTCGGAGTTTATACAGGTGCTTTATCGGGTACGTCATCGCAATTAAGAGCAAGTATTAATAATGTTAGTAATTGGTCATTTTCTGAAGATACAGCATACAACTTGTGGAGTTTTGATAAAACATCTAGCAATACTTTAGGTAATATTGGTAAGGCAGGTACTTTAAGTACGACAGACCAACTTTTAAAAAAATTAAGCATTTTTCCAAATCCTTCTGGCGATTTTTTTAATGTAAATTATAGTGGGAATTTAAGTGAATTAGAAGTCGAGATTTTTACAGCGTCTGGTAAGTCGGTTAAAAAAGTAAAAGAAACCAATGCAAATAACCCAAGAATAGATGTTTCTAATTTATCGTCCGGAATCTATATTATAAAAATTAAATCCGACGAAAACCTTCTCATTAAAAAGATTATTAAATTATAATTAAGAGATTTTTTTTTTCAACTAACGACTCGCAATATTTATTGCGAGTTTTTTTTGTAAATAAACCTTGCATCAACTTGTAGTTGTAAAAAAAAAACAAGTTTTACGTGGTTAATTTAACATATAATTAAGGTAAATTAGTGTTAATGAGAGGTAAGATTCATAAAAATAAGGTGGTTTATTTTTTGGAAATTTGAATAATGAATTGATTTTTTATCAAATTCATAATTTATAATAATTCAAAAAACCAAATAATTATGAGAAAAAAACTATTTTTTGATAATAGTTCGTACGTATCCTTTATAAAACAATTTAGGGTAATCGGACTATTATCAATTTGTTTAATCACATTTCCAGTGTTTGCAAATGCAAGCTCATTAGAGGTAGATGATAACAATATTAATGAAGCTAGCTTTCAGCAAAATATTACTGGAACAGTTTCAGACGAAAGCGGACCAATCCCTGGGGTTAGTGTTCAGGTAAAAGGAAGTACTACAGGTACTGTAACAGATTTTGATGGTAACTACTCTTTAGCAGCAAAAGATACAAATGCTATTTTAATATTTTCTTACATAGGTTATAAAACACAAGAAGTACCTGCAAATGGTAAGGCTACTTTAGATATAACTTTAGTTGCAGATGTGGCAAATTTAGATGAAGTAGTTATTGTTGGTTATACCTCTAAAAAACGAGGGGAATTAACCGGTTCTGTAAGTACTTTAAAAGCTGCAGATATAGAAAACACTTCTAATAGAGAGATTGCTAAATCTCTTTCTGGTAAAGTAACAGGTGTAATTATTTCTGATAGAGGTGGTTATCCTGGTTCAGATGGAGATGTTTCGCTGTTAATTAGAGGTCAATCTACACTTAATAATAATGCGCCTTTAATCTTAATAGATGGTGTGCAAACAGGTATCGGTACATTTAATCAATTAGCACCACAAGATATTGCTAATTTAAGTGTGTTAAAAGATGGAGCCGCAGCAATCTATGGTAATAGAGCAGCAAACGGTGTTATTATTGTAACTACTAAAAGAGGAACATCTGGTAAACCAAAAGTAAAGTTATCTACTTCTTATAGTGTTTCTTCATTTTCTGCATTTCCAGACTTAATGTCTTCAGAACAATATGCAATTTATGAAAATGAAATTGCAGAAAGAAAAGGATTAGCACTACCTAATTCACAAGCAGATATAGATAAATATGCAGCAGGAAATGATCTGCTAAATTACCCAAATACAAACTGGGCAGATTTAACATTTGCAAAAACAGCTCCAGAAACTAGAAATTCTATTTCTATTTCAGGTGGAAGTGAAAATGTAAAATATTTTGTAAGTGGAGATTTAATGAGTAGAGAAGGGATGTTTGCTTCTGGAGATTTAGATTTTAATCAGAGTCAATTGCGTTCTAATTTAGATATTAAATTAACAGACGATATAAAGTTAAGTGTAGATCTATCTGGTCGTTTTTCAGAAAACAAACAACCAGGTGTAAATGCAGGTTTTATTTACAAGCACATATATGCAAACTTACCTACAGAAGTAGGTGTTTATCCAAACGGTTTACCTGCTTGGGGAGGAGAAAATGGTGCAAATCCATTAGTAATGTCTAGCAATCAGTCTGGCTTTACAAAACAAAATAATAACGATTTAAGAGGTCGTTTTGCTATCGATTGGAAATTAGATAAAATAACAAAAGGCTTAAGCTTTAATAGTTATGTAGGGGTTAGAAAAATGAATTACGATCAGAAGTCATTTTATACTCCATGGACAATCTATAAACTAGACCAAACTAGTGGAGACTATAACCCAGAAACAGGTTTTTCTCAAGACGGGCAACAAAATATTTTAAGAGATACTTTTTGGAAGTTTGATGAAACATTAATCAATGCTACGCTTAGATACAATACAACAATTAATGATGTACATTCTATAAATGGTTTTATTGGTTACGAACAACAAACTTCAGAAACAAATAGTTTTTTTGCTCAGAGTGGTAATTTACCATCAAAAGATCTACCTTATTTATTTGCAGGAGATCCAAGTTCTCAACTTACAAACGGAACAGCAAGTGAAACTGCTTCTTTAAGTTATTTAGGTTCTTTATCTTACGATTATGATAAAAAATACTTTTTAGATTTAACGTTACGTAGAGATGGTTCTAGTAGATTCAGTTCAGACAATAGGTTTGGTACTTTTTATAGTGTTGGAGGTTCTTGGGCTATAGGTAAAGAAAGCTTTTTAGAAAACGTTTCTTGGTTAAACGCACTTAATTTAAGAAGTAGTTATGCGGTAATGGGAAATGATAGAATAGCTGGGTTCCAGTATTTATCTCAATATTCTTATGGAGGTGATTTTAGTAACAATAATACCAATGTAAGACCAAATTATTATGCTTTTGGAGAAAATGGAGTAGTAGAAAATGGGTATAGAACCGGTGTTGCACCAAATCCTAATGTAACTTGGGAAACTGCTATTATGAAAAACTTTGCAGTAACATTTCAAATGTTTGACAGCAGATTATCTGGAGAAGTAAATTATTTTTATCAAAACAGAAAAGATATTTTAGTAGACAATGGTGGTGAAGTTCCAGAATTTACAGGAGTACAATTACCAGATGAAAATTTAGGACAAGTAGATAGTTATGGTGTAGAGGTTACTTTAGGTTGGGCAGATAAAATAGGAGAAGTAGGTTATAACCTAGGTTTTAATTTAACGCAAGCTAAAAACAAAGTTATTTATTTACCACAACCAGTAAACACTCCAGCTGCTTTAAGACAAGAAGGGATGCCAATTGGTTCTTATGTCGTAGCGCCAACAGCAGGAATTTTTAGAGATCAGGCACAAGTAGATGCAACTGCTGTTAAAAAAGCAGGAACGGTAGAAGGTGAACCAATTTATTTAGATACCAATGAAGATGGTAAAATAGATGATGGAGATTTTATTAGAATAAGTAGTTCTAACGTACCAGAAATACAATACGGTATTACGGGTGGGGTAAATTATAAAGATTTTAGTTTAAGTTTTTTATTACAAGGACAGGCAAAAGCAAAAGCATTGGTGTTTTTCGACCAAGACGGAGGTAAACCTAGTCATGTTTTTAATGACAGATGGACGCCAGACAATAGAGATGCAAGATACCCAAGAGCTTTTGGTTTAAATGATGAATACAGTAGTATTCAAAACGGACAACCAGATAATTTTATTGGTGCAGATTTGTGGTTACATGATGCTTCTTTCTTAAGATTAAAAGAAGTGGAATTAGCATATACAATAACAAAAGAAAAAGCAAAGTTTGCAGACATTAGAGTCTTTGCAAGAGGTTTTAACCTGTTAACAATGTTTTCAGATATTGAAAAGTTAGGTTTAGATCCAGAAGCTGCTGGGTATAATAACTTTAGAGGATCTACATATCCTTCTTTAACGATGTACACAGTTGGTTTAAATTTTACTTTTTAATATAAAAATAGAAATAATGAAAAAAATAAAATTAATATACTTATTTGCAGCAATCGGGTTTTTCTCAATGACGAGTTGTGAAGATGTTTTAGATACAGATTCTTTAGGTTCATACCCTAATGATTTAATTTTTAGTGATCCGGCACAGTTAGAAAAGGTAGTGTATTCTGCTTATAATAGTACTGAAAGTTGGGGTTTAAATAAATCTATTTGGTGGGCGAGAAGGTTTAATGTTGAAGTGGGGTCTTTTGAAGCTAAATTTAATTTTAATGATTTAGATAGACTTAGAATTAGAGGAAATGGATGGACTGCTCTAAATCCGGGAGATTTTAATAATAAATGGAGAGACTATTTTTTGTTTATCAATGAAATTAATCAATTTTTAGACAATGTAGATGAAAGTGAAGCAATGAAAATAGATGCAGATCAGGTAAATATTTTAAAAGCTGAAATGCAATTTTTAAGAGCGAATCTTTATGCGAAGATGATTAAGATGTTTGGTAGCTTACCTATTTTTGATACGGCTTTTGGCTTAGGTTCAGAATTTAATCTGCCAAGAAATTCTTATGAGGAATGTGTTGCTTTTATTGTTAAGGAATTAGATGAAGCAGCAGCTGTTTTACCTGTAACAAGACCGGCGTCAGAATTTGGTAGAGCTACAAAATTAGCAGCATTAGCAGTAAAGTCTCGTACTTTATTATTTGCAGCTAGTAAGTTACACGATCCTGCTACATTGCCTAACGGTCCGTTTTACGACTATGCAAAAGTAACAAAATGGCAGGATGCAGCCAATGCAGCCAAAGCTGTAATTGACTTAGTTGGTGGTAGAGATTTAATTGCGACTCCAGATGCAGAAGCGTATCAAAAATTGTTTTTATCTGCAAACCAAGACATTCTTTTTGCTAGACCTTACGGAGAAACTTTATATGATTTTGGTTTAGATGTAAACTCATTACCAGATCAAACACAATCGCCAAGTGGTTATGGAGGATGGGGTTTATCGTCTCCAACACACAATTTTGCTTTAGAGTTTAATATGGCAGATGGTTCTACTACAAGTGGTGTTTCTTTTGATGCTGCAGATCCAAATGCAAATAGAGAAATGAGATATTATGCAGACTTAAATTATCAAGGAGCTACGTTTAGAGGTAGAACTGTAGATTATTCATTGTCAGATTCTATAGGGGTTGCACCTAATAGAGTACCGGCCTTTCCTCATGGATTGGATTCTTCAGAAGGATTAGGGAATGTCCGTCATTCTTCAAAAACGGGATACAATATTAGAAAATTTCAAGATGAGAGTCTTGTGACAACAACAGATGTATCTGCAGGTCGTCCTTATATATTATACCGTTTGGCAGAGGTGTACTTAAATTATGCAGAAGCACAAGCAGAATTAAACAATGATTCAGAAGCGAAAATTTACTTAAACAAAGTTTCTACACGAGCATTACAGCCTGAAATTACAGTAACTGGAGATGCACTAAAGGAAGCTATCAAAAGAGAAAGACGTATAGAACTAGCTTTTGAAGGTCATAATTTTTGGGATGAAAGAAGATGGATGAATCCTGATAATTTAGGTTTCGATATTAAAGGATTAAAATGGAAAAAGGAGGTTAGTGGAGTTTTAACGCATACAGAATATAGTGTTGTTACTAGACCTTGGTTTGATAAGCAATATTATTTACCAATTCCTAATCAAGAAATACAAAAAGCACCTGCATTGCTTCAAAATGACGGGTATTAAAACTTATTTTAGTGTAAGCTAGAATAATTTGAATTTGATTTGAGAAAATGCTGAAGATAACTCTTCAGCATTTTTATTATAAACAATTTTTTTATAAATATAAACCCGTAAGGTAAAATAGGGTTAAGAGTTGGTAAATTTAATTAACAGCTTCTTTCTAAATTATACTTACTTTGTTTGCTAGCAATATTACTGTTTATAGTATCTTACTATTCAGGGAATAATTAACTAAACGAATTAACTAATATGAGCAATTTTAAAAAAAATGCCTTTTTATATTCTACAATTGTAGCCTTAGGAGGTTTTGTATTTGGACTTGATGCGGCCCTAATATCAGGAGCCTTTAAATTTATCACAGCAGAGTTTAATTTAAATGAATGGCAAGTAGGGTCTTTAGGTTTTGGACCTGGAATTGGAGTTTTAATTGCATTGCCATTAGCAGCTTGGTCTAGTAATAAATACGGACGAAAAGCGACCTTAAAAGTTATTGCAGCAATGTATTTAATATCTGCTTTAGGTTCTGCATTTGCACCTACTTTTATTACGTTGTTTTTAGCTCGTTTATTAGGTGGTTTGGCATTTAGCTCAATTACTTTAGCAGCAATGTATATTGGCGAAATTGCTCCAGCAGAAGGAAGAGGTAAGCTCGTTTCTATGACACAGATTAACATAGTTGTAGGTTTAACAGCTGCTTATTTTATTAACTATTGGTTACTGCAAGCAACTACTTCAGATGCAGAATGGGTTACAACTTTAGGACTTAAAGAATATACTTGGAGATGGATGTTAGGAATAGAGATTTTACCAGCTTTAATATGGTTTGGATTATTGTATATGGTTCCAAGAAGTCCTGCGTGGTTAATTTACCAAGGTAAAGAAGATGAAGCGAAACGTACTTTGTCTAAGGTAATTCCTGAAATTGAAATAGACGCTCACATTACAGAAATGAAAGTAAGTGTGGCAGAAAGTAATCAAGATAGATCTGTTGGATCTCAAATGAAGGAGATTTTTAGTAAGAAAATGACCATTGTTACCATTGTTGCTTTTACAATGGCAATTGTGCAACAATCTACAGGTATTAATGCTGTTTTAACGTATGCGCCAACAGTAATGGAGCAATTAGGTTTAGGAGAACAAGCAGCTTTTCAACAAGCAATTTGGATTGGATTGGTAAGTATTGTTTTTACTGTTTTGTCATTGGTTTTAATTGATAAATTAGGAAGACGTCCAATGATGATTTGGGGCTTAGTTTGGGTAATTTTAAGTTTAGGTATTTGTGCGTACGGTTTTGGTTCGGCAAAATATGAGGTTACAAACAAAGCTATTTCAGAAATGGCTCATATTCCAAATATTAATAAGTTATCATCTCTAGTTGGAGAAACATATCCTACAGATATCGCGTTTAAAGAAGCCGTAAAAAGTGTAATGGGAGACGTTTCTGCAAGAGATAATTCTAGTGAGTTTTTACAGAAATCAGCAGTGTTAAATGCTACTTTAATTTTATTAGGTATTTTAAGTTTTATTGCAGCTTTCCATTTTTCAGTTGGTCCAATTATGTGGGTGTTACTTTCAGAGATTTTTCCAATATCTGTAAGAGGAATTGCAATTCCATTTTTTGCACTTTTATCTAGTACAATTAGTGCCTTAACACAATTTTTATTTCCATGGCAACTAGCCAATATGGGAGCAAGTACCATTTTTATGTTTTACGGAGCAATCGTTTTTGTGGGGTTATTAGTATTGTATAAATTCTTACCAGAAACAAAAGGGTTAACGATTGAAGAAATTCAAGCGAAGCTTCAAAGGAAATAATAAAAAAGTAGGTTAACTAAAAACAAAATTATACATGAAATATCAAAAAATATATTTATCAGCTTTTCTTTTAGGGACATTCACTTTTCTAAGTGTTGGATGTGAATCACCTAAAAAATCAACAGAAATTACAGAAACTAAAGTTGTAACTCAACGTTTTTTACCTTTTTCTGATCAAGAAAATAAAGGTGGATGGATTTTAAACGAAGAAATAAGTGATGAGTTTGAAGGAACTGAAATTGATACTACAAAGTGGTTTGTAGAAGGACAAAATGGAGATTATTATATTTGGAAAGGTAGAGCTCCGTCTCAATACGCACCACATAACGTAGTTGTAGAAAACGGGAATTTAATCTTAAAAACACAATGGGAACCAGATTATAACTTTGCTAAGGAAAGTTATGCTGATGGCGCAAATAAAGATACGTACGGAGTACATGAAGGAAAACCTTTACCAGTTACAACAGCAGCAATTGTTAGTAAAAAGAGATTTTTAAATGGGTATATGGAAATAAAATCGAAAGCGCCACATGCAGCAATGACAGCGGCATTTTGGGCTATTGGTTTTGAGCAAGAATTAGATATGTACGAGCAATTGGCAGTGCCAAAAATAGCTCAAGAAGGTTCTATAGATAAGCACATGAATAGAACTGCAATTCATGATTGGAGTCCACCGTCTACCAGACCAACAAAAGCTTTTGGTTTTGATGAAAAACTAAATTATGTAACATCAGAAGGGTTTCATGTATATGGCGTAGAATGGGGAGAAGATTATTTGAATATCTATAGAGACGGTAAATTTATTCATGGGTTTACTCAAGATGAATTAGGTACAGATTGGGTCTTGAATAACCCGATGGAAATTTGGGTAGATTCAGAAATTTTTAAATGGTTAGGAGTTCCTCATAAAGAAGAATTACCAGCAACTTTTGAGGCTGAATATGTGAGAGTTTGGCAAAAAGAATCAGATAATTTATTGGCAAAAGCTAGCGCTTTTTATGGTTTTGAAGGACCAATTTTGTTTGAAGAAAATACAAAGCCTTTAACGATGGTTCCAGAAGATGCAACTGCAAATGAGTATCAAAGGTTTTGGCTTTTTAGTGAAGGTTCA
Source organism: Polaribacter sp. 11A2H (assembly GCF_011379025.1). NCBI lineage: Bacteria > Pseudomonadati > Bacteroidota > Flavobacteriia > Flavobacteriales > Flavobacteriaceae > Polaribacter > Polaribacter sp. 11A2H. The sequence goes on from NZ_WTLD01000002.1 coordinate 188,187, forward strand.
GAAAAATACTTAAAAATTACAGAAGGACATTATGCAAGTGGTGTAGAAGCTTTACAGTTTTTTGGATATGGTAAAAATGATTCATTGAACGTAGAAAAAGTAGTAGCAAAAACACCAGAAGGTTCTTTAAAACTTCCTGCAGGAGACTATAATCTATCTATGAAAGTTTGGTTAGATCAAGGTAGAATTACAGATTCTATCCATGTTACTTTAATGAATCCAAAAACCGAATTAATTTTTTCTGGTTTAAAAAAATTAGAGAGAAAACAATGGGTAACGGTAGAAAAGAAAGTTTCAAGACAAGCAGCATCCGCAGTTAATGATGGAATGGTTATAGAAATTAGAAAAGAAGATTTACCTGCAACAAAAGCCGCTAAATTATACATAGACGATATTGAAATTAAAAAAGCTAATTAAGAATCTATATTTTTAGATTCAACGAATTCAATTTATGATGAAAAAAAGTATTCTATTTATTTGTATGGCAATAGCAATGGCTAGTTGTGCTCAAAAAAAGCCAAACATTATTTTCTTGTTTTCTGATGATGCAGGGTATGCCGATTTTGGTTTTCAAGGAAGTGACGTAATGATAACACCTAATTTAGATAAGCTGTCTAAAGAAGGCGTAAAGTTTACGCAGGGTTATGTAACAGATGCTACTTGTGGTCCTTCTAGAGCAGGATTAATTACAGGGAAATATCAACAAAAATTTGGGTATGGAGAAATAAATGTTCCTGGTTATATGAGTGAAAACTCAAAGTTTTTAGGAGATGATATGGGCTTGCCTTTAGACCAAAAAACAATCGCAGATTATTTAAAAGAATTAGGATATACAAGTGCTGCATATGGAAAATGGCATTTAGGTAATGCAGATCGTTTCCATCCTTTAAAAAGAGGATTTGATGAGTTTTACGGTTTTAGAGGTGGTGCAAGAAGTTTTTTTCCAATCAAAAATTTTAAAGGCATTCACCATGACAATAAAATGGAAAGAAATTTTGGTCATTTTGAAGAACCAAAAGGGTATGCTACAGATGTTTTTGCAGACGAAGCAATCTCTTTTATCGAAAGAAATAAGGACAAACCATTTTTTATCTATTTAGCTTTTAACGCAGTTCATACGCCTATGGAAGCTACTCCAGAAGATATGGCAAAGTTTCCTAATTTAAAAGGAAAGCGTCAACAAGTGGCAGCAATGACATTGGCATTAGATCGTGCTTCTGGTAAGGTTTTAGATAAGTTAAAAGAATTAGGTTTAGATGATAATACAATTATTGTTTTTTCTAATGATAATGGAGGCCCAACAGATAAAAATGCCTCTTTAAACCTGCCTTTAAGTGGAACAAAATCGAATCATTTAGAAGGAGGATTAAGAGTCCCTTTTTTAATAAAATGGCCTAAAAAATTAAAATCAAATCAGGTGTATAATTACCCAGTAAGTACGTTTGATTTATTACCAACATTTTATGCTGCTGGAGGTGGTGATGTTGCAGATTTAGATGCGGTAGATGGTGTAGATTTAATGCCTTTTATTAGTGGAGCTGACAGTGCAAGACCACACGAAGATTTATTTTGGAAAAAAGAAACGCGTGCTGTTTATAGACATAACGATTGGAAATTAATTCGTTTTGCAGATAGACCAGCAGAATTGTATGATGTTTCTAAAGATTTAACTGAGCAAAAAGATTTGGCTTCAGCAGAACCAGAACGTTTAAAAAGCATGTTTAAAAAGTTATTTGAATGGGAATTGACCCTAGAGCGTCCGATGTGGATGTTAAAACAAACTTTTGAAAAATATGACATTGATAGAATGGATCGTTATAGAACTCCGGAGTTGGTAAAAGAAGAAATGAAGAAATACAATAATAACTAAATATAAAAATATAATAGAATGATGCAATTTAAGAAGTATACATTTATCGCTTTATTCGGCTTGTTATCACTTGTGAGTGTAAGTTGTGCGCAAAATAAATCAGCAGTAAAAGTTAAAACAGAAATAACGACTCCAATGCCATTTTCTGACCAACAAAATGAAGGAGGTTGGGTTTTAAATGAAGCGTTAAGCGATGAGTTTAAAGGAACAGAAATAGATACTGTAAAGTGGTTTGTAGAAGGTTTAAATGATAAATATTATATTTGGAAAGGACGAGCTCCTTCTCAATTTGTTGCTAAAAACGTTATTGTAGAAAATGATAAGTTAAAGCTAAGAACAGCTTGGGAACCAGATTATCCATTTATTAAAGAAAGCTACGCAGATGGTAATATGGGGTCATCTCAGTATGGTATTTATAAAGACGGAACGCCAATGCCAGTTACAACAGCAGGTGTTTTAACCAATAAACGTTTTTTATACGGTTATATGGAGGTGAAATCTAAGGTTGGTAACGCAGCTATTACAGGTGCATTTTGGGCAATTGGACATGAGCAAGAATTGGATATTTATGAGTTAATGGGAAATCCTAAAAACAAAAAAGGAAATATTAGAGAAGATTCTTATTTAGCAACAGCGCATGATTGGAGTCCACCAGCTCAACGTCCTACTAAGATTTTTAATCACGAATTGGATTTAGGTTTCCGCACAGCGGATGATTTTCATGTGTACGGAGCAGAATGGGGTGAAGATTATTTAAAATTATTTATTGATGGAAAAATGATTCGTCATTTTACACAAGATGAATTAGGAACTTCTTTTGTTTTAAACAACCCAATGGAAATTTGGTTAGATTCAGAGATTTTCTTCTGGTTAGGCTTGCCTCATAAAGAAGAATTACCAGTAGATTTCGAAATTGAATATATGAGAGTTTGGCAAAAACCATCTGATAATTTATTAGCTGAAGATGCAGCTTTTTATGGTTTTGAAGGGCCAATTTTGTTTGAAGAAAACGGGAGACCTTTAACTTTATTACCAGAAAGTTCTGTGCCAGATGAGTATCAGAAATTTTGGACAATAGATGGTGGTTCAGAAAAATATTTATCAATTGCTTATGGCGATTATTACAAAGGTGTAAATAGTTTAGAGTTTGCAGGATTTAGTAAAACTGAAAGTTTAGAAGTAGAAAAAGCCGTTGCTATGGCTCCTGAGGGTTCATTGGAATTAGAAGCTGGTGAGTTTTCAATTTCGGCAAAAGTTTGGTTAGATCAAGGTGTTATTGCAGATAAAATTCACTTGGTTTTACAAGATCCAGAATTAGAAGTAACTTTTGGAGATCTTAGAAAGCTTCCAAGACGTGAATGGATTACGGTAGAAAGCACTATTTCTAGAACAGTTGCATCCGGAGAAAAAGATGCCATTGCTATTGAAATTAGAAAAGAAGATTTGCCGAAGACAAGAGCTGCAAAACTTTTGATAGACAATATTGTTATCAAGAAAAAATAATTAAAAATCAACAGTAAGAAAACTTACTTCAAAAAATATATTACATGAGTACTACTTCAAACCTTCATAAAAACGCTATTACAAACACTTCAGAAAGTCCGTTTGTAAAGTTAAAGAGCATCAATTTTGGTGACTGTAAATGGAATGCTGGCTTTTGGTCAGACAAAGTAAAAACGGCAGAAAATAAGATGTTACCTTACATGGGAGATCTTTTGTGTGGAGATATTGGTCATGGATTAAATAACTTCAAAATCGCAGCAGGTTTAAAAGAAGGAGAGCATAAAGGTTTTTACTGGCATGATGGAGATTTCTTTAAATTCATGGAAGCTAAAATGTATATCTATGCGCAAACTAAAGATGAATCTTTATTAAAGGAATTAGATGAATATATAGATATTATTGGGCAAGCTCAAGAAGAAGATGGGTATATACATACGCATGTTCAAATAACAGAAGGTGTAGATCGTTTTGAAAACAGAAAGTACCATGAAATGTACAATTTCGGACATTTATTTATTGCAGGTTCTGTTCATTTTAGATTAACAGGTCAACGTAATTTTTTAGATATTGCTGTTAAAATGGCAGATTTATTACATGCTTATTTTATGCCAGATACTAAGCATTATCAACGTTTTGGATTCAATCAAACTCAGATTATGGGCTTGGTAGAATTGTACAGAACTACTAGAGATAAAAGGTATTTAAAATTAGCAGAAAAGTTTATCAACAGAAGAGGAACTTACGAAATAGAGCACGATTCTACTACAGTTGGTTACCCGATTGGAGATATGGTACAAGAAAGAACGCCTTTTAGAGAATCTGAAGAAGCGGTTGGTCATGCTGTTTTAGCTTTGTATTATTATGCAGGAGCAGCAGATGTGTATGCAGAAACTGGTGAAAAAGCTTTATTGACTTCTTTAGATAAATTATGGGAAAACGTTACAGGCAAAAAAATGTATGTAACCGGAGCTGTTGGGCAAGCACATTATGGTGCATCAACGAGTTTAGATATGATTGAAGAAGGTTTTATAGATGCGTATATGATGCCAAATATGACCGCTTATAACGAAACGTGCGCTAACTTATGTAACGCCATGTTTAGTCATAGAATGATGGGGATTAATGGCGAATCTAGATATGCTGATATTATAGAATTAGTATTATATAACTCTGGTTTATCAGGAATTAGTATTGAAGGGAAAGATTATTTCTATTCAAACCCTTTAAGAATGGTCAACAATTCTAGAAATTACGATTCGCATGATGACGTAACTGAAAGTCCTGTAAGACAACCTTATTTAGAGTGTTTTTGTTGTCCTCCAAACTTGGTGAGAACAATTTGTAAAACATCTGGATGGGCGTATAATTTATCAGAAAATGGAGTTTCTGTAGTTTTATTTGGTGGAAACAATTTAGATACAAAAATGTTAGATGGTTCTGCTTTAAAATTATCTCAAGACACAGAATATCCTTGGAAAGGTTTGGTAAAAATAACTGTTGATGAGTGTAAAAGTGACGCTTTTGATATTCAAGTAAGAATACCAAAATGGGCAGTTGGAAGTACTCTAAAAGTAAATGGAGAAGATGCAGGAGTTGAAATTAATCCAGGTAATTTTGCAAACATCAATAGAACTTGGAAAGCAGGTGATGTGATTGTTTTAGACATGCCAATGGAACCAACTTTTATTGAAGGTCATAACAGAATAGAGGAAGTTAGAAATCAATTAGCAGTAAAAAGAGGACCAATTGTATATACTATTGAAACTCCAGATTTACCAGAAGGAGCAGCTATTTTAGATGTGTATTTAAAAGGAGACGCTCCTTTAAATGCTGTACATAAACCAGAATTTTTAGGAGGAGTTACGGTAATAGAAACAGAACTTTTACTAAGAGAAGGTAAATCGGATGACATGTATCAAACTGTTACAAAACCGGTATTTAAGTCTTTTAAAACGCAATTAGTGCCTTATTACGCTTGGAGTAATAGAGGGCAAGCAGAAATGACCGTGTTTATGCCGGTTGTTTGGAATAATTAAATAACACAAGGGGCTTAAGTGCCTTATTAACAACTTTTTTATTGATAAAACAGCTTAATCAATTCAGGAAACTGAAAAGAGTAAGCTGTTTCTTTTTTTGTAATAAACTATGGTAAAATAGGAATATGATAAGGTACAATAAAGGAACTATTTCTAGATTTTATTTCGGTTCTTGAAGCCAGAAAATAAAATATAATTAGATTTAAACATCACACGAAATATACAATTATGAATAGAAGAAAATTCAACATTAAAAACTTATTGATACTTGGTGCAATTGCCTCTTTTATTGGCGTAAATTCTTTAAATGCACAAAACGGTTCTTTTAAAGAAGTTTCTAAAGAATTTCCGAGGCAAGAAAAGAATTTAAGAAAATGGGATTCGCCAGTGGTGGCAGATTTAGACAAAGATGGATATCCAGATTTGTTGATAAATGACCATGGTTACGCAATTCAAGTTCAGTGGAATAATAAAGGGAAGTTTGCAAAACCTTTTGATATTATCATGGGAGATTTACACGGAGTTTCTGTGGGCGATTTTGATAATGATGGAAACTTAGAAATTATTATGTCACGTGGTGGAGGTTCTGGTAGTAATGCTAGAAACTCTAAAATGTACAAAGTAAATGGAAGAGAGTTTATTCCGATGACAGATTTTGAAGTGCCTTTAGCCTTAATGCGTGGTAGAACTGTAAAGTTTGTAGACTTAGATAATGATGGTGATTTAGATTTGTTAAATTTTGCGTTTCCTGATGGAGCAAAAAAAGGAGCAAGTGAAAACTATATATATGAAAACAATGGTGCTGGAGAATTAATTTTACATTCAACTTTGCCAGCAAGTAAAGTAAACGGACAAAAAACGTTGATTACGGATATTAATAATGATAACATTATTGATATTATTTTATATGGTGATAAAAATGTGATTGTATATCAAGGAAATGGTGATTTAACTTTTACAGATGTTACAAAAAAAGTATTGCCTTATGATATTGATGAAGTAACTGCAATTGCAGAAATAGATTTCGATAATGATGGTGATATGGATTTGTTTTTCACTAGAGGATTAGAGTTTACTAAAGGAGAAACGTTCTATAATAAAGAAACTCAAGACTTAGGTTTTTTCTCTAAAAGAGGAGAATTAGAAATAGATGATTTTGTTTCAGGTGAAGTTTTAAAATTGGAAAACTTTCAATCTCAATGGCCAAATAATGATACCTATTATATTGGAGAAGCATCTTACGATTATGTTTTTGATGGAGAAACACATTCTGGAAAAGATATTAATTTGGTAATGAGCGATGCTTTAGGTTTCCCTGATAATGCAGATTTTAGTGCTAAAAAAGGATGGTATATTGGGTATGTTGGTAATCAGAAATGGAGAATTGCAGGATATCTTTGGGCGCCAGCAACGGGCGTTGTTCATAATGTAAAAAACTATACAGAATCTAAACATCCAGCAGGATTAAATGATATTTTATTAGAAAACAAAGGGTCTAAGTTTGTAGATGTTACTAAAAAAGCAAATGTATTTTTAGAAGAACATACCATGGCTGTTACCGTTGCAGATTATGATAACAATGGTTTCGATGATCTTTTGGTAATTAGAAGAGGTAAATTGGTGTATGAAAATGAATCTATTTTGTATTTAAACAATGGTAATTCTGGCTTTAAAGCAAAAGAAGGTCATAATATTATTACCAAAGATTTAGGTGGAATAGGAATGACAGTAGAAAGTATTGACTATAATAAAGACGGAAATGTAGATGTTGTTATTGGTGATGAAAGAGCGAAATGGCATTTATATAAAAACGAAATGGCAGATGGAAACAAGTCATTAACTGTGGAAGTGAAAAATTCTAAAAAAGGAAATATTTCTCCATTAAGTGCTTTGGTAACTATTTCTTCTTGTGGTAATAATCAAACGCAAAGAGTAGGTACTTCGGCTTCTCAATATTCTTTAAACCACAACACTTTTGTTCATTTCGGATTAGGAGATTGTAGTAAATCTGTGAAAGTAAAAGTGACCTATTCTAATGGTGAAGTTTTAGAACAAACAGTAAAAGCAACTAATACTGCGGTTGTAATTGGTAAATAATTTAGGGATGAAAAATAAATTTTTAACATTTATCATATTTTTATTTGTAACATCTTTTATCAAAGGGCAAATTTTGTCCTTACCAAAAAACTTACAACCAGAAGATAGAATTGCATTTGCCATGTATACAGTACATGAAAATACTGTAAAAATGACAGCACAATTTTATCCGATTATAAATTATGAACCTTTTGAAGCTACTTTAGAAATAGAAGAAAATGGCAAATGGGTAGAAAAAACGAAAGCAGCAATTAGATATCCAGGTTATACATCTCTTTTTAGAATTGATAATTGGGATGATACTAAAGAAGCTAAGTACAGAGTTGTGCATAATAACAAAGCTTTTTATGAAGGGATTATTCGTAAAAATCCAATTCATAAAGAGGATTTTATTTTAGCGGCTTTAACTTGTAATTCTATTTATCCAAGACATGGTGGAGATATTCCAAGAACAGATATTGTAGAAAATCTAATAAAACTAAAACCAGATTTATTATTCTTTTCTGGAGATCAAGTATATGATCATGCGCAGCATTATTTGTATTGGTTAAAATTTGGGACAGATTTTAAAGAAATCATTAGAAATACACCAACAATTTGTATTGTTGATGATCATGATGTTGGACAAGGAAATTTATGGGGAGCAGAAGGCGATAGTTCACCAACGTTAAGTGGAGTTTCAGGAGGTTATTATAGACCTGCGGAATATGTAAAAGAAGTAGAAAGAGCGCAAACAAGTCATTTGCCAGACCCTTATGATGCTACTCCTGTAAAGCAAGGTATTGGTGTTTATTATACAGATTTAAAATGGGGAGGCATCAGTTTTGCTATTTTAGAAGACCGAAAATTTAAGTCGGGTTTATTAGATTTACCTAAATATGCGCCAGATATTTTTCCTAAAGGAACCAGAGATGCTATTTTTGATCCAACGGTTGATACTCGTAAACTAGATATTCCTACTGCAAAATTATTGGGAGAGCGTCAATTAAAATTTTTAGAAGATTGGACTACAGATTGGGAAAATGCTGAAATGAAAACAGTATTAACTCAGAGTGTTTTTGCTATGGTTAATAATTATACAGGGAAACACGATAGGGAGATAATAGCTGATTTTGATACAAATGGTTGGCCACAATCTGGTAGAAACAAAGCTTTGTCTGTAATTAGAAAAAGTTTTTCACCAATGATTGGAGGAGACCAGCATTTAGCAACATTTGTAAAGCACGGTGTAGACAATTGGGGAGATGCAAGTTATTCTTTTGTAACCCCTGCAATCGCCAATTATTGGATGCGTTGGTGGGATCCTAAAAATCCAGGAAAAAATAGAGATAAGAATTTACCAAAATATACGGGAGATTTTTTAGATGGATTTCAAAATAAAATTACCGTAAAAGCAGTTGGAAATCCTTCGTCAGAAGAAATAAAAGAAGGTGGGAAATTATCTACTAGAGTTGCAGGTTTTGGAGTTATTAAATACAACAAATCTAAGAGAACCATTACGTTTGATTGTTGGGGCAGAAATGTAGATATTATGAACCCAAATTCTAAACAGTATAAAGGTTGGCCAATAACAATTTCTCAGTTCGATAATTTTAATCCACGAGAATCGTTTTTACTACCAACGTTAGATTTGTCAAAGGAAAACCAAGTAGTAACTATTAGAAAAAGTGCTACGAGAGAAATCGTTTCTTCAGTTAGAATTAAAGGGAAAATATATCAACCTAAAGTTTTAGAATTAGGTTCTTACACCATTGAAATTGGTGAAGGAAATACACCTATAAAGCTTTTTGAGATTATCTCAAAATCTAAAAATAGAGAACACTTAAAAGTAAAAATTTAACACATCCTAAATAAATATTATTTTAAATCATAGCATATTATGAAACAAATTTCAAAACAACTAAAATTATTATTCTTCGGAACATTTATAAGCGTAATGGGATGTACAGCGCAAGAAGAGCGTCCAAATATTTTATTCGTTTTGTGTGATGATCTTGGGTATAATGATGTTGGATTCAATGGGTCTACAGATATTATTACGCCAGAATTAGATAAGTTGGCCAAAGACGGAACCATATTTACTTCGGCGTATGTAGCGCATCCTTTTTGCGGACCAAGTAGGGCTTCTATATTAACAGGTCGTTACCCGCAACAAATGGGTACAGCTTTTAATCTTCATAGTAATTCTAGTATGAATGATGCTGATAATATGGGGATTCCTACACAAGAAACTTATATGTCTAAAGTATTGCAAGATGCTGGTTATTATACAAGTGCTTTAGGGAAATGGCATTTAGGAAGTGCTCCTAAATTTCATCCGAATGAAAGAGGTTTCGATAATTTTTATGGTTTTCTTGGTGGAGGGCATAATTATTTTCCGGCAAAATATCAAAAGGAATATGATAAACAGTTAAAAGAGGGAAGAAAAGAAATTCGTGATTATATTCTTCCGTTAGAACATAACGGTAAAGAAGTTAAAGAAACCGAATATGTTACAGATGCGTTGTCTAGAGAAGCAATTAAAGATATTAAATTGGCTTCCACTAAAAAGGACCCTTTCTTTATCTATTTAGCGTACAATGCGCCACATGTACCTTTGGAGGCTAAAGAAGAAGATTTAAAAGTATTTGCGAGTATTAAAGATAAGGACAGAAGAACGTATGCTGCAATGGTATATGCCGTAGATAGGGGAGTTGGAGAGATTGTAAAAACGTTAAAAGAAACCAACCAATATGACAATACGTTAATTGTATTTTTGAGTGATAATGGTGGTAATTTTGATCACGGAGCTAATAACTATCCTCTTAAAGGTAGTAAAGGAGATGCTTGGGAAGGCGGTTATAGAGTACCAATGTTTTTTCATTATCCGAATAAAATAGCGAAAGGTCAGCAATTTGATTTTCCTGTTTCTTCTTTAGATTTATATCCTACGTTTGCAAAATTAGCGAATGCTAAAATTCCGAATAACAAAAAAATAGCAGGTAAAGATATTATGGAATCGGTGATTAATAAAACAGATGCGCATAAAGATGATATGATTTACTGTTTAAGATATCGACATGGATTTAGTGATGTGGGCGCAAGGTTAGGAGATTGGAAAATTACCCGTGTTGGTAATGAACCTTGGAGATTAACAAATATTACCCAAGATATTGGTGAGAAGAAAAATATGGGAGGTAGATATCCAGAACGTCTTAAAAAAATGGTGGCTGAAACTGAAAAATGGACGCAAAGTTTTGTGCAACCATTATGGTATTATTCAGCTAAAGATGAAGAATTATGGAAAGATGGTAGAATGCCACAATACAACGAAACTTTTGAGGTAGATATGTTAACGGATCTTCCTACTAAAAAATAGAGTAAATAAATACGAGATTGTATTTATATAGAAGTAATGAAACTGGTGAGATTTTGATGTCTTTCCAGTTTCATTTTTTTACGCAATCTGTGTCTTGCAACGTGCACGCTACCTAAAGAAATTCCTAAAAGGTGTGCCATTTCTTTGCCTGAAAAGTTAAGTTTTATCAGTGCACAAAGCTTTCTGTCTGCTCTACTTAAATCGGGTACTTTTTCTTGTAAACGATCATAAAAACCCTTGTTAAGTTGATTAAATCTTCTATTAAAAGAATCCCATAAACTGGTAGAGCTTCTTTCGATCGTTTTTAAAATTATTTTTGATTTGTTTCCCGGATTTGCTTCTTTAATAAAATCGCTTAACTGTTTTATTACTTGTTCTTTTTCTATTAATTGAAGCGTGTTTGTGGTGAGTTCCTTATTCTTAACGTCTAATAATTCTTTAGAGTTTTGCTGCTTTTTTTCAAACTTTAAATTTTTAATTCTTTGTCTAAAAATTAAGGTTAAAATAATTACTAAAAATAGGATGATAAACAGCGTAATTCTAAAATTAAGAAGGGCTTCTTTTTCTTTAGCCAATTCTAAGTTTTTAATATTTAATTGCTCTCTTTTTTTAATAAGTTCTTCTTTGTAATAGTTTTTAATGGTTAAAAAACCTTTGTTTTTTTCGTTTCTAGGGTTTAGTAAAGCGTTGCTGATATCATTAGATTTTTTTTCATATTCATAGGCTAGTGCAAATAAATTTAGTTCTTTTAAAACTTCCGCATAGCGTGAGTATAAAAACGATTTATAGAAGGTTGTTTCTCCTAAATCGCCCTTTATTTTAGCGAATTTTTCAAAATAAAATTTGGCTTCATTAAGGTCTTTCTTTTTATGATAGATGATTGCAATTCTGCCATAAATAATTAGCAAAAACTTCTTGTCCTTGTTTTTTAATCCAGAGTTTGGTGCACTATTTTCTAATTGCTGTGCTGCATTTTTTAGTAGTTTTAATGCTTCATTTGGAGCATCATTCCACTCGCTAATACTTGCTTTTTTTTCGTCAAGAAAAATAGAATAGATAGGAGGTAGTTTCGTTTTTTTTGAAAGAACAATACAACTATCAATATAAGATTGTAGGTTTTCTTTGTCCGCAATACGTTGATAGTGTAAAACTAAATTATAATAAGATTTGTAAATTTCTGATACGTCAATTTTGTGATGCTTATATAGTTTTCTATATAGTTCATGAGCTTTAATAAAATAGCTTTCAGATTCTTCGTTTTGTTTATATAGATAGGTTAAAACACCTAATTCTTCATTGGCTTTTGCTATTAAAAGTGGGCTTTTATATTCTTCGGATATAAAAAGGGCTTCACCTGCAAAACTAAATGCTTCTAAGTAATCTAGGTTAAATCTATTAAATCTACTTTGAGTAATAAGGGTGTTAATTAATAAAGTGCTGTCTTTTTTTATTACTGCTTGTTCTTTTGTTTTAGTTAAAAAAATAGAAATAGAATCAAAAGGCATATTTAAAGGAATTATATGCTCTTTAAAATGAGTTTTTAATTGCTGTCCTTGTAAACACTGTAAAACACTAATGTTAAGTGTAATTATAAGGTAAAAACTTTTTTGTAAGTTGTTTAATGTTTTCATATACAGTATTATATAATGTTTTTTTTAAATATAAACAATTATTTGTATTAAGTTGTTTAAATAAAAATTATAATGAATGTTAAGTTTTTGTAATTGGTTTTTTAGTGTGATTTTTAATATGATTCCATAGTTTTGGTTAAAAATAAACTCACGAGTAATTACAGGTTATTAAGAATGTTTTTCACCATTTTTTTAGTAAGCTTCTTATTAAATGGTTTTGTTCAAAGTAAAAAGCCAAATATTCTTTTAATTGTAGTGGATGATTTAAAAGATTATACTGGATTTTTAGGAGGACATGCACAAGTGAATATTCAAACTAAATAAAATGAAAAAACTACCTATTATCTTATTTTCTTTTTTGCTGATTATAGCGTGTAAGGAATCTAAAGAGGCTCCGAAACAGTTAGCAATTAGTACCAGTAAAACAAATGTTTTAGATTTAGATAACAGTAAAGGAATTATTAATTATACCAACAGTCCGTATGTTAAATTAAAGAGTTTAAATATTGGCGATTGTGAATGGACAGATGGTTTTTGGGCCGATAAATTTAAAGTTGCAGAAGAAGTAATGGTTCCTTATATGGGGGAAGTTTTAAAAGGTGATGTTGGTCATGCTTTAAACAATTTTAAAATAGCGGCAGGACTAAAAGAAGGCAAGCATAAAGGGTTTAGTTGGCATGATGGTGATTTTTATAAATGGATGGAAGCTGCAACTTACATATATGCAATTAATAAGGATCCAAAAATTATTGAGGAGTTAGATGATTTAATTGAAATTATAGGAAAAGCACAACTAGAAAATGGGTATTTACAAACACAGATAACCACCAATAAAAATAGAAAACCATTTTCCGAAAGAAAGTATCATGAAATGTACAATAGTGGTCATTTATATATTGCTGCTTGTATTTATTATAGAGTTACGGGGAAAACTAATTTTTTAGATATCGCAATTAAAAACGCAAATAATTTATATGATGTTTTTCAACCTCAATCTGCAGAATTAGCACGTATGGGGTTTAATCAAGTCCAGATTATGGGATTGGTAGAATTGTATAGAACCACAAAAAATAAAAAATATTTAGAGTTGGCAGAAATTTTCATCAATATGAGAGGGAAGTCGAAAGTAAAAACGCATCCATCAGTTAGATATAACAATATTGGTGATATGACACAAGAGAGAACTCCGTTAAGAGAAGAAGATGAGGCTGTTGGTCATGCTGTATTAGCCTTGTATTATTATGCAGGAGCAGCAGACGTGTATGCAGAAACTGGAGAAAAAGCTTTAATTGATGCCTTAGATAGAATTTGGGGGAATATTGTAGATAAAAAAATGTTTGTTACTGGAGCTTGCGGTCAAAAACATGATGGAGGTTCATCGAATAGAGATTTTGTACATGAAGCATTTACTATAGATTATGAAATGCACAATGCACATGCTTATAATGAAACCTGTGCAAACTTATGTAATGCCATGTTTAATTATAGAATGTTGAATATAAAAGGAGAGTCGAAGCATGCAGATGTTATGGAATTGGTTTTGTACAATAGTGCCCTTTCTGGTATCAGCTTAAAAGGAGATTCGTATTTCTATACAAATCCGCTAAGAAGAACTGCGAATCATAAAATGGGTGGTACAGATTATCCCGATAGAGTTGGCTATATTCCTTGTTTTTGTTGTCCACCAAACTTAGTAAGAACCATTGCTAAATCTTCTGCTTGGGCTTATAGTTTATCAGAAAACGGAATTGCTACAAACTTATATGGAGCGAATAAATTGGATACAAAATTACAAGATGGATCTGTCATAAAATTAAAACAAGAAACTCAATATCCTTGGGATGGAAACATAAAGATTACAATTGATGAATGTAAAAATGGTGCCTTTGATGTACTATTAAGAATTCCAGATTGGGCAACTAGTTTTGAAATTTCTGTAAATGGAAAAACTCAAAATACAGCTGGAAAACCAGGGACTTTTGCAAATTTAAATAGACAGTGGAAAAAAGGAGATATCATTACTTTAAATCTTCCTATGGATATTAAATTGTTAGAAGGGAATCCATTAATAGAAGAAGTAAGAAATCAAGCAGCTATAAAAAGAGGTCCAGTTGTGTATTGCGTAGAAACGCCAGATTTACCAAAAGGAACTGATATTTTAGATGTGTATTTACCAATAAAATCAAAATTAACAGCAACTTATAAACCGGAATTATTAAATGGAGTTGCTACTATTTCAGGAAATATTAAAATTAGAAAAGATAAAAAAGAAGGAATGTACAGAACATTATCAAATCCAAAATTTGAGAATTATAATGTACAATTCGTACCTTATTTTGCCTGGTCGAATAGAGGTGTTTCAGAAATGAGTGTTTGGTTGCCTTTGGCGATAGATTAAAATTATTCTGATCCTGCAAGGTCTTATTTTAACCTTGTAGGTTTAGTAAATAAACTAATTTATTTTCCAATTTTATGCCTACATAGTTATTGAAACCATTCAGGATAAAAAAAACAAGATTAAATAACAATATTAGAACCGAAAATTAACAAAAATTCATTGATAACTAAAAAACTTTAAAATGTCTAGACTAATTTTAATACTGCTTTTGTGTCTTGGTAATGCTACTGTTTCCCAAGAGAAACCCAAATTTAACGATACACAGTTTGTAGATTTTCTTGAGAATTCCTTGAAAAAAGAGGTGGTAACTGATGCCGTTAGAAATTCTTTTTATAAAGAATCTAGAACATATTGGAAGGATCATAAATTAGATTATAATTTACATCCAGAAAAGTATAAAAAGGCGATGTCTTTGTTTCATAAGAATCAAGATAAATTTAGAAAAACCAGCAATACTATCAGTATAAAAAGGAATGATAGAATTGAAAAAGCAGTTGCTGATTTTCAGAATTTTGATGATAAGAATTCATTTCCAGAAAATTCAATTTTATTTGTTGGAAGTTCTAGTATTGCTGGTTGGAAAACATCCATTTCATTTCCAAATTTTTTTGTTATTAATAGAGGAATTGGAGGTATGAATATGCATGAAATTATATTTCATTACAACGCACTTATAAAAAAATACAATCCTTCAATTATCGCCATTTATTGTGATATTGATATTGAGCAAGGAAAAGCGCCAGAAGAAGCTGTAGATGTGTTTAAGAAACTGGTAGAGAAGATTAAAACAGATTTTCCTAAAACACCTATTTTACTACTTTCTATGAAACCTGTTATGGTAGATGATTTTATAGGAAAAGATATCCGCAAGAACAAAGCGATTGCCAATACACAGCTTTTGGATTTTAGTAGAAAAGAAAAAAATGTTTATTTTATTGATTTAGTCACTCCGATGTTGCATGCAGATGGAACATTGAAAACGGATATTTTTATTCAGGATGGAATGCATTTAAATAAATTGGGATATGAAATCTGGAATCCAATAATGAGAAAAAAGATTTTAGAGTTAACAAATAAATAATAAAAGTAATTTTTTATCACATGAAAATAGTTCAATTAATTTTGATTTTAACACTTGCTTTTGGTTGTAAATCGAAAGTTGAAAATCAACAAGAAAAAATTAAGAAAAGACCTAATATCCTCTTTATAGGTATTGATGATTTACGTCCAGAATTAGGGTGTTACGGATCTGATATTGCTGTAAGTCCTAATTTAGATAAACTAGCAACACAAGGATTGTTGTTTGAAAACGCGTATTGTCAGCAAGCTATTTGCGGACCATCAAGAGCAAGCTTGTTAACAGGAATTAGACCAGAAACAAGTGGGGTTTTTCATAATTACATCAAATTTAGAGAAGCAAATCCAGATGTGGTTACTTTGCCACAACATTTTAAAAATAACGGATATGAAACTGTGTATACCGGTAAAATTTTTCATCATGGCGATTTAGACGACGAAAAATCATGGAGTAGATTACCCGCTTTAGATAGTATGAAAGGTGTTAAAAAACCAGTAGGATTTGCATTAAAAAAGAACAATGAAGATCGTGTAAAAACAAAAAAAGAAATGGTTGCTAAATATGGTGCTGTAGCCAAGTATGGTTTAGCTTCTGGTGTTGCTTATGAATCTGCAGATGTTTCTGATAATACCTATTCTGATGGTTATAATACAGAATTGGCTATTGCAACCATGAAGGAGATGAATGCTAAAAGTGATAAGCCTTTCTTTCTTGGATTAGGATTTAACAAGCCACATTTAAATTGGGTAGCTCCAAAAAAATATTGGGATTTATACGATAGAAAAAAAATTAAACTATCAACCCAAACCGAAAGTCCAGAAAACGGAGCAACCATGGGTTTACATCCTTCTTTTGAGCTAAGAGTTAGAAGTGGAATTCCTAAAAAAGGACCTATTGATAAAGAATTAGCAATTACCTTAAAACATGCATATTTAGCGTGTGTAAGTTATGTTGATGCTCAAATTGGAAAAATGATTGAGGCTTTAGAAAAAGAAGGCTTAAGAGAAAATACCATAATTATTGTTTGGAGTGATCACGGTTGGCATTTAGGTGATATGGGCATTTGGGGAAAAGCAACGAATTATGAAATAGCTACAAGAGTTCCGCTCTTAATTTGGACTCCAGACATGCCTAAAGGAAGTCAAGGGAAAACGACAGATGCTTTGGTCGAATTGGTAGATATGTATCCTACGTTAGCAGAATTAGCAGGTTTAGAAATTCCTAAACATGTGGAAGGCACAAGTTTTAAACCTTTATTATCGAACCCTGAAATAGCATGGAAAACGGCTGCTTTTAGTCAGTTTCCATCACCTGCTTTAAGAGAATGGGGCGCTTTTCCAATACGACAAGCTATGAGAGAAACTTATTTTGGTCCATTGTTAAAGGAAGTTGAAGAGAAAATAAAACTTAAACAAAAAGATAAATGGGACAGAGATTTGTTTGAAAACAACTTAATGGGCTATGCCATGAGAACTGAACAGTACAGGTTTATTGTTTGGAAAGATAGATTGCATAAAGATAAGGAACCCGTTTTTGTAGAATTGTATGACCATAAAACAGATCCAACGGAAACGAAGAATATTGCTAATGAAAATCCGAAATTAGTTGAAAAATTAATGCTACAATTTAATAAAGGTTGGCAGGGAAATAGGCCTATTTAAAAAACATCTCGCAAAGACGCTAAGGCGCAAATGAATACGTTTTTTTTACGATTTGGTGTAATAATAATGAAAGAGTGAGTTTTATTATTTTGACACATCACTCTTTCTACTCCTGCGCCTTTGGGAGAGAGTTTAATGCTTAACACAAAAACAATATAAAAATGAAAAGAAGAGATTTTTTCAAAAAAGGAGCAACAGCTGCAATAGCGGTGGGAGCAATACCAATGATAGCAACTTCATGCGCAAGTGCAAATGACATGGTGTATGATAGAGAAAATGATAAATGGTATCATTTAGGAACGGGGAAAACAGGGACAAATTCAAGAAAAAAAACAGATGAATATGATGTCGCTGTAATTGGTGGTGGAGCCGCAGGAATTTGTGCAGCAGTTGCTGCGGCAAGAAATGGTTCTAAAACTGTTTTAATTCAGGATAGACCCGTTTTGGGTGGAAATGCTTCTAGTGAAATGCGTGTGCATTTAAACGGAGTAAACAATATAAAGGGAAAAGCAGAACGAGAAACAGGGATCATAGAAGAAATTTTATTACACAATCGTTTTGATAATGAGCAAGAGGCTTTTCCTGTTTTCGATCATGTTTTATATGATTTTGTAGTGAGAGAACCCAACTTAACGTTGATGTTAAATACCCAAGCGGTAGATGCAGTGATGGATGGAGATCAAATAAAATCTGCAATGTGTTGGCAAGCAACTACAGAAATAATGTTTACTATAAATGCTCCTATTTTTATAGATTGTTCTGGTGATGGATTGTTAGCTGCAACTTCTGGCGCGGAATATAGAACAGGTAGAGAAGGAAAGGCAGAGTTTAATGAAAAATATGCACCAGACGAGCCAGATGGTTGGCAAATGGGGGCAACTTTATTAATGTCTTCTAAAGATATGGGGAAACCGATGAAATATTCTCCTCCTTCTTATGCTATTAAATACACGCATGAAGGTGCAAGTGAAAGGAGGAAATTTGCAGGTTTTCATGAAGGAATTTGGTGGATAGAAGTTGGGAGTGAAGATGATATTATTGCCGAAGCAGAAGTAAATAGACATAAATTAATGGGCTATTTACATGGGGTTTGGGATTATATTAAAAATTCAGGAAAATTTCCGGAAGCGGAAAACTTAGCCTTAGATTGGGTAGGTTCTTTACCCGGAAGAAGAGAATCTCGTCGTTTTGTAGGAGATCATATTTTGTCTGAAAAAGACATGACAGAGCACAAACATTTTGAAGATGCGGTTGCTTTTGGAGGTTGGTCTTTAGATGAGCACAATCCTGGTGGAATAGAAAATATTTCTGAGCCACCAAGTTATTTTCATTATCACTTTAAAGAAGTATATCAATTTCCATTTAGAAGTTTGTATTCTAAAAATGTGTCTAATTTATTGTTTGCTGGTAGAAATGTAAGTCAGACGCATATTGCGCTTTCATCAAGTAGGATTATGGCAACCTGTGCTTTGCAAGGTCAGGCGGTGGGGACAGCAGCTACAATTTGTAATAAATACAATGTTTTGCCAAGAGAAGTTGGTCAAAAGCATATTAATGAATTACAAGAGCAATTAATGAGAGATGATGTTTTTATTCCGAAGAGAAATGCAAACGACCCAAAAGATTTGGCTAAAAAAGCAAGTACCATTTTTGGTTCATCTACTTCTTCTGGTGATGCTAAAAATTTAACAAACGGAATTTCGAGAGATATTTACGGAGAAATTAATCACTGGCAATCAGATGGACTTTCAGCTGAAATTCAGGCTGAATGGGAATCTCCAATTACATTATCATCCATAGAAATTAAGTGTGATACCAATGTAAAACGTAATATTATGATGCGTAAAGACAGTAAAAACGACGATTTGTATGGAAACTCCGTTCCTAAAGAAATGTTGAAAGCTTTAAGTTTTGAAGCAAGAGTTAACGGGGGATGGGTAGCATTAGGTGCTATTACGGACAATCGAACACGTTTGATTAAAATGAAGTTTAGCAGCGTAAAAACGACCGCTATTAGAGTAAAAATGACAGAAACTTATGGTGCAGAAAACGTGAAGTTGTTCGAATTGCGTTGTTATGCATAATAATTAAAGACCTCACAGGTTTTTAAAACCTGTGAGGTCTAAAAACACTAACTTTTTTTAGTATTTGATGATAAACTTTGTAAAAACATATTTATGGATATTGCTTCCACTTTTTTTGATTAGTGGCGCTGAGGTTCCTTTAAATTCAACTAAACCCATTCAACATAAAATCGTTGTCAATCATCCTGGGGAAAAGGAATCTGTAGCAGTTATTCTGAATCAGAATGTTGATGAAAACGGACTTCCTACAGATTATTATATGGATGTGCAATCTGTAATTTGTTTAGAGCAAGTTTGCAAAGTTATTCCCGTAAGAATATTTTGGAATAATTTAGGTGAATACCAACGTTATGAATTAGAAAATGGAGCAACACTAGAAAAATATGAAGATGCTATATTTGATCCGGAAGATTATCCGAAATTACACAGTATTCTAGCAAATATAGCATCTCCTTTTAAAGACGTTTATATTGATGAAATACTAACGGTAGTTGATGAACATGGGGATGCAGATGCCGTTTCTGGGGCAACAGCCTTAGAGTTAGATGAAGAAGATACAGTGCCTGGCGCTGCTTTAACGTGTTTTACATTGTGGCATTGGGCAAATGGAGAAATTGTTCAGAAAATTAAAGAAATTACAGGTAAGTCGGTAACAGAGCAACAATTAGAAGTTTTTTTGGTTGATGAAAATCACACTTATTTTGATATTGCTTTAATTGATTTAGAACGAAGAAAAAATTATAAAACACCTTTTATCAATAGGATAACCGAAAGAGTTTTAGAAGAAGAATCTCTACTAAAATCAACCTTTGATTATTTAGAAAAGTCACCTTCGAGCATTTATTTTTCTGCCACCAAAGAGGTGTTTGTAAGTGGAGGAACTGCCCAAAAATTAGCGACAATTAGATCTTTAAAATCAATAAATTATAAGGTGCCAACTTCTTATTTGGATCGCTTAAGCAATGATATTCAGAAGTTAAAAACCTATCAAGAAGTTTCCTTTTTTTTAGATTTAATGCAAATTAAAAATCCTTCTTCTAAAAAAGTGGTAGAAAATGTATTGCCACTTTTAAAATCAGATTTTATCAAAGCAAGAAGAGCTTATTGGTTTTTAAAAAATCAGCAATTATCAGCAGCAGAACTGGTAATTATCAGCCATTTTTATGAAGAAAATAAGAATAGATTATGATTAGTTTTTTAATAAGTATTGTAGTTTTAGTCTTAGGTTATTTTGTTTACGGAAATTATATAGAGAAGAAATTTGAAATAGATACAAATAGGGCAACCCCGGCAATTACAAAACAAGATGGTGTAGATTATGTGCCGCTTCCTTTAGGTAAAATATTTTTAATTCAATTTTTAAACATTGCAGGAGCTTTATGGGGGACTGTTGCTTTTTTATGGATTGTTTTTGGTTCCATTTTTGCTGGGTATGTACACGATTATTTTTCTGGAATGTTGTCTATTAGGCATGGTGGAGATAGTATTCCTGAAATTGTTGGACAATACTTAGGTACCGGCGCAAAATATTTTATGCGTGTATTTTCTGTAGTCTTACTTATATTAGTAGGTGTCGTTTTTGTAAAAGGACCCGCAACTATATTACATGAATTAACCGGTACAAGTGTGTCGCTTTTAATCGGACTTATTTTTGCCTATTACATTTTAGCAACCATGATTCCTATTGATAAATTAATTGGAAAAATTTATCCATTATTTGGTGCTTCATTATTAGTAATGGCAATCGGGTTGTTCTTTGCGTTGATGTTTCAAGACTACACCATTCCGGAGTTAACTTTTGAAAATATTAAAAACTTACATGCTAGTCCAGATGATAATCCTGTTTTTCCACTGCTTTTTATAACCATTGCTTGTGGTGCTATTTCTGGTTTTCACTCAACACAATCGCCTTTAATGGCGCGTTGTATCTCTAATGAAAAAGACGGTAAAAAAGTCTTTTTTGGTGCCATGATAACAGAAGGAATTGTGGCATTAATTTGGGCAGCTATTGCCATGGCCTTTTTTGGAGGAGTTCGAGAACTTGGAGAAACAATGGCTATTGATGGGCATAATGCAGCTTGGGTTGTAAATATTATTTGTAATACTACTTTAGGGAAAATTGGAGGCATTTTAGCAATTTTTGGTGTTGTAGCAGCTCCAATTACTTCTGGTGATACCGCATTTAGAAGTACCCGTTTAATTATTGCGGATGCGTTTAATTTTAATCAAACTAAGTTATTAAAACGTTTATTAGTAACAATTCCTATTTTTATAATTGCTTTTGCCTTAACAGAAATGGACTTTGCCATTATATGGCGTTATTTTGGTTGGTCTAACCAAATGTTGGCAACTGTGGTACTTTGGATTATTGCTGTGTATGTTAAAAAACAAGGAAAAACGTATTGGTTTATAGTAATTCCTGCCGCATTTATGACCGCTGTTGTAACTACTTACATTTTTGTCGCTCCAGAGGGTTTTGGTTTAGATTACACAACTTCTTTGGTTATTGGTCTAATTGTAACAGTACTACTTTCTTTTTGGTTTATATTTTCTAAGAAATAGATTATAATTCAAAAAAACTTCCTAATTTCTTTATTAAGATAAATTTGTAATACTTTAAGATATAATTTAGCAATTTCATCTCGAAATAGTGCTGTAAATTGCGGTATAATATTAATTTATTTATCAAAAATTTATATAATGAGATTCATTCAACTATTTTTAGTGTTAGCTCTTGCATTTGGTTGCAAATCTAAAACAGCAGAAAAGTCAGAAATTAAAAAGAAACCAAATATTCTTTTTTTAGCCATTGATGATTTACGTCCAGAATTGGGTGTTTACGGATCGGAAATTGCAATTACGCCAAACTTAGATGCATTGGCAGGAGATGGCTTAATGTTTAATAAAGCATATTGTCAGCAAGCAATTTGCAGTCCCTCTAGAGCAAGTTTAATGACGGGTGCAAGACCAGAAACGATTAAGGTAATCGAAAATTTTACTTATTTTAGAGATGCAAATCCAGATATTATTACCATTCCGCAGCATTTTAAAAATAACGGATACGAAACTACATATACAGGTAAAATTTATCATAAAACAGCCTTTGCAGATTTAGGAATGTCTTGGAGTAGAGAACCTGCTTATGATAAAATGACGATTAAAAAAAGCAATACTCCGGGTGGTTTTGCAAATCCAGAAAGTCAGGCCATGTTTAAAAAAAACCAGGCAGATATGATTGCTAAGTATGGTAAAGATGCGCCAAGAAATGGTTTAGGAAAAGGACCTGCTTATGAAAATGCCGATGTGCCAGATACTTTTTATGAAGATGGTTACAATGCAGAATTGGCCATTGTAACGATGAAAGATATGTTGGAGAAAAATCCTGAGAAGCCTTTTTTCTTAGGAATGGGAATGAAAAAACCACATTTAGATTGGTTAGCACCTAAAAAATATTGGGATTTATACAATCCTGAAGATATTAAATTAACAGATCAAACAAATGCGCCAGAAGGTGGTGCTGCAATGGGATTGCACCCTTCTTTTGAGTTGCGTGCTAGATACGGAATCCCTAAAAAAGGGCCTATTAGTGATGAACAAGCAAGAGTTCTAAAGCATGCATATTTAGCGTGTGTTAGTTATGTAGATGCTCAAATTGGTAAAATGATTAACGCTTTAGATGAAGCTGGTTTAAGAGATAATACCATTATTATTGTTTGGTCTGATCATGGTTGGCATTTAGGTGAAATGGGTATTTGGGGTAAAGCAACCAATTATGAAATTGGTACAAGAGTGCCTTTAATTATTTGGACTCCAGATATGAAAAAAGAAGTAAGAGGTTCTAGTACTGATGCCTTGGTAGAGTTGGTAGATATGTATCCTACATTATCAGAATTGGCAGGTTTAGAATTGCCAGAACATTTAGAAGGACAAAGTTTTGTGCCTTTATTATCAGATCCAAAACAAGAATGGAAAACGGCTGTTTTTAGTCAATTTCCAAATCCAGCTTTAAGAGAATGGGCTGCAAATCCGTTGTCTAAAGGAATGCGTGAAACCTATTTTGGTCCTTTAATTGAAGAGCAAGAAGCTAAAATTAAAAAGCAAGTAGGTTCTAAATGGGACAGAGAAATGTTTGAAAATAACTTAATGGGTTATGGAATGAGAACAGCAAATTATAGATTGATTGTTTGGAAAGATTATACCAAACCAGAAAGTGAGCCTTTGTTTGTAGAATTATATGACCATGTTAAAGACCCTACAGAAACAAAAAATGTTGCTGATGAAAATCCAGAATTGGTAAAGCAATTATTAGTACAGTTTAACAAAGGTTGGAAAGGTAATTTAGCAAAAAATTAAAGGAAACGTAAATGATCATAAACAAAAAGGTTTTTCTATTTGCAATACTTGGGTTAAGTGTTTTTGCTATTGGATGTGTTACACAGTCAAAATCTACTGTAAATAATACAGTGTCTTCAACTTCAAAAGAAAATAATGGACTTACTTTTTCTGAAAAGAGTGGGATTATTCCTTTAGAAGATAGAAATAGAAGAAAGTTTGACAATGCAGTAATTGCAGACTTAGACCAAGATGGGTTTTTAGATTTATTATTGACAGAACATTCTAGAAGAGTAGAAATATATTGGAATAATAAAGGTGTTTTTGAATTAGGAGATCCTTTTATTTTTGGGGATACGCATGGAATAGCTATTAGTGATTATGATTTTGACGGACGCGTAGATATTATTGTGCAACCTGGTGGAGGAGATGGCAAAAATCCGAGAAAACCAAGATATTATCATGTCAATAAAGATAGAAGTATAGAAGAAGGTGGGGAGTTTAAACATTTTGAAAAAGGAAGAGGAAGAGCTGCAAAATTTGTAGATCTTAAAAAAGATGGGAAATTAGATTTAGTAACTTCTGCTTTTCCTACGTTGAAGGCCTTAAAGAAAGGAAATATTTTATATACAAATGATGCTAAATCAACCTTTAAATTTAACAGTTACATAGCCAACGCAGACAGAATGGGGATGCGCACTACTTTATTAGATTATAATAATGATGGTATTACAGACATACTTTTTCACGGAGGACGAGAATTGGTGTTGGTTAAAGGTTTAGTTGATGGTTTTGTAGAAGTAACCAAAGAGGTTTTGGGAAGTTTAGCTAATACAAATTTAGTAAACAGTGTTTCGCAAATAGATTATGATAATGATGGTGATTTCGATTTATTTCTAACTCGTTCTAAACATCCTTTTGATGCAGAAAGCGATTATGATGCTTTAAACAAACGTTTTTATTTTTTTGCAAGAAGAACAAAGTTTGATTATACTAATATTAAAGTTGAAGGAGATTTAAAAATAGAAAACCTGCAAATGGCGTTTCCTAATTTTGATGTTTATTTAGGTGCAAATAAGAAACTTTGGAAACGTACAGAGGATAATCATGGGCATCAAGATTTAACGGTTACTAGAAAAGAGGCTACAGGATACCCAACAGATACCAAAAAGAAAGCCTTGTATATTGGCTATTTAGGTGATGGAATGTGGAGAATTGGCGGACATACAAATTCACCAACTTCTGCTGTTTTACACAATGTTTTGACTTCACCAGAAATAATCAAACTAAAAGATTTACCTGCAAAATTGTTAGAAAATAAGGATGGTAAATTTACAGAAGTGACAAAAAGTTTAGGAATCAATATTACCGAACAAACAAGTAGTTCTGCAATTGCTGATTTTAATAATGATGGTTGGTCAGATATTTTTGTGTTGCGTTATGGAGAATCATCAAAAGAAACAAAACAAATTTTATATTTAAATCAAGAAGGAAAATCATTTAAACGCGATGAAAATCACGGAATTATTACCAAAGAATTAGGATCTACCGGTATGGGTGCAGATGCTTTTGATTATGATAATGATGGCGATTTAGATCTTATAGTTTCTAATGAAAGAGGAAAATGGCATTTATTTACAAATGACTATGCATCAAATTCAAATAAATTTGTAACGGTTAAAGTTGGGTATTCTCCTTCTGGTAAAGCAACAGCAACAAGTGCTGTTTTAACGATTAAATCTTGTGGAAAGGTCTACAAAAGAGTTGTTGGTGAAACGTCTTCTTCGTTTTCGCATCCTTTTAATACCTATTTACATGTAGGTTTAGGAACTTGTAATAAAATTGATGCTGCAGAAGTTGTATGGAGCAATGGTGAGAAAGCAACTGTTTCTATAAAAGACTTAAATACAATTTATGAAGTAGGTAGTAAAAGTCCTGCAAAATAATATTCTTCATAAAATTTCAATTTAGGAAGCCTCATTTTTGAGGCTTTTTTTATAATCATTAAACTTAAAAAAAAATACTATGAAAAAAATAACACTGTGCTTATTGTTACTGGTAAGTATCTCTAGTTTTTCTCAGCAAGAAAAAACAATATCCATAGAAAAAAATTACAACAATTGGGTATGGAGCGATGTCTATGTTGCTAAAAATAAATACATCAGTTTGGCAGTTGTGCCAGAAGCGGCTGGAAGAATTTTAGAATATAATTTAGGTGATGTTCCGTCTTTGTGGGTAAATCCAAAATTATTTGGAAAGTCTTTTGGAACTTCAGATGAGGTAAAAATGAACGAGTGGCGAAACTTTGGAGGGTATCGATTAGTGCCTTTGCCTATCGAAAACTCATCCATCGATAAAAATGGAAATAAAAGCAATCGTTGGCCACCTCCAGTTGTAATTGGAGATGCTCCTTATCAGGTTTCTATCGGAGAAAATTCCGAAGGAAAGAAAACTATAGAAGTACAATCTGGAGTGCAAGAATTACCAGTTCCTTTTTATTACGGAAAAGAAAAGAAATTTTTATATCCAGATAAAATAGAAGAGGAAATTCAATATGCTAGAAGTTTGTATATAGAACCCAATTCTAGTTTGGTGTATATCAATCATACCTTAAAAAATGTTGGAGACAAAACAATTAAAAAAGGATTGATGATTTCTAGTCAGCATGTTTCTTGGAGTGATTCAAAATTACAAGACGGACATAATTTTAGTGCTTTTATTCCTTTTTCTAAAGACTTAAAATTACCAAGTGGAGAACAATTTGAAATTTCTGCAACACCACAACAACGCTGGAATTACATTGACAGAAATCGTTTTAAGATTGATAAAAACAATCCGGAGCACATTAAAAAATACTTTAATATAGGAGATAATTGGAAAGGAGAAGTAGCACCTGGAATTTATGAAGTTGAGTATGAATATAACACTATGGCTGGTTTACATATTATATCATCCAAATCTTGGATTTGCTATGTAAACAAAATTACAAACACTGCTTTTGTAAAAATTATGGAACCTTATGATGCAGCTAAAGAATATGATCACGGAATAAATATGGCTATTTTTTGTAGCGGTTTAGAAACAGGATATATTGAAACGGAAGTGAAAACACCTTTATATACACTTCAACCAAAAGAAAGTTTTACATATAAAGAAATACAAGGAGCTGCAAAAATTGAAACTTCACCTGTTTTAGATGTAAACCTTACTGGCGTTATTACTAAAAAATTACATTTTAATAAAGAAACCAAAAGTTTAGAAGGCTCTTATGGTGTTTTTATAGAAGGACAAGCTGTGTTGATTCTTAAAGACAGTAATGGTAAAATTGTAGAAGAGGTAATATTAGAAGAAGTTAATCCATTAAAAGTGCTAAAGCTTTGTCAAAAAATATCGGTAGATAAATATGTAAAGGGAATCGATATTGTAGTAAGAGATTTTAAATCAGTGAACCACGTTTTAGATTCTTTAAAAATATAATTTTTAATAGTATTTTACCATTAGTATAAAATTACCTTTTATATTAATTTAGCATACATTAAGGATAAAATACAGTAATGATAAGATA
Source organism: Polaribacter sp. 11A2H (assembly GCF_011379025.1). Lineage (NCBI taxonomy): Bacteria > Pseudomonadati > Bacteroidota > Flavobacteriia > Flavobacteriales > Flavobacteriaceae > Polaribacter > Polaribacter sp. 11A2H. The sequence goes on from NZ_WTLD01000002.1 coordinate 215,800, forward strand.
ATTGCCACATATACATAATTCCGATTATACTGTTACTTTGTAGCTGTAATTTTATGTTAAAAAAAGAAAGACTATAAATTAGCAGTTGTTTTTTACCATAAGAGATTGCAGAATCAATCAAGTTCAATTAAGTTCAAAAATTAAATACATGAAAATTTTAAATTTATTATTGAGGAAAGCCAAGGCGGGCAGTTTCTTGCTTTTACTCTTCGCGTTGTTGTGTCAGTTTAGCACTAATGCGCAATCAATTAAGGTATCTGGAACAGTTACTAGTTCAGAAGATCAGGGTCCAATTCCTGGTGTAAGTGTAATTGTTAAGGGAACTCAAAATGGGGTTTCAACAGATTTTGATGGACTTTTCTCTATCAAAGCAAATGTTGGAGATATTTTAGAGTTTAGCTATATTGGTATGATACAGAAAAAACTAAAGGTTAAAAATGCAACAATGAATGTTGTTTTAGATCCTTCTGTAGAAAGCTTAGAAGAAATAGTAGTAATTGGTTATGGTACAGTAAAAAAGAAAGAAATTACAGGTGCAGTTGTTCAAGTAAAAGCAGAAGATCTAGAGAGTATTGTTAGTTCAGATTTAGGAGCTGCTTTACAAGGGCAAGTATCTGGTGTAAACATTGTTTCTTCATCAGAACCAGGAGGAACATCAGAAATATTAATTAGAGGTGTTACTTCATTATCTGGAGACAATACACCTTTATATGTTGTTGATGGAGTGATACAAGATGGAGACCCAAGAATTCCGCCGTCAGATATTGAAACTATTAACGTTTTAAAAGATGCTGCTTCAACCGCAATTTATGGAGTTCGTGGAGCTACAGGTGTAATTTTAATTACTACTAAACAGGGTAAACCAGGTTCTTTACAAGTTAGAGTTAATGCAAGTTATGCTATACAACATAGAAGAGCAGCAGTGCCTTTAATGAATTCTGTAGAGCAAACTTATTTTGATGTTGTACAGAGTAGAAATGTAAATGGGAGTTATGATGACCAGGTTAGTTTACAGATTTTACAGCAACCAAGATCCTTTTTAAATGAAACGAATTTAAGCGATTTAATCTTTACGAATAATGTACCAACACAAGACTATAATATAAATGTTTCTGGAGGTACAGAAGATATTACATATAATGTTTCTACAGGGTTTTTTAGTCAAGAAGGATTACAAATTAATTCAGCATATAACCGTTTTAATATTAGAGCAAGTACAGTTTACGAAAAAAATAAACTAAGAATTCAGTCTAGTGTTTCTATGAATAAAGATACTAGAGATATTCCTCAGGGAAATCTTTTATCACAATCTATTGTGTATAGACCAACTCAAAACGGACTTAATTTAGATAATTTAGATGAATTGTCTCAAGGTGGAGATGATGTAAATAGATTAGGTTGGGTTATTGAGAGTTTAAGAACAACCAATGTATATAAAACTACAAGAGCTGCAGCAACACTTAATTTAAAATATCAAGCTACAGAACATTTAAGCCTTTCTAGTAATTTAGGTTTAACATCTATAAATAGTATTGGTAAAATTTACAGACCTTATCAAGAGATTTATAATAACCAAACACCACCGGTTTTACAGAGTCAGCCAGAAGATAGTTTTGTTTCTAACAGAACTCGATTTACAACGAATACGATAGCAGATTTTGGAGCTACTTATAGTAGAGTATTTAATGAAAAACATGATGTAACACTTACAGCTTTTATAAATGGAGAAAAAAATGAAAGTGAAGCTTTTACAGCAACAAGAAATGGAGCCACTAATGATGATGTTCAGGTTTTAAATGGAGCAACTGGTACTCAGTTTGTTTCTTCTGGAAATGATTATGAGCAAACAAGAATAGGTTTAATAGGAAGACTTCAGTATAGTTATAAAGGAAAATATATTTTAAGTTCTAGTTTACGTAGAGATGGTTCTTCTAAATTTCCGGTAGATAATAGATGGGGTACATTTCCATCAATCGCATTAGCTTGGAATGTTTCTGATGAACCTTTCTGGGATAAATACAAAAATGCAGTTAATAACTTTAGACTTAGATTAAGTCAGGGTACTGTTGGTGTAGATAGAATTGGAGATTATTTATATTCTGCAGGTATTTCTCAAGATATAAATTACGCAACTTCTACAGGTTCTGTAAGTTTAGGAGCTACTCAAGAAAACTTTGTAAACAGAGTTTTAAAATGGGAAGAAACAACACAACAAAACATTGGTTTCGATTTTGGGTTCTTAAGAAACAGATTAACGCTTTCAGCGGAATATTATCACTCAGATAAATCAAACATGTTATTTCCAGTTTTTATTCCTAATTCAGCAGGTGGTGGTAACAATGCAACTGTAGTTTTAAATGTTGGAGATATGGTTAATTCTGGATTAGAATTAGCGTTAGGTTTTAGAGGGAATATTGGTAATGTTAGATATAGAATGAATGGTACATTCTCTACAAACCAGAATGAAGTTACAAAAATTAGTGGAGATACTAAATTCCAATTAACTACAGACAGTGGTTTAGTAGGTAGAGCACCACAACAATCTAGAGTTACAGCATTGGCAGTTGGTCGTGAGGCAGCAGCTTTTTTCTTATGGAGAACAGACGGAATTTTAGATACAGAAGTAAAACTTGCAGAATACCAAAACAATATTGATAGAAATGCAAGAATGGGAGATACGAAGTTTATAGATCAAAATAATGATGGTGTTTTAGATGAATCAGACAGGGTTTATAGTGGTAGTGGATTACCAGAATATGAATTAGGATATACTTTTAACGCAAACTATAAAAATTGGGATTTTTCAATGAACTGGTATGCTGCATTAGGGCAAGAGATAATGAATGGTTTTGATGCTTGGGCATATGGTTTTGGTAGACATAAAGATCAAATTTATCAATGGTCTCCACAAAATCAAAACTCTACAGTACCAACTTATAGAAACGATGTTACAAGACATAACAACTATTTAGGGTATAGTGATCTTTGGTTAGAAGATGGTTCTTATTTAAGATTAAGACAAGTTTCTATGGGATATAGTTTTCCTAAAAATACCTTAGACAAAATGGGACTTAGCAGATTGCGTTTTTATGTAAGAGCTCAAAACCCATTAACTATTACTAAATACTCTGGTTACAATCCAGAAGTAGGTGGGGGAATACAAGCAAGAGGTTTAGATAAAAATACTGGACCAATATCCTCACAATATATGTTAGGAGTAAACATTAATTTTTAATTTAATATAAACTTATTTGTGATGAAACAATTAATTTTTAAATATTTTATATTCATTTTTACTTTAGGAGTGTTAAGCTCTTGTGATGCAGATGAATTTTTAGAACAAAAGAACCCAAACTTAATATCTACAGATAATTATTGGAGAAATTTAGCGGAAACTCAAACAGGTTTAAATGCTGTTTATCAAACGTTACATAAGCCAGCAATTTTAAATAAGTTTGAAGAAATGTTACGTTCAGATATGGGGTATCCTGGTTATGGACGCCCAAATCCAGACAATACAGAAGATTTCTATTTACATTTATATAATGGAAGTAGTTTGGCAATTTTAAACAAATGGCAAGATTCTTATTTAGGTATTTTTAGAGCAAACCAAGTAATAGAAGCTTTAAATAATATAAAAGAAACAGCAACAGATGAAGCAAATTGGACTTCGCAAATGGCACAAGCACGATTCTTTAGAGGTTTATTTCACTTTTATTTATATACCTCTTTTAATGATGGAAGTATTATAATTAGAGATGCGGTACCTGCTACCAATGAAGATTTTTCAAAAGCATTATCTCCTGCGTCGGATGTAATTAGTTTTGTTAGAGAAGATTTAGAATATGCGTATGCTAACTTGTATAAAAATGGAGAATACCCAGACAATGATTTGGCTAAAGTTACTTCTGGTGCAGCTGCAACAATTTTAGGGACTAGCTATTTATACGAATTAGACTATAGTAAAGCAATGGTTTATTTTGATGATGTAATTAATAATCATGGTTATTCTTTAGAAACAGATTTAACGAAGTTGTTTACAACTGCTGGTGAATTTAATAGAGAATCTATTTTAGAAATTAATTTTTCTGAACAAAACACAAGATTAGATTTACCACCTTGGGATGGAGATTCAGGTACAAACTGGATAAACGTTCGTACAGCACAAACACGTTCTGCAACTGGACCAGCATGGATTGTAAATGCATACAAAACAGAACCTATGGATCCTTTAGATTCTAGAAATTACTATACAGATCCTAATACATCTGAAGTTAGTTTAAGAAGCGTACCATTAAGAAACTCTTCTATGATGGCTGTTGTAGATGACAATGAAACAACGTATTACTTAACAGGAACTACCAGTGAATACGGTAGATTTGGAGGAGCCAATTGGGGCTTCGGTTGGTGGAAAAAGTACACCAATGATGATATTGTTTCTACAGAAAGTCAACTTCCTGGTGGACAAGCATATTCTACTAAAAATGTAACTCTTAATAGATTGGCAGATGTTTTATTAATGCAAGCAGAATGTAAAATAAAAACAGGTGATGTAGAAGGAGCAATCAAATTAATAAACCAGATTAGAAAAAGATGGGGATTGGTGCTTTTAGGAAGACCAAATGGAGATACTACTCGTACGTATGACAAAGAAGATACTGATGCAGAATATACAGCAGATGAATTGATGCAACGTTTAATGAGAGTTGAAAAACCTTTAGAAATGGGAGTAGAAGGTCATAATATAAGATTTTTAGATTTCCAAAGATGGAAAAAATCTGATAACTATGGTTTTAAAGACCGATTAAAAGAATTGTCTGAAGAAGTATATTACGGAGTAGACTTTTCATATACAAAAAGAAGTAACAACCAAACGGTTGATAGAGGGAATTTTCCTCAATTAGTAAACCAATTGCCTTCAGGAACTTTTACTACCGTAGATTATGAATATGATACACCATATTTAAATTATGATGAATCTAAAAATGGTACGTATCCTATTCCTTTTGCAGAGGTAAATTCTAACCCAAACATAAATTAAAAGATATATCATGAAAAACATAAAAAAATATATACTTTTCTTCAGTTTACTGGCCTTGCTAAGTTGTGAAGAAGATTCTTATAAAGGGTACACAGCACCAGATGATTTGTCTGATGTTTCATGGCTTATTGGTTTAGATCCAAATAGACCAAATATAGATGCAAAGTTTAAAGTAAACATAGATACTTATATTTCTTTCTTCGATTTATCTCAAGGAGCTACAAGTCACGAATGGATTTTAGAGGATGGAGATCATTTTCTAAAAGAGGGTTTTACTCCTAGTGATACTTTATCAAAATTTATTAATGAAGAGGTTGGTTTGTCTAGTTCAGAAAGTAAGGCACATGTTTTATTTGGTAAAAGTGGTCTAACTAAAATTAGATTACGAAATAAATTTACTGAAGAAGTAACTCCTAATGTTTCGGAGGATAGAGCAGCGTATGTTATAGCAAATTCATCAACAGAAGGTGATGAACATGTAATGGACGTAGAGTTTTTGTTTGATGTTTATGCAAATATTTTACCTGCTTTTTCAGTTTTAAAAGACGGTGCAGAAGTATTAAATGTTACAGAAACGGATATTCCTGATATTAAAGATGAAAGTACTTGGCCAGTTATAGAAGTAGAGGCAGCAACCGGATTAACTTTTGTAGATAAATCTACTACCGGTAGACCTAACAGAGTAACGTGGTTAATTCCAGATGGAGTACCTAGTCAGGCAGGTACTTTGGCAGAATTATCTCAAGATGTAAAGTTTTACAAATTGGGTACCTATAATGCAGGAACCATAAGATCTTTAAGACAAGTACAAACTGTAGACGGAGTAGAAGATAATGCACCAGTTGCTTCTGCTGAAAAAATTATACCATTAAAAGTTAAGGTGATTCAGTCTTCACAACCTTTTGTTTTTGACAAAGCATTAACAGAAAATGAAAATGAAGTAATAGAGTTTAGAGTTACTGGAGAGTTAAAAGCATTTTCTGGAGAAGAAGCTAATTTTACTGTGAATGTAAAAAACGCTGCTAAAGGATTAGATGAAGATTTCACTGTGCAAACAGCTAGAGTAAAAGAAGGTAATGCCACTTTTATTGAGTTAATATTATCCGCGCCTATTTATAATTCTGATGTAATTACGGTTTCTTATAATGGTACAACTATTCTTTCTGCAGACGAAAGAGTGTTAGCTCCTTTTGCAAATCAAAAAGTACAAATGCATTTTGATAACAATGTTTTACCATCAAATTCTTGGGGTAGTTTTGAGCCTGAAGGAGGTGGTGTAAATAATGCTTTTGCAACAGGTAAGTTTTTTATTCCTGGAGGAAATGGGAATGGTCAGTTTGGAGCTGGAGAAGAAATTTGGGCACGTAGCACAGATCAAGCTTACGCAGGTGGTGCTAGTATGAGATATAAACTGCCAAATGTTGCTATACCTACTGTAAATCTTTTTGGTTTTGGTTTAGCAGATGGTCCCAATGGTATGCCAGCAGGAACTTACCAAGTGTCTTATTGGGTGTATGTAGAGCCTGGTACAACCTTAACTACTTTTAGAATGGAATTTGGTAATCCTGTTTTAGATTATTTACATTTTGATATCTCAAGTATCGAAAAAGGTAAATGGGTGCGTGTATTCGCAGATGCACCTGCTGTTATTCCGGCAGATTTAACAAGCAGTGATGCAAAAAGAAGAACTACATTAAGAGTTTTAGCAGAAGATAATGTTGGAATTACTACTGCAGAACAGTTGATGTATTTAGATGAGTTAACACTTATTAAATTAGAAGATAGACCATAATTTAAATTAGAAATAATGATGAAAAATATAATAAAATATATTGCCGTTTTTGCAATCGTTTTGGCATTCACTTCTTGTGATGAAGAAAGCAATTTTGAAGAGTCTGCGACAGCTTTAACACCAGTATATACCATTACAGACATTACAGGTAATAATGCCGCTTTTAAAATTAATATATACAAAGAAGTTAGTGTAATTGTAGAATATTCTACAGAAGTAAATTTAGAATCTTACACATCTTCTGGTTTTGCCGATTCTTCTACAGATACTAATTTTGAAGTAGAAGTAAATAAGTTAGACGATGGAGCAACTGTAAATTATGTTTTATCTGCGGATAAAACAACAGGAGCAGGAACGTTAACTGTAGACGGAACGACTGTTTTTAATGTAAAAGTTTCTGAAGAAGAAGTTTATAATTAATATTATTTTTTAACTTAATAAGAATGGCTACAGATATCTGTAGCCTTTTTTTGTTTTAACTAAATTATGTTTTTTATTTTTATGATATAAAAGTTATCTTACAAGTATTAAAAATGATTTTTCAAACTTTCTTTTTTTAGCTTTTAACTAAGAATTAAAAGGTAATATATGATTTGTTTTAGATAAAAATGAAGGCTACCAAAAACAGCTTATTATTTACTTTTAACATCTAGCATAATTACAGATTTGTAATTTATAATTGCTAAAGAGTCAACTAAATAACTAAACAATGACAATAGAAAAAATAGAAGCGTTTGTTCTTAAAGATACTTTATCTAAAAGTTTTTTCTTTTCACAATGGGAATATGCAGAACGTTGTATCTGTGTTGTTAAAGTAACAGCCTCTAACGGTCAACACGGTTGGGGAGAGGCTTATGGTCCTGCTACAATGGTAGAAGCAGGTATAAAATTATTAGAATCAACTGTGCTAGGAGAAAATCCTTTAGAAAATGAAGTAATTTGGAACAAAATGTACCGAAAGACGTTAGATTTTTCTAGAAGAGGTGTTTATATGGCGTCAGTTAGTGCTATAGATATTGCTATCTGGGATTTAAAAGGTAAAATTTTAGGATTACCAGTTTCAACCTTATTAGGTGGTGCTCATAGAAGGAAGATACAACCTTATGCAACAGGTTTATACTTTACAAATCACAATAATTTTTCTGAAGGTTTTGTAGAAGAAGCTAAATTATACGTTTCTCAAGGTTTTAAAGCCATGAAAATGAAAGTAGGTTTGGGTATTAAAGAAGATGTTGCTAACGTAAAACTTATTCGAGAAACTATTGGACCGGATATAGATTTAATGGTAGATTCTAATCATGCATATACTTTTAGAGAAGCTGTAGAATTATCAAAAAAAATAGAGAAATACAATATCAAATGGTTTGAAGAACCTATATCACCTGAGTTTTATGAACAATATAGGGAGTTAAGAGAAAAAACTACTATTCCTATTTCTGGTGGAGAATGTGAGTATTTACGTTTTGGATTTAATGAATTAATCAAAAATAAATCTGTAGATATTTTGCAACCAGATGTTTGTGCAAGTGGAGGTTTAACAGAAGCAAAAAGAATTGCTGCTTTGGCAAGTACGAATGGTATCGATTTAATTCCACATACTTGGGGAACTTCTATTGGTTTACATGTTGGTTTGCATTTTATAGCGAACTTAGAGGCGATTCCTGGGAGAATGTATCAAGCAGATTACTTAATAGAGTTTGATCAAACAGAAAACGGATTAAGAGACAACTTAACATTTCCTAAATTAGAAATGAAAGATGGTATGTTAGAAGTACCAAATAGACCCGGTTTAGGGATTGATGTAGATGAAGATGTTTTACGTAAGTATTGTATCAGTAGTACTAGCAATGAAATAGAAGTTGAAAAATTATTAAATAAATAAACAAGCATATGAAGACTCAAAACTTCGGATATAAAAAATTATACATTGATGGTCAGTTAGTAGATGCTGTTAGTGGAGAAAGAGAAGATGTTATTTGCCCAGCAACAGGAGAAGTAATTGCTCAGGTTGCAAAAGCAGGAAAAGCAGATGCAGAAAAAGCATTGATCTCATCACAAAAAGGTTTTAAATATTGGTCTAAACTTTCTTTAATAGAAAGAACCGTTTGGATGTTAAAATTGCGTGATGCAATTTTAGAAAAATCAGATGAGTTAAGAAATGCAATGGTGCATGAAATGGGGAAAACCTATGCAGGTTCTGAAGAAGATATATTAAGACTTACAGAGTCATTAGAATGGTACCCAAATGCCATGAAAAATTTAAGAGAAGAGCAAATTCCTGATTATGATGGTACGCATACTCATAAAATGATTTCTAAACCAGCAGGAGTTGCTATTGCTTATTTAGCATGGAATTTTCCGTTATTAAATGTTGGTTATAAAATAGGACCGGCATTAGCTTCTGGATGTTCTTTAATTATTAAACCATCTAGTTTATCGCCTTTATCCGCATATATGGTAGGTGAAATTTTAGAAAGCATCAATTTTCCAGCTGGTGTGGTTACCATTTTAGCAGGTTCTAGTAGCGAAGTGGCAACACCAATGACTACCAGTAAAATTCCTGCAGTAATTACCATGATTGGTTCTACGCAAACAGGACAAAGAATCATTGCTGATAGTACAACTTCTATCAAAAAATTAGGAATGGAATTAGGAGGAAATGCTCCTTTTATTGTTTTTGAAGATGCAGATTTAGAGTTGGCTTTAGATTTGGCAATCGGATTAAAATTTGGAAATACAGGTCAGATTTGTGTGGCTGCAAACAGAATTTTTGTTCATAAAAATATCTATGACAAATTCTTAAAGGAATATGTAAAAAGAGCATCCGCATTAAAAATAGGTTTTGGTACTAAAGAAAATCCTGATGTATTTATGGGGCCTTTGGCTTCTAGAGGATCTAGAGATAGAATGTTTACGTTGATAGAAGATGCTGTAAGTAAAGGAGCAAAATTAGAATATGGAGGAGGAATTCCTGAAGGCTTACCAGAAGGAGGAAACTGGATGCAACCAACCATTATTTCTGATACTACAACGGAAATGAAATTGTTTAGAGAAGAAACTTTTGGACCTATTGCAGGTGTAATGTCTTTTGATACGGATGATGAAGTTTTAGAATTAGCAAACGATACAGAATTTGGTTTAGCATCTTATATTTTTACAAACAATAACAAGAGAATAGAAAGATTTACAGAAGATTTAGAGTTTGGAGAAATTCAAATCAATGGTGTAAAATATGCTATTTATTTACCTCACGGTGGATTTAAAAATAGTGGAATTGGACATGATTGTTCACACCTTGCTTTAGATGATTATTTAGTTAAGAAACGTATTACATCAGCACTATAATTATGGCGAAAAATTTATTACAAGCTAGTTTAAAGGAGGGTAAAACACTTTACGGTCCTTTTTGTAAAGTACAAGATCCTGCAATGGTAGAAATTGCTGCTTTAGGAGGTTTCGATTTTGTTATTATAGACATGGAGCATGGTCCTTACAGTATAGAATCTACTCAGAATATGATTAGAGCTGCAGAGGCTAGAGGAATTACACCTGTTGTAAGAGTTACAGAAAATTCTGAAACTTTAATTCTAAGAACTTTAGATATTGGAGTTAAATGCATTCAGGTTCCTCAAATATGTACAAAAGCAGATGCGGAAAGATTAGTAAAATCTACCAAGTTTTATCCGAAAGGAGAAAGAGGTATGTGCAGATATGTAAGAGCAGCAGAGTATACAAATATTAGTGCAGCAGATCATTTTGGAAAAGCAAATAATGATATTACAACCATTATTCACATAGAAGGAATGGAGGGTATTAATAACTTAGAAGAAATTGTACAAGTAGATGGTATTGATGTGATCTTTTTAGGTCCTTATGATTTATCTCAATCTTGTGGTGTTCCTGGTTTGGTTAATGATCCTAAAGTGGTAGATGCTATGAAAGGCGCTGTAGAAACTGCTAAAAAATACGGTAAGTTTGTGGGTACTTTTACAGAGACTCCAGAGAAAGCAAAAATGTGGAAAGACATTGGTGTACAATATATTTCTTATGCGGTAGATGTTGGTTTAGTAATGAATACTTTTAAAGAAATTACTGCACAACTTAAAGCTTAAGCAGAAAATACTATAAATGATGAAACCCTATAACTGAGAAGTTGTAGGGTTTTCTTTTGCCTTAAAATTAATGAATCAATTTAAACCTGTCTCTTCGACATTTTTAGGAGAAGTTGTATAAAGGGCATAAATACAATATATGTAATATGATGTGATTTCTTTTAGCTACGCTAGATACTTTCAATCAAGATATATTTTGATTTCAGTAGTATTCGAAATGACCAAATTGTGAGGAACTTTATTGGTAATAAAGCTGGTCACTTCTGCTTTTTTGGAGATGTCACATAAAGAAGATAACACACAACATGAGTATTACTATATGTTTTCTTCTGTTAATCTGTAAACAAAAAAAGCTAACAATTTTAAATTGCTAGCTTTTATAAAGTACGTAATTTGTGGAAAATAATTATTTAGTTTTTAACTAATTTCTTTGTAGAAATTCCTTTGTCTGAAGATATTTTAACTAAATAAACAGACTTGCTTAAAGAAGAAACATCAATAGATTTTGTATTTGTTGTAGAAAGTACTTTTTTACCTAATAAGTTAAAGATTTCAACTTTATTAAGCGTTTCTTTAGAATTAATAAATAATTTATTTTCTACAGGGTTTGGATACATGTTTACATTTTCTAATTGTTGAGAACTCACACCTGCTGTTGGAGCATCTTCAATAACTGCAGTCATTTGGTCAAAGTAAACAACGTCTCCAGTTACACCGTTTAAAGCTACATTTTCTTCGTTATTTATATAACCTAGCCACATTTCTATATTACGTATTTCTGAAGCTGGATCTGTATGGTCTTGAGGAAGAGGAATTGTAAAAGTTAATTCTTCCCAAGTATCTGCTGTTCCACTGGTGCTAACAGAAGCTGTTGGCCAACCTGTAGCTACTTTAGAGTCTCCTCCTGCAGCATTTGTAGTTTTTAATCTTACTGAAATACTTATAGGTGCTGTTCTAGTAGATCTTACCCACATTGTTACCTTGGCTTGTTTTCCGTCAGTAATAATTCCAGCAGCATAAGGCTGTGAAAAATCATTAAAGTACCAAAACTGAGCATCTTGATCTTTAGTAAAAGTACTTTTAAAACTTTTGGTTCCATCTTTAGCAAAATCTGTAGATAATTCTCTACCTAATTGAGTTGTATTTCCCCTAAAAGTATAGCTTCCTACAGCATCGTCAAAACTAGGGTTTTTAATAAATTCAGAATATGTAGAAGGAGGTAATTCTGTTAAAAATTCAATTTCATCAATATATAATTTAGCTCCTGATGGGTCTGTTAAAGCACTACCAGCTCTAAATAATATATCTAATGTAGTAACCTCTCCTGTAATAGCAGACACATCTAAATATATTGTTTGAAATCCACCAGCAAATTTAGCTAACAATACGCCATTATTATTTTGAGTATCAATGCTAGAAGGTTCATCTGTTGTTCCTGCGGGTCTAAACTTTCCTTGTACTTGTACATTTATAGCCTCTGTTTCGTTATAAACTTTAACTTTAATGTAGTTATAAACGTCTGCATCGAATACAATAAAAGCATCATCTCCACCTTGTCCTCTTCTAATATTGGCATTGTTATTTGTTGTACCAGCTTCAGTTCTGTCTAAAGTTAGTGCCCCATCAGAAGAAGGTGTAGTAGTTCCATCATCCCAAGATACTGTTCCGGGACCATAGCCTTTGACCCAAGATTGAGCATCGGCTGTAAATTGATAATGTGTAGGTCCTTGTTGTGCAGCTATTTTTATGGTAGTAAAAAGGACTGCAGCCATAAATAAAATTTTAAAGTAATTTTTTTTCATAATAAATGGTTTATAGTGTTTAAAATATTAGTTTTTTATATCTATAAAATTAATTTATATGTTAGCATATTTCATGCTAAATATTACCTTTTACTTGCGCTGGTTTATCCGAAATGTAAAATGTAAGTTGTTTGTATTGTTGTGTTTATGTTTTTAAGTGACTTTATTTTTGTTTTAAAATACGTAGGTAAAGCTCGTGCTAAATTTTCTATTATATTTAGATTGTTCTTGCTTGGTTATTATTTTTTGAGAAAGAGAGAAAGAAAAGTTATTGAATGATTTTATAAGGATGTTAAAAATCAATTTGTTGTACCTAAACAAAAAAAGTCAAGATATAAATCTTGACTTTCCGTACTATACTTGTAGCGAGAACGGGATTTGAACCCGTGACCTCAGGGTTATGAATTTTAAAAAAAGGATGTTAAAATAAACTAAATACCTTGATAGTTAATTAGTTATATGTGTTTTAATTTTGCTTGATATTGAATAATTACATATAATATCATTAAATGTTGTACCTATGTTGTACCTAGATTTTGTATCTTTAGCTTAATAAATTTATTAAGGTGTCTTCAATTAAAGCAGTTTTAAGAAAAAAAGCAAATTCTCAAAAATTATATCCTATTGCGCTTAGGATTATAAAGGATAGAAAAGCTACTTTTATTTATATCGGTCAATATATAAAACAAATTGACTGGGATAATAAAAATTGTGCTGTTAAAAAATCACACCCAGATTTTTTGTATATCAATCAACTTATTTTGAATAAAAAGTCTGAGGTCAATAAAAAGTTAATTGATGCTGAGATGGAAATTAACTATCAGTCGGTAACAGCAATAAAAAGTAAAGTTTTAAATAAAAAAAACGAAGACTTTTTTCTAATATCAAACTATTATTTGAATCAATTAAAAAAACGAAAACAATTCCATCAGGTAGATATAGAAAAACAGCGCCTTCAAGTTTTTAAAAATTTCATTAAAAAAGATACATTTAGCTTAGGAGATTTTGATTTGCGGCTGATGAAGGGATTTGAGAATCATTTGTCTACTAAAAGGAAATTGGCTAAAAGAACGATTGCAAATTATATGATTACAATCCGTACAATTCTGAATATAGCTATTTCTGATTTTTCGATTAAAAATGTAAGTTATCCATTTGGTAGAGGGAAGTATCAAATAAGGTTTCCGGAATCAGTTAAGATAGGTTTAACTATTGAAGAAATTAAAATTTTAGAAAATATAAAAGATCTTACTATGGCACAACAATATGCCTTAAATGCTTGGTTACTTAGTTTTTATTTTGCCGGAATTAGGGTTAGTGATGTTTTATTTTTGAAATGGAAAGATTTCTTAGATAATAGATTGCATTATAGAATGGGGAAAAATAAAAAACTTGTTTCTTTAAAAATACCAAATAAAGTAAAGGGTATTCTTAGCCAGTTAGAGAAAAATGAGGAAACTGTATATCTTTTTAAAGAGTTGGAGGGTGTTGATTTAGATGATGACAGGTATTTAAAAACGAGAATAAAGACTGCTACAAGAAATTTTAATAGACGCTTAAAAATGGTAGCAGATAAAGCCGGTATTGATAAAAAACTAACGATGCATATTGCACGTCATAGTTTTGGTAATATTTCAGGTGATAAAATTACAATTCAAATGCTTCAAAAGCTATACAGACATTCTTCAATTACAACTACTATTTTGTATCAGTCTAACTTTATGCAACAAGATATTGATGAAGCTTTAGATAAAGTTGTAGAGTTTTAAGTAAAAAGAATAGATAATTTGAATATTAAATGATGGCTTTTTTACTTTTAAAATTTCGTTTGTTCTTTATCAAGAGTACTTGTTAAAAGAGATATCATTTCAATTTCTAACCCCATTTTTTAAAAAGCTTTTTCTAGATTATCTATTTTTATATTTCTGTTTTAATAAAATTAATATATTTTTATTCAGAAGGAGTTGAGTTTTCTGTTCAATTTATTATTGAAAATAATTAATCTTATATGTAAGATTTTTTTAAACCAATTTATCAAAAAAAAGTAATGTTTTTTCTAAATGCTCTATCCAATAAGACCATTCGTGTCCGCCTTTAAATTCTTCAAAATTATGGGGGATATTTTCCTTTATAAGTTCTTTATGAAGTAATTTATTAGCTTCAAATAAAGAATCATTAACACCACAATCAAAACGAATAGGAGGTAAGCTTGTTTTATTTTTCTTTAAAATATCTATTAAATTTGACGTTTTACTTTCCTTTAGATATTCGTCTAAAGAATCATCTGTAAACAGTTGCATTTGTTCTAGTTTTGTAATAGAACTATGTCCAGAAATTGCTTTAAATTTTTCAGGAAATCTTCCGCCTAAAGATAAAGCACCATAACCGCCCATAGACAAACCACCTATGCAAGTAGAAGTTGAGTTTTTTGCTTCAGGAATATTTTCTTTTATTGCAGTAATCACATCATTTACAATCCAATTATCAAATTGTTTTTGATGATGAGAAAAATATGCAGAACCATCTCCCCAAAGTCCATCAGAAGGCATTGCAATAATCGCAGGTTTAATCGTGTTATTTTTAATTAGTTTTTCTGTAGTTACATGCGCACCACCTTTCATTGCCCAAATCCAAGCACTTCCATAAACACCATGTAATAAGATGTAAATAGGAAGGTTATCAAAATTATCAACTTCTGGAACATATAGGCAAATGTCTCCTCTTCCTTTTAAATTAGGCGTTTTTACGGTTAAGAATCTTAATCCTTGAGATTCAAAGTTTAAATCTGAAAGTTCTACGGTTTTAAAGCTACTTTTCATATTAAAATACAATTACACCTTTTGCATTTTTACCCGCTAACATATCATCAAAAGCCTGTTGTAATTCTTCTAAAGGATATGTTCTGGTAATCATTTCGTCTAATAATAAATCGCCTTTATCATATAAATTCACCAATTTCGGAAAATCTATTTGTGGTCTACATTTCCCGTATAATGGATTGATGTAAATTTTATCCCATTCAAAAAGGTTCATGTCAATACTAATCGTTTCTTCAATTCCACTAACTTGAACAGCGGTTCCAGCATTTCTGATCATCGCTAAAGGAGCAGCGCCTAAAGCAGGAATAGCAGTACACTCAAAAGCAAAATCAGCACCTCTTCCTTCTGTTAACTTCTTTACTTCTTCTGATGCTTTCATCAATCCAATATCATTTTTATTTGCTAGAATAGTATGGGTTGCTCCAAATTGTTTTGCCATTTCTAAACGTTCAGCATTAATATCAATGGCAATTATTTTTGCTGCTCCAGATATTCTAGCACCTTGAATTACGTTTAAACCAACACCTCCAGTTCCTAAAATTACGGCAGAACTTCCGGCAGTAACTTTCGCTGTATTTACAGCAGAACCGTAACCTGTCATTACTCCACAACTAATTATACTTGCTGAAGGCATTGGCATTTCGCTTTCTAATTTTACACAAGCAGATTCTTTTACCAAAGCATATTCTGCCAACGTACCAATATTAAAAGAACGTTCTATAGGTTGATTATTCCACTTAGAGCCTTCTAAATGTGCATGACCAGGAGTATAACCATTTCCACCAGCAGTTACAGGTGAATTATTTTCACAAATATGCTGGTTGCCTTCTTGACATTGAAAACATTTCATACAAGGTGTTGCCCAGTTTAAAATAACTTTGTCACCTATTTTAAAATCGGTAATATCGGCGCCAATTTTTTCTATAATTCCTGCACCTTCATGACCTAAAATAATTGGTTTTCCCCAGTTTAAAGAATCGTGATCTGTGTGACATAAACCAGCAGCTTTTATTTTTACAATAATCTCATCCCCTTTTGGGTCTGAGATTGTTATCGTGTCAATAATAAAAGAACCATCCCCTTTTGCAATTGCAGATTTAGATTGTATACTCATAAATTTATTTTTTATAAAAATGTTGTAGGTTTCATTGGTATTGAAACATCAACCAACTTCGTTTTATTAATTTTTTGTTTCCCTTTGATAAATCTTGTACCTAAAACAAAGGCTTTTCCATTGTTTATTGCATCTACAGCTAATAATGCATCATCTTTAAAATACCAAACAGAAAAACTAGTGTTTTCCGTTTCTTCTTTTCTAACAATCACATCATTATACCCATTTGATAAACCAACCATTTGTAGTTTTACATCATATTGATCTGACCAAAACCAGGGAATCGTGTCATAAACAAGTTGTTTATCGCAAATTGATGCCGCTGCAACTTTACTTTGATCTACCGCATTTTGAACAGATTCTAAACGTAGATATCTTTTGTAGTGTGGGTTGTAATGAAAAGTACAATCACCAATAGCATAAATATTCTCGTCATTTGTTTGTGAGAATTCATTGACTTTAATTCCTTGTTCAATTTCTAAACCAGCAGTATCAGCAAGTTCAGTATTTACTCTAATACCAACACCGACAATGACAATGTCTGCTTCAAAAGAAGTTTCATTATCACAAAAAATAGTATTCAGACCGTTCTCAGTTTTTATAAAAGAGACATTGTTATTTGTAAGAATTTGAACATCATTTTGTTGATGTAATTCCATAAAATAATCTGACATAACTGGAGCGGTAACTCTAGCTAAAATACGTTCTTCTCTCTCTAAAACTGTTACTGATGCACCTGTCTTTTTTAATGACGCTGCAGTTTCAAGACCAATATAACCTCCACCAATAATGATTACTCGCTTTTTTTCTGATGAATCAATAGCTTTTTTTATTTCTATTGCATCATTAGCTGTTCTCATAGGAAATAAATTGGCGGCAGAATCTATTCCAGAAATTGGTGGAATAAATGGTCTTGCACCTGTTGCTATTACTAATTTATCATATTTTTGAGTTCCTTTATTTTCAATAGAAATTGTTCTGTTATTTCTATTAATTGAAGAAACTTTTACCCCTAATTTTAAAGTGATGTTGTCTTTTTTATAGCTTTCAAGCGGTTTTAAAAGGTTGCTATTTAAATCTCCATCGATGATGTAAGATTTTGATAATGGAGGTCTGTGATATGGAATATTTGGATCTGAATCAAATAATATAACTTCTCCTTGCCAACCTTCTTTTCTTAAATTGAAAGCAAAATTAACACCTGCATGACTTGCTCCAATAACTACACAAACTTGATTCGCTGTATCTAACATCAAAATTTATTTTGCAACTTTAAAAACAACTCCATCTAAATCTTCACTTACTTGAAGCTGACAAGAAAGACGACTGTATTCGTTTGTTAAATCATCAAATTCTAACATATCATTTTCTAGTTCTTCTGCTTGCCCTGTTTTTGCTACAAATTCTGGTTCAACATGTACATGACATGTAGCGCAGGAGCAAACACCACCACAATCTCCATCTATTCCTTTTATGTTATTATTTACTGCTAATTCCATTACTGAACCAGAAGTACCTTCAACAGTTATTGATTCGTTGTCTGCTGTTATAAATGTTATTTTTGCCATTTTATACTATTTTTTAAATTGTACGTTCAATGAATCGAAACCTACTTTTCTATTAAATTCTCCTAAATTTTCTATATTTTCTTTTGAATCTAGAATTGCTATTGAAGTTACTTTTTGTGATAATTTCGCCAATAGTATTCTTAAAATTTGACGAGCATGCGTTGCTCCTAAACAGTTATGAGTTCCAAAACCAAAACTAACATGTGGGTTTACTTTTCGGTCTAAAACGACTTCATTTGGGGTTTCAAAAACGTTTTCATCTCTGTTGGCAGATGCCCAATTTAAAGAAATTCTTGTATCTGCCTTAATAGCATGTTCACAGACGTGAGTATCTTTAGTTGCTACTCTTCCCATTTGAGTTAATGGAGAGAAATAACGAACCAATTCTTCAACGGCATTGTTAATCATTTCTGGTTTTTCTTTTAAAACCGCCAAAGCTTTTGGATTCCCTGCAAAGTAAGCTATAGAGTTTGTAACTGCATTAATCACAGTATCTCTACCACCTGCAAAAGTTAAAATCAATACGCCTTTTACTTCTTCTTTTGTCATTTTTTCACCATCAACTTCAGAATTTAAAAGCACAGAATACAAACTCTCACTTGGTGTTTCTATAGCCAAATCTATTTGTTTATCAATATAATCATATAAAATATTTGCTTTGTCTGCATCTAAATCAGAATCATCACTTCTAAATACGTGTGTTCCCCATGAAATCCATAAATTGGCTTCAGAATACGGTATGTTTAATAGTAATGTTAAAGCTCTAGATTGTAGTTTTAAAGCAAAATCGGCAACAACTTCAACTTCATTACTTTTTAAAGATTCATCAATAATCTCTTCAATAATGGTTGTTATTTTTGATGAATATTCTTCGTTTAAAGGTCTTTTAAACCAAGGATCTAAAATGTCTCTAAACGATTTATGTTGCGGTGGATCTACTTCAAAAGGAATTTGCCTAGTGTCTCTAATTTTTACTTCAGACGGAATTACAATTCGTCCAACTTCATCTCCACCAGATTGAAAAGCTTGCCATTGATGCGCACATTTACGTACTTCTTTATGACGCAAAACCATCGTTACAGGATCATCTTGGTCATTCATTTTACCAACACCTTCTTTTTGTCTTGCATCTTTAAACGCATCTGGAAATTCGCTTGCTTTCATATTATTTAAATTGACATTTTAGAGTTGTCAAAGATTATCTATTTATGAAATGAAAGATTCCCTTATTTATGCAATAAAGTACCTTATTATGTTGTGTGTTTTTGTTTATTGCATATATTTGAGATGTAATAGAGACTTATGCAGCCGAAATTTGAAAAAGTAGCTTTAAATAATCAGAAATCTATTATTGCGTTTAGGTATTCTGGAGATCGGTTTTATGCACCTTGGCATTTTCATCCTCAGCATGAGCTTACGTTTATAGAAAAGAGTAGTGGAACCAAATTTATTGGCGATTATGTTGGTCCGTTTGAGGAAGGTGAGTTGGTTTTAGTAAGAACAAATGTGCCGCATTGTTGGAAAAATAATTCGATAATCAATACTGGTTGCTCTTCAATTGTTATTCAATGGAATACGGGTATTTATGCTAAAGTACCGGAAATGGAAAGTGTTTTTAAAATGCTAAAAGCGGCATCGAAAGGTATTTTGTTTACAAAAGAAAATGCTTCTGAAGTGTTTACTTTACTAAAAGAATTATTGACTTTAGAAGGAACGGAATTGTATTTAAAATTTCAAAATATATTGGTATTACTATCTAGGTTTGAATATAGAGAACTCTCAGAAAAAAGTTTTATAGATGATTTGCCTTCAGAATATAGTTCTCGCATTCGAAAAGTACACGATTATGTAGAAAGCCATTATCATAAAAAAATACAATTAAAAGAATTAGCAGATTTAGTAAATATGTCTGAACAGTCTTTTTCTCGTTTTTTTAATAAAATAATGGGAAGGCCTTTTTTTACTTTTTTAAATCAATATAAGATAAATATGGCAAAAAGAATGTTAATGGACACCGATTGGTCTGTAAGAGAAATTTGTTTTGCTTGTGGCTATGAGTCTGTTCCTTTTTTTCATAGACAATTTAAGAAGTTTACAAATAATACACCTTCTTTTTATAAAAGAAAACAGAGTAAATGATAAAGCCTCTAAGAATAATCTTAAAGGCTTTATTTGTAGTTAAATAACTATACTTAATTATAAAATTAAGGTCTTATGGTAACCTCTGCAATCGTTAAATTATCGATGTAAAACTTAACGTTATTTGGGTTTTTATTATTCCACCCTCTAATTATTGTTTCATAATCACCATCTGCACCGAAATTAATAAATGCTTTTTGATACACCCATGTACCAGTAGGCATATCATCAGATAAAATAGCTACGGCAGGAGCATTCCAATCGTAATCTCCAGTACTTTTCCAATAGATTCTAACATCTGGAGCAAAACCAGTAGAATTACCATTGTCTAATAAATAAACCCAAGCCCCAATTTCGTAAGTTTTACCAGCTTTAAAACTAACTTTTTTTTGTGCTCCATTGCTTACATGTTGTACCCAAGTAAAGCCATCTGCACTTGCAGGTAGTTCTACATAAGCACTAGAGTTACCGTCTTGTGCTTGTGTTGTATTAATATTCCAAATACCAGCAGAGCCCCATGCTAATGGCCAATTTACATCTGTAGAGTTTTCAAAACTATAATCAAAATTAGAACCTTTTAAAATATTAGTTAAATTAAATTCAAGAGGTTTATCTTTAAAAACAGTTGCATTTACTTGATCTGTGGTTCTTAAAGTTCCTGGTGTATAAGAAACCTTTACAGTATCATTATTATAGATAACTTCATTTAAAGTAATAGTAATAATATTGTTTTCTCCTGCTTTAATTTCTGTTGATACTATAGAAGTAGGTATTGTAGTACCTCCATTTTCTAAAGAAATTACAAATGTAGAAACATCAAAAGAATCTGGATCCATATCTCTACTAAATTCTAAGTCAATTTTTCCTTCATTTGCTTTAACAGCATCTAACGATACCGGTTCTGTAGAAGGTATTACTTTAATTAAATCTTTTAGAAATATAGTATCACCACCAAAAGGTCTTAATCTAGAGGCAATAAATTTTAAATCATAGTTCCCTAAAGATTTATATTGTATATCTACTTCAGTATTTGTACCACCAAATGTTGTTGGATCAACTCCACTAGTACCAAAAGTCCAATTAAAAACTTCTGGAGCACCAATTGTAGTATAAGAAAATCTTACTTTTTTACTTGCAGTAACTTCATTTAATGCAGCATCAGATATTGAAATTGGCGCACCTAAAGATCCATCATCATTTAAGTAATTACCAGTAATTTGTGCTTTAACAGCTGCTAAAACAGTTACTACAATTGTAGTGTCTAATTCTTTTAAACCACTAGGCATTGAGCTGTCTTCGTTACGATAAACATCTCCTTTAAAAACTTGGTGTAAAGTTACATTATGCACTCCAACTTCATTAAAGAAACCTTTTACAGTATTTTCTCCAGAAGTATTTTTGTCTGAACCAAAGATGCTTGATACGTTTTCTGGAAAGGTCCAGGTACGTGAAGCAACTCCACTAGAAATATCACCAAAATCTATATGACCACCAATATTTATGTTGTTTTCAACATTTGCTTCTGAAGTAACAATAACCCTATGATTTGCTTCTGGTAAATTTAACATTTGTTCATCATCGCATGCATAAAAGGCAAGAAGCGAAATGCATAATATCTTATATATATTTAAATTTCTCATAATTAGTTATTTATATTCGGATTAGTCTGTAATTCTTGTATAGGAATAGGGAAATAGTTATGATTTTCCGCATTGTAGTTAGTAGCACTTAACGCAAAATCGGGTCTAATTCTACCAGGTATGTATAATGGAGCAGTATCAAATGAAAGGTCAGTGTTTTCCAGTCTCCAAACTTCATCTGCTCTTAACTCTGTAAATACTTCTTTTACAATACCCCATCTTACTAAATCTTTCCATCTATGACCTTCAAAACACAATTCTACTGCGCGTTCTACGCGTTGTAGGTGAGTTAATACTGTTTGTGCATTGGCTTGTACCATTGGGTGTGCTCCATGTACTTGCTTACTAACATGTAATTGTGGGAATTTACCGCCATTATCGTCCATGTATTTTTGAAGTGTTATTACTCCAGCTCTAGCTCTAACCATATCTATATACTCTATGGCTGTTGCATAATCATCACTTGCTCCAAGTACAGCTTCTGCATACATTAATAAAACGTCTGCATATCTAATATGTCTAAAATTAATACCAGATCTGCGGTTAGCAGGTTCTGATGGTAAATGATACCAATTAGAGTGTTTTTTTACATAAGCACTTTGTCCAAATCCAAAACCTTTTACATCAGCAAAATCCAAACCATAATATTTTCCTTCCATAAATCTAACTGCAATCGTAGCATTCATTCTTGTAGATTCTATGTTCCCATTATTGATAGAATTATTTGGGTCCACTTCATCATAAACCAACATTTCTTGTAAGTTATAAGAAGCTAATAAAGTATTAAAACCTCCATATTGTATTGATCCAACTTCTGATGCAATTGAAGAAGATTCAGCACTAGTTTGCCAAGGAGTATCATCAACAGCACCTCCATTTACACCAGGAGCTAAGTCGAAAGAATAATTTACTTCAAAAATAGATTCTGAATTAAATTCATTTTCATGCTGAAAGTTGTCTGAAATATCTTTGGTTAAACTATATACTTTAGAATCTATAACTTGTTTAAATAAACCAGCAGCTGTTGGCCACTCTTTATTGTATAAATGTACCTTTCCTAACAGTGATGTTGCAGCACCCCAAGTTGCTCTTCCCATATCGTTACTTTCCCATGATTGTGGTAAATTATTCATTGCAAATTCTAAATCTGGAAGTATTATTGCGGCATTAATTTCTGCAATAGTAGAAAAAGGTTTAGAAAGTTCTTCTTTAGTTTCTGCTACTTTATCGTGAATTACACCTCCACCATAAGTATGTGCTAATTGAAAGTAAAAGAAGGCTCTTAAAAATTTTGCTTGCGCTTCAATTTCTGCTTTTGAGTTACCTGTAAAAAGACTAGCATCTGCATCTTGTATATTTTGAATAACTTGATTTGCTCTAAAGATACCTACATAAAGTTCGTTCCATTTATCCGTTACATGATAAATACCATCGTTATAGGTTAAGTTTCTAAAAAGATTTGGTCTGTACCAAGATTCTGTACCACCAATATCTCCCATAACCATTTCGTATATTAGTTCTCCTCCACTAATGCTTTGAAACTGTAATGCACCATAAACAGTGGTTAATGCACTGTTGTATTGTCTTTCAGATTTCCAGAAAGTATCTGTAGTAATTGCATTTGGATTAACTTCTGTTAAAAAACTATCTTCATCACATGCTACGAAGAATAACGAGCATACAAGAGCAAATAGTAATGTATTATTTTTTATTAATTTCATGATTTTTATTTTTTAAAAGCTTAATTGAAGACCTAACATGAATTGACGAGTAACTGGGTAGTTCCCTCTATCTACACCTCTTGTAAAGATTCCATCTCCACCAACTTCTGGGTCATACCCTGAGTAATTTGTAAACGTAAATGGATTCGTTGAAGTTAAATACACTCTAGCTTTATCAATACCAATATCTTCTATACCAGGAATAGTGTATCCAAGTGTTAAAGTTCTAATTCTTAAATACGTTCCGTCTTCTAAGAAATAATTAGAAGCAGCTCTTACATTATTATGAAATGCACTTCGTCTAAAAGTTGGAACATCTGATGTTGGATTTTGTGGAGACCACATGTTATATAAATCTGTATGTCTTCCTTGAGTATAGGCGTACAATTTAGACCCATTATATACTTCTGCGCCATGAGAATAAAAAGCTTGTACAAAGAAATCGAAACCTTTATAATCTAAGTTTAACCCTAAACCGGCTTCAAACTCAGCTTGTCCAGAACCAGAGTAAACACGGTCATTATCGTTAACAGCACCATCGTTATTAGTATCTTTATACATCATATCTCCTAATTGAGGCGTACCTGTAGCTGATACGTCAAGCAAATTATAGGCATCTAATTGTTCTTGTGTTTTTATAACACCATCGTTTTGCAATAAAAAGAATGATCCTGCTTCATAGCCTTTCGCTAAAAAAGTAGTGTAATCTATATTTTCGCCTAAAGAGGCTGTAGGTCTACCATTGGCATAACCTCTATCTATACCGTTTAAATCCGTTACTTCATTTATATTTTTAGTAAAAGTACCTGAAATACTATATTTTAAGTCATCTCCAATTCGATCTTTGTAACTTAAAGAAAGTTCTAGTCCTTTATTAACCATGTCACCAGCGTTAATTTGCTTAACATCATAAACTCCTGAAGCTCGTGTATGGTAAGTACCAGAAGATGCAGGAAGGCGCTCTTGTAAAAGCATATCTTTTTTGTCATTTTGATATACATCTGCAGTAATGTTTAGTTTATTACTAAACATAGATAAATCTACACCAATATTTTTAGAAATAGTAGTTTCCCATTTAATATTAGGATCTACATAACGACGCTGAATAGAACCAAAATTTAATTCTTCATTAGGACCAAACGGATAATTTATACCAGATTCAATAATTGCTGTAAACTGATAAGGTGCAATACCTTGGTTACCAACTTCTGCCCAACTTCCTCTTAATTTAAGATTGCTAATTGCATCTACGTTAAACCAATTTTCTTCACTAACATTCCAACCAGCAGAAAATCCGAAGAAATTACCATATCTATTATTTTCCGAAAATTTTGAAGACGCATCTCGTCTATAACTAGCAGATAATAAATATTTTTCATCATAATTGTATTGAGCTCTTACTAATTTTCCAGCCAAAGTACTTGTTTGATTGTTACTAGTAGGCTTTATTCCTTCTGCACCAGAACCTAAAGTTTGAAGGCTGTTACTAGCATCTTTACTATATATGACACCAACTCCCAAATTTCTCTGTTTAAATCTTTCGTAAGAAATTACACCTAATAAATTAAGATTGTGTTTTCCGAAGTTTGTAGAATAATTAAGAATGTTTTCAATAGATTCTCTTTTAGAAAATATATAATCCTCATTTAGCAAGGCTTGTTCAGTTGAAGCAGTTGCATTAAGTGTTCCATCTCTAGCGTATGCTAAATATTGAGGACGGAAGAATTTTCTATAATAGTTATATTCATTTGAACCTAAATTTAGTTTGTACTTTAAACCTTTTGCAATTTCATACTCTAAATTAAGTGCAATATTGCTAGACTTTGTTTCTCTTTCGTCTATATTTTCTAATTGACGAGATAGGTAACCGTAAAATATTTCATTCTCCACATCTAGTGTAACACTATTTTCTCCAATGGATGGAATATCACTTAAAGGTCTGCTCCAAGGAGATTGACCAATACTATATTCGTAAAGAGCATAAGGTTCTTGTGTTCTATTTTCAATAGTATAACCAAGAGTTGCAAAGGCTTTAAATTTACCCTTGGTAAATTGCCCAGTTAATCTATTAGCTAACCTATTAAAACCAGAATTAATTAGAACACCATCTTGTTTAAAGTAATTGGTATTAAAGTTTAAGGTTAAGTTCTCTACACCACCAGAAATATTTAAACTAACATTTTGAATAACAGCATTATCATTTTGAACGTCTTCTACAAAATTCGTATCAAAATCTAAAGCATTTGCGTTAATAAAAAAAGTTTGTGGTTGAGATCCTAACTGTTCTGTAGCTATCTCTAAACTATACAGTTGTTGAGCTGTATTCATTAAAGGGGTTCCAGAAGTAATGCTTTGGATACCTGTATAGGTTGAGAGGTCAATTTTCATTTTACCTGCTTTTCCTTTTTTTGTAGTAATTAAAATAACTCCGTTAGAAGCTCTTGTACCATAAATTGAAGCAGCAGCTCCATCTTTTAAAATATCTAAAGATTCAATTTGATCTGGAGAAATGTTTGGGTTCCCTTCATAAGGAATACCATCTACAACATATAATGGTCCAGCTGCACCAGAGGAAACAGATCCTAAACCTCTAATTTGTACGTTTGCAGCTTCTCCTGGTCTACCACTTGATGCTTGTATGTTTACACCTGCTACCTTACCTTGTATTGCTGCACCTAAGTCGGCTACTGGAGATCTACTAATTTCTTCAGCCCCAACGTTAACAACAGCTCCTGTAACTTCTTTCTTCTTTTGAGTACCATAACCCACAACAACAATCTCATCTAACAAAGAAGCGTCAGAAAGTAATGTTACATTAATAGTGGTTTTACCAGTTTTAATTATTACTTCTTTTGTTTTGTACCCTAAATAACTAAAAACTAAAATGTCTCCCAACTTAGCTTTTAATTCATAAGTTCCATCCATTTCAGTACTTTGTCCATTGCTAGACCCTTTTACAATTACACTAGCTCCAGGTAAAGAATCTCCATCTGCACTTACTGTTCCTTTTATAGTAACATTTTGTGCTTGGATAAAACCAAAACTAAGCAGAAGTAATGCTGTTAATAGCATTTTTCTGTAATTGCATTTTTGCAAATTTAATTTCATTTTTTTATCGATTTTTGAATTATCATACCCAAATATTGTGTTTTTCTTACAAAACACCAATTTAAGGTACTTGACAAAAACTGAACAGGTTAAATTTTTAATTTTTTGTTAAAATTAACAGTTCCTTAAGAGTCTTTTTTTTATTTTTTGTTAAAATTATTTTAAGGACTTGTTTTTCTTATTTTTTGTTTAGATTAAGTAATAATTATATTTTTAAAAACAGGTCTTTGTGTTGTTATTTGTCTGTTTTGTAGTGATTTATGTTTTTTTTAATCCTTTTTTATAAAGATGTTTTTTTTGATAAAATAAGTGTGTTCAATTATGAACTTGACATGTCAAGTTGTAATTTTCTAATGGAACAGCTATTAAAAGGAGATTTATTTTTAGTCACTGTTTTGTCAGAAACGATACTTAAAAAAGTTAAATAAGAATAGAATAAAGGTAATTTAGTTGTTTGATTTGGGTACTTTTTTATCTTTTTACCTTAAAAACAAATTTAAAAGTTGAATTATAAATATCATTTTTTTATGATTTTAAGTTATAGTAAGATAAAATTCTGTTCTTATTTTAATTTAAAATAGGTCTAAATATAATTTTATTTATAATAGATAAAGTTTCAATTTATTTTTAAGTTTAATGGCAATTTAAAAACTACGTTATTTAATTTTTTATAGTATAACGTTCTCTTTTATTAAAATAAAAAAGGTGTAAAGCATAGAGAATCTTTTATGTTATAAAATTTTATCATTTTTTATATTAAAAAGATCAGGTTATAATAATTGTTAAAAGTGTGTCTCTAAATACGTTTTACTTTAAAAAGGATAAAAAAATCTATAAAGAGTTTTTTTTTTGAGTAAAATAAACTTTTTTTTTAGAATTGTTTAGTTTATGTCAAGACGATAAGTTACCAATAAAAAGAGTAATACTGTAATTTTAGAGCTTATTAACTAAAATACATTTAACATGAAAAAAATTACTTTATTATTACTTTTTATGAGTTCGCTAGCATTTTCTCAAAGAGTAGAACCTACCTTTAGTTGGGCAAACAAAGCAGATTATCAAGTTAACGGAGAAGAAGCAGTAACGTTTTCGCCTGGACAAGAAATTAATTTTTCTATAACGCATACGCTTGGGGCCACAAATGGCGTTGATGATACACAAAGTTTTGTCCTTTTTGGAGTTCAAGATGAAGCTGTAGCTAATTTAGATCATATAGATGGTGTATGGGCTAATAAAAGTATAGGTGATCCAGATCCTTCTTATTTTGTATACGCTATGACAGGTACTTATACAATTCCTGCAGATGCAACGTTAAGTTCTGCTAATGCAGATTTAACTTACAGAGTATTGTCTTATTTAGCATATACACCAGATGGAGGTACTGTTATTTATGGAGGTGATGGCGCAAGTGACACTCCATTAGTTTATATAAGGAGTGCCGCAGAAATAACAGCTTTGTCTACAACAGATTTTACAAAAGAAACAGCTTTAATAATGTATCCTAATCCTGTAAAAAACACAATATTTTTAAAAGGACAAAATTTGCCTGAAACATATAAAATTACAAATACTCTTGGAAAAATTGTTAAACAAGGAAATTTTGAAGGAAGTATTGATGCTTCAGCTTTAAGTACAGGAATGTACTTTTTAGTTTATGATAATAAAACTTACACAAAGTTCTTGAAAAATAAGAGCTCTTAAAATTAATCTTTTTAATCAATTGGATTTAAGATTAAATTCAATTGATTTTTATTTACAATAAATTTATGAAAAATAGAACACTACTTACTTTAATTTCTTTTTTCTTCCTTTTTTCTTGTTCTAAAAAAGAAGTAAAGAAAGATTTTATAGAAGATTTAATTTCAAAAATGACACTTCAAGAAAAAGCAGGTCAATTAAATTTAATTCCAACAACAGGTTTTAATAAAACTGATTCAGTTCACCTTTGGATTAAAAAAGGATTGGTTGGTCATGTACAAAAATCGATAGGAGTTAAAAATAATTATGAACTGCAAAAAATTGCAGTAGAAAACTCAAGATTGGGTATTCCGTTGCTGTTTCAAGAAGATATAATTCATGGTTATAAAACCATAGCACCAGTTCCTTTAGCAGAAGCATCTAGTTGGGATTTGGCAGCAATTAGAAAATCGGCAGCGATTGCAGCAAGAGAAGCATCATCCGCAGGAATCCATTTAACATTTGCGCCAATGGTAGATATTGCAAGAGATCCTAGATGGGGAAGAATTTTAGAAGGAGCAGGAGAAGATGTTTATTTAGGAAGTTTAATTGCTGCAGCTAGAGTAAAAGGATTTCAAGAATCTAATAAAGAAAATAGCAATATTCTAGCAACCGTAAAACATTTTGTTGGTTATGGAGCTTCTTTAGCTGGTAGAGATTATAATATTTTAGATTTTTCAGAAAGAGAGTTAAGAGAGACCCATTTACCTCCTTTTAAAGCAGCTATTGATGCTGGTGTATCTAGTGTAATGACCGCATATTCTGCTTATGATGGAGTGCCTTTAGTAGCAAATAATTTTTTATTGAAAGATGTTTTAAGAGATGAACTAAAATTTAAAGGTTTAGTAATGACAGATTGGGAAACGGTTGGTAATTTAGTGAAAACAGGAATTGCGAAAAATGATACCATTGCTACAAAAATGTCTTTATTAGCAGGGAATGATATCGATATGTCTACTAAAAAATATGTGAATTTACTTCCAGAAATGGTGAGAAAAGGAATTATTTCTGAAGCTGTTTTAGATAATTCGGTAAGAAACGTATTGTTGTTAAAACAAAAAGCGGGTCTTTTTAAAGATCCTTATGCGTATTTTAATGAAGAACGAGAAGCTAAAGAGCTTTTATCCGAAGAAAACATACAAGCAACAAAAGAGATGGCTGTAAAAAGTATGGTGCTTTTAAAAAATAAGAATAACGTTTTACCACTTTTAAAGAAGAAACAAAGAATTGCAATTATTGGTCCTTTTGCAAAAGCACAAAAAGATTTATTAGGTTGGTG
This sequence comes from Polaribacter sp. 11A2H, assembly GCF_011379025.1. NCBI lineage: Bacteria > Pseudomonadati > Bacteroidota > Flavobacteriia > Flavobacteriales > Flavobacteriaceae > Polaribacter > Polaribacter sp. 11A2H. The sequence goes on from NZ_WTLD01000002.1 coordinate 245,672, forward strand.
GTCTAGTCAAGGTAACCCAAATGATGTTGTTTCTATTTTTGCTGGAATTAAAAAGAGAGTTCCACAAACCTCAACTATTTCTTATGCTCAAGGTTGTATTGTAGAAGATTTTGAAATAAAAGGAGTAGAAATGATTGCTGACGCTGTAAGAGCTGCTAATAATGCGGATGTTATAGTATTAGCCTTAGGAGAAAAAGAATGGATGAGTGGAGAAGGAGGAGGTACAGCATCTTTGCTTTTACCAGGAGCGCAACAACAATTATTAGATGCAGTTGCAAAAACAGGAAAACCAATTATTACCTTAATTGTTTCTGGAAGACCTTATGTTTTAACAGATGTTGTAAAAAAATCTACCGCTGTTTTACAAGTTTGGATGCCAGGAACTACAGGTGGTACAGCAGTTGCTGAAATTTTGTTTGGAGATTATAATCCTTCAGGGAAATTAACGGTTACTTTTCCTTTTCATCAGGGGCAAGTTCCTATTTATTATAATTATAAGAAAACCAGTCATTCTTTTAATGCAGGACCTAAGAATAATAGATATACAACAACTCATAGAGATATTACTTCTAAACCCTTATTTCCTTTTGGATATGGATTAAGTTATAATAGTTATTCTTACAAAAATTTAAAGCTTGATAAAACTATAATGAATAAAAATGATAGCATAAAAGTATCTATTGATGTCACTAATAACGGAAAATATAATGGAAGAGAAATTGTACAATTATATATACATGATAAAGTTTGTTCTGTAACAAGACCTATAAAAGAATTAAAAGATTTTTTAAGTTTAGAACTTAAACCAAATGAAACCAAAACCGCTACTTTTTATATTACCTCAGATAAATTAAGATTTATAGGTGTTGATTATAAAACAACAATTGAAGAAGGAGCGTTTGAGGTTTTTGTTGGTAAGAATTCTTCTGATACTTCTAAACTAGACTTTTGGTTAGAATAAAGGTTTAAATTATGTAAAGGTAAAAAGTCTCAACTTATAGAATAAGTTGAGACTTTTAAATTTAGCATCCTTAATACATTAAAACCCAGTTCCTAGCGCTTCCATACTTGCAGCTTGCTTGTATAAGAACATCTTCTTTATCACCACCATTATCTTCCATGTCAGCAATACTAGTTTGTAATTATAGAGACATTCCTATTAAGAAGAATAATCCCCGAAAAAGTAATTTGTTTTTAATTTTGTTGTTTTAGTTAATAATTGAGTTATTTTTTTTCATAGCAATTATTAAACAGAATTGTATCTATTTATTTTTTTATAAATTTTCCTGTTTTGTTATTGTTTTTTAAGTAGTAGACTCCAGGAGCAAGATTATTAATATCAATTCTACCAGAATTGTCTGATTTTAATTTTAAAACTTCTCTTCCTTGAATATCAATTATTTTAAAAAAAGTATTACTTAAATCAGGATTCACAAATAAATGGGTGTTTGCAGGGTTTGGATATAAAAGCAAGCCATTTTTGTTAATATCAATAACATTTAAAGAGCCTTCTACAATATTTATATTAAGTGCTTGCAGGGTTATATGTTTGTCTCCATCACTTGAGTAAAAAGTTATCCATAACCAATAGAAATCTCCACTTGGTAAATCTGCAGTTGGTATTGAGTTTTCTAAAGAAATAGTTGCTGTAGAGGTTCCTGATTCAGTATCTAATGCAGAAGCATCTACTACTAAATAATCATTTTGAGGAACCCAACCAGCATTTAGGTGTCTTAACCAATATTTAATTCCACCATATTCTTTAGCAATAACTTTATGGCCAGAGCCTGCATGGTAATTTGTGGTTATCACTAAATCACCTACAGTACTAAATGCAGTTGTTGTGTATTTGGAAGCATCATCAAAAGTTAAAGAAGCAGTTACGCTTTCTGTAACTGTAATTTCCGCGGTATCGGTTTTGGTGCCATCTGTTGTAGTTGCCGTTATTGTAGCGGTACCACTTATAACACCGGTAACCTGTCCGTTTGAATTTACAGTTGCAACTGCGTCATCAGAACTAGACCAAGTTATTGTTAAATCGTCTGCATTTGCTGGAGTAATTTCTGATGTAAGTGTTATTTTTTGTCCACCAACTATATCCGCAGTTTCTGGAGTTATTGTTATAGATGCAATATTAATTCCATACCAAGCAACTACATTTATAGTAGCAGAACCAGAAATGGTATTTGCAGGAATAGAAGTTGCCGTAATTGTAACTGTACCTTCCAGTACTCCTGTTACATTACCTTCATTATCTACAGTTGCAATTGTTTCATCACTAGAAGACCAAGTAACATCTTGACTTGCATTTACTGGTAAGAAAGCTAATGATAAACCTTCATCCTCACCAACTCTTACTTCTAATGGGTTAGGTGTTATTGTAATATCTGTTGGATCTACAGTATTAGTATCTATTGTTTTATTAACGCCTTCATCAAGAATGGTTAACATTTCACCATCTCTCCATCTTACTTCTACTTTAACAATATGATTTTCTTGTCCTAAGCCAAAATGCGCAATGTTTAATAAACTTTGCGAATGTGCTTCACCAGCAGAACCAACTCTTCTTTTAAATGTTTTATTATCTGTAGTTACCGTAATTTCTGCACCTAATGGATCTACATTAGAATTTGGAGCATAACCAACATTTACAGTTACATAATTGTTGCTATTAGACATATTATTTTTATACATATGCCAAAGACCATATTCATCATCACCATTTAGAATGTCTAACTTTCCATCTTGATTATAATCAAAAGCTTGCCCCATATCTCCATGACTAGAAGCACCTCTGTTATTTGCAGTATGAGAAGTTGTAATTTCAAATTTACCTTGTCCTGTATTTAGTAACATGTAATCTGAAACTCTATTTGTTAAATACCCAAACCGATACACATATAAGTCTTCAAAACTATCATTATTAAAATCTCCTTTAGTTACACCCCAATGATTTCCTCCCTTAGGGATATTCCAAGCATCAGAAACATTGGTATAAGTCTGATTGTTATTCATTAATAGTACATCTTGGTAGTTTCTGTTGTTTGGTATCCAACCAGTTGGTGTAAATTCTGTTACATCATCAATTCTAGCATGAATAGACCAAAATATATCTGCATTACGAACAAATTCCATTTTCCAAACACCATTTCCTGTATGACCAATGTAGAAACCGTTTTCCGTTCTTGCAGTTGGCCAACCATCTGCAGCAGCTTGTGTTATTTCTAAAGTAGTTGTTTTATCCGCTATGGTGTTTTCTTGCTTTGCGCTTCCTAGAAACACAGGATAACCGTCCGCATAAGCATTTCTCGTTACAAATTCGAAACCAGAAAGTGTAATTGAGTTGTCTGCTTTTACTTCAAAAGGTAAAGTTCCTTGGCTACCAGATACTCTCATATCTAACCTTTTTATTTGTGGTAAAAAGTCGGTAGCATTATTATCTGCAATTCCAAAATAGCCTTGCCCTTTCGCTAAATATAAATCTAAATCTCCATCATTATCTATGTCAATATCTGTCATAGATGTAATAGAATAACTACCAACTAAATCGGCTGGTAACCATGCTGTAGAAACATCCGTGAATGTGAAATCTCCATTTCCTTTCCAAATTGATAGTGGAGAGAAAATTACAATATCATCTATATGATCATTATCTAAATCTGTCAATAAAATTCTTTCTCCATTTGCATCTTCAACACCTGCAACGTTTATAGTTTCAAAAGTTCCATCGCCTTTGTTTCTATAGAAAATGTGTTGTTCCCCATTATCCCCATTTATTCCTTCAGCATTTATAAGTACTAAATCTAAGTCTCCATCAGAATCTAAATCTGCCCATCTAGGAGAACGACCTCTTGCTCCTTTTGTAATTCCTACAGCTGCATCACTTCTTTCTAAAGTACCATTATTGTTTTTGTAGAACACAGGAGGGGTAGGAGCGGATCCATTTCCACCACCTAAGGTGATCAGTAAATCTAAGTCTCCATCATTATCGTAGTCTGCAGCTGCAGAACCATGTAAATCCATTAATGTCCAAAGAGATAAATCTGTAGCGTTTTTTGTAAATGTTCCGTCACCATCATTCCAATACAATTTACTTGGTGAATCATTATGGTTATTTAAGATTAAATCATAATCACCATCATTATCCATATCTGCAATTGTTGGACCTGCGTATTTTAAACTTGGTTCATCTATAATTCCTGCAGCAGCAGTTTCATCTGAATATTCAGGAATTACTACATTAGAAACATCTGTTAAACTAAAACTATCTATTATTAAATCACTTCCTGTAGCTGCTAACTTTAATTCTGTTGCACCTGTTACAGAAAATTTTACAATACTATTTAAAGAAAAAGTGCCAGATCCTGAAACATCTATATTATCAGCAATAATTTTACCATCTGCATATAAAGAGAAATTTGCATAACTAGTAGCTGAGGTTAATTGAACGTCTAATCTTTTATATAAGCTACCAGAAACTATATAATTTGTTGTGATAGGAGTTAATGTTTGCAAAGTTGCAGGAACTGTTAAAATATCTGCAACAACAGGAGTTACTGTTGATGTTGGAGTCATTGCTATTTCATCTACAAAATAAACATCGTCAGCACCAACTGTACCTTCGTTAAAATGAATTCTTATATTAGATATCCATCCTCCAGCATTATTTATTACTGCGTCTGTATCATTACCAGAGAAATCAAACTCTACTTCTGTCCAAGTATTTAATGTTGTTGAAAAACTTTTAGTAATTTCAAAATGATTTACATTTCCATTTCCTAAATGTAAAGTGATATCAAAATCTGTTTGATTTTGAGAATATACCATGAATTTAAAAAACTTATTTGCAGATAAAACAAACCCTGTTTTTGTGGTATTTCCATTAAAAGCAAGCTGTAATGAGTTGTTTTTATTTGAACTAGCAGTTTCTGTATACTTAACAGAGTTCATTGTTGTATTAATGCCAGTGTTTTTAGGATTAACGACTAAAGAAATTAAAGGTACGTTTGGGTCTGTAAGCCATTCTGCTGCAGCGTCACAATCTGGTTTAGGATTATTAATATCATCAGTTTCAAAATCTGAAATTGATGTTTGTGCGATTAGACTTGATGTAAATGCAATAATAATTATAAGTAGTAATTTTTTCATAAAAAGTATTTTGATGCGGCAAAATACTTTTTTAGAGAAATATACTTGCGGCTGTGAACTCGTCAATAACTAAGTATATTGTAAATTAAGTGAATAATCAACTTGACAAAAACTTGACAATTAGAATGAAAAACATTAAAAACACTAGGTTTTAGGCTCTTTATTTTTAAAAATTAAAAAGTCAGTAATAACTTATTGTTTTTTTAAAACAATAAGTTACCTTTAGCTTGATAAAAGTATTTTTTGACTAAACCTTTTTTACATTTTACATTGATTTTATGAATTTAAAACCTCTTTTTCTTCTATTAATTAGTATTGTTGTTTTATTAAAACCTATTGATTTTTATGCGCAAGAGGAATCAAAAATAGCTAAGAAAATATATAATAAAGCATTTAGTTTAAAGAATTCTAATCCAGATAGTTCTGTTGTTTTGTTCGAGAAAAGTTACTCGCTTTATTTACAATCTAAAGATACCTTAAATGCTATACAAGCATTATTTCAAGAAGGTTTTGTTTTTGAAACGAGTGCTAAATATGCCAAGTCATATGATGTACTTTGGAAAGCATTATTGTTAATGGATAATATTGAAAATAATGGAGTAAAATCTGTTATTTATCATCGGTTAGGAAGGGTTTATAGTTATTATAAAAGAGAAGATAAAGCAATTGAGTTTTTAACAAAGGCATTAGGGTTACAGAAAAAAATGTTAGATTCTCGTGGTCTTAAAAACAAAGCAAGGTTAGTTTCATATTATTATTCTATTGCAGCTACCTACAGAGAGTTGAATAAGCCAGATTTAGCAAAAAAATATTTAGACTCAAGTTATCTCTATTATAGAGCAAAAGAATCTTTGACACCAAAATCTTATTTAGATTTTGAAAAAGCAATTCTGCTTACTAAAGAGCACAAAGAAAAAGAAGCTCTTAAGATAATGGAAGACATCTACCCTTGGTTTAATACGAATACACCATCTTATATGGTGCTTGTTTACAAGTATTGGGGAGATGCTTATAAGGGTTTAGGTGACGTTGATAAGAGCGAAAAATACTATTTAAAAGCATTAAAGGTTTCAGAAGAATATAAAAGTCATATAGATTTTACACCTTTAGTATATGAGAAATTATCCGACGTATTTTTATTAAAAAATAATTATCAAAAAGCTTTTAAAAACTTAAAAAAAGCTAAAGAGCTAGATCGTATTTTTTTTGATAGTAGAAGTAAGGAAAATCAGTCTTTATTAGAAATAAAAGATGATTACAGGTTAGAGAAAGAAAGACAAGAAAAAATAATTAAAGAACAGTATCTTAAGCATTTAGAGCAAGAGGATCAAATCATTAAGCTGCAAAGAATTATTCTTATCGGTTCTTTAATATTCTTACTTGTATTAGGTTTCTTCTTTTTTAAACATTTAAGAGCAAAACATCATGCAGAAAAAGAATTAATAAGAAAAACAAAAGAATTAGAAATAGAAAAAACCAAAGAACTATTGTCTCTAAAAAACAAAGAACTAGCTACTTCTGCATTACAATTGATAGAGAAAGATGAGTTCTTAAAAGAATTGAAAACAAGAGTTAGAGAAGGTGGCGATAAAGTAAAAATTCATGAAATAAATAAAGTTTTAAGGTCTGTCTCTGTCAATAATAATAAAAACTGGGATGATTTTAAGATGCGTTTTATAGATGTAAATAAAGAATTCTATGATGTTATTTTTGCTAAATTCCCTAAATTAAGTCAAGGAGATCAAAAAATTTGCGCTTTAATTAAATTAAACTTTTCTAGTAAAGATATGGCAAGATTACTTGGTATTTCTGTAGAATCAGTGCATACAGTAAGACATAGAATACGTAAAAAAATGAGCCTAGAAAGAAATGTTAATTTAGAAGAATACATTAATTCTCTATAGAATATAGGCTTTTACCAAACTGAACAACTTGACAATTACATTTAGTAAAGTTTTTGTCAAGTCTCTTTTCATTTATTTCCAAACTGTTTCATATACTTTTAACCTAAGAATAATTTTCTTGGGTTGAATTCGTATTTGTAAAAACCAAATTCATTTTAAAGAAGATTATTCTCTTAACAAAAGATAATAATTTAAAATTCAATAAGATGAAAGCAACACAATATGAAGGTAATAAAACCTTTAGTGTTATAGACAAGGAAATCGCAGCTCCAGAACAAGGTGAAGTAAGAATTAAAGTAGCTTATGTAGGAGTTTGTGGTACAGATGTACATATCTATCATGGAATGATGGATAAACGAGTAAATACACCAGAAACTATTGGCCATGAAATGTCTGGAGTAATTGATGCTGTGGGAGAAGGTGTTACTGGTTTTTCAGTTGGTGAAAAAGTAGTTGTTCGTCCGTTAGATGACAGAAAAGTAAAAGCATCAGACAAAGGTTTTAATCACATCTGTGAGGAATTAAAATTTATTGGAATTGATAGCCCAGGAGCAATGCAACAATATTGGAATGTTCCTGCATTTACACTTCACAAGTTAAAAGATACTACCGATTTAAAATTAGCAGCATTAATAGAACCTTTATCGGTAGCTACTCATGATGTTCGCTTAAGCGGATTAGTAAAAGGAGAAACTGCAGTTGTTTTAGGTGGTGGTCCAATAGGATTATTAGTTGGTTTAGTAGCTAAAGAAGTTGGTGCAGATGTAATTATTTCTGAAGTAAACCCAAAACGTATTGCAAAAGCAAAAGAATTAGGTTTTGATGCTGTAAGTCCAATAGATATTGATTTAGTGGAATATGTAAGAGAAAAAACTGACGGACGTTTAGCAGATGTTGTTTTTGAAGTTGCAGGAGTTCAACCCGCATTAGATGTAATGACTGAAGTTGCAGGTATTAGAGGAAGAATCTTGATGGTTGCAATTCATGGTGAGAAAAAACCGATTGATTTATTTAAATTTTTCTGGAAAGAATTAAAATTAATTGGAGCAAGAGTTTATGAAAAAGAAGATTATGAAAAATCGATCCAATTAATCACTGCAAATGAGTTGCCTTTCATCGATATGATTACTGATGTGCAGCCTTTAAGTAACATTCAACAAGTTTTTGAAAACATAGACAATAATCCTGACGGAATGAAAGTACTAATGGATTGTAGTTTATAACCTTAAGAAATAATAAAAACAAAAGAAAACATATAATGAAAGAATTATTTAATTTATCAGGTAAAGTCGCTCTTGTAACGGGAGGAACTCACGGAATTGGAATGGCTTGTGGGAAAGCTTTGGCTAAAGCAGGTGCTAAACTGTGTGTTAACGATATTGATGATGAAAAACTAGAATCTTGTAAAGCAGAATACGCTAAAGAAGGTATTGATGTTTTTACAATTAACTTCAATGTTTGTAGTGAAGAAGGTGTAGATAAAGGAATTAGTCAAATTGAAGCAGAAGTAGGTCCTATAGATATTCTTGTTAATAATGCAGGGATTATCAAGCGTATTCCAATTTTAGATATGCCAATTTCTGATTTTGAGCAAGTACTTAATGTAGATTTAGTTGCGCCTTTAATTATGGCGAAGCGTGTTGCTCCAGGAATGATTGAGCGTAGAGAAGGTAAAATTATAAACATGTGTTCTATGATGAGCGTTTATGGTCGTCAAAATGTATCAGCATATGCAGCAGCAAAAGGTGGTTTAAAATTATTGACTGCTAATATGTGTTGTGAATGGGCAAAATATGGCGTTCAAATAAACGGAATTGGGCCTGGTTATATAGCAACTGCTCAAACTGAACCGATTCGTATTGACGGTCACCCATTTAACGATTTGGTAATGACACGTACACCTGCAAACAGATGGGGAGAACCAGAAGATGTAGGTAATGCTTCATTATTCTTAGCTTCTAAAGCAGCAGATTTTGTTAATGGACAAGTTTTATATGTTGATGGAGGAATCCTTGCAAACTTTGGTTATGTAAAAGGAGAGAATGAAATTTAATATTTAATAAAACGGGTTTTTATAAATGCTGTAAAAACCCGTTTATTTTTTATTCCATAAAACAATGTAATGAGTACAAAAATAGCAAAGATAGAAACCAAATTATTTAAAGTTCCTTTAGCAGAAGTACTTTCTGATGCTAAACATGGAGACCATTTTCATTTTGAATTAGTAACCGTTACAGTTACTTTAGAAGATGGTAGTGAAGGAACTGGTTATACATATACTGGAGGTAAAGGTGGTCGTGCTATAAAAGCAATGGTAGAATACGATTTTACAGAAGCGCTAATTGGTAAAGATGGTGATGATATTGAAAGTATTTACGATTTTTTAGAATGGCACATTCATTATGTAGGTCGTGGCGGAATTGCTTCTTTCGCAATTTCTGCAATAGATATTGCTTTGTGGGATATCCGTTGTAAAAAACTTAATCAACCTTTATGGAAAGTTGCAGGTGGAACAAATAATACTTGTAAAGCATATTGTGGTGGAATTGATTTAATGTTTCCATTAGAAAAGTTGTTAAAGAATATGGAAACATATTTAGCAAATGGTTTTAATGCAGTAAAAATTAAAATTGGTAGAGAAAATTTACAAGAAGATTTAGATCGTATAAAAGCAGTAAGAGAATTTATTGGTCCAGATGTTACTTTTATGGTAGATGCTAATTATTCTATGAGTGTAGAAAAAGCAATTAAAGCAATTGAAGGTTTTAAAAAATATAATATTACTTGGTTTGAGGAGCCTACAATTCCTGATAACTACAAAGGATATGCAGAGATTGTTAATGCAACAGGTTTTCCTTTAGCAATGGGAGAAAACTTACATACTATTCATGAATTTGAATATGCTATAGAGCAATCTAAACTAGCATTTGTACAACCAGACGCATCCAATTGTGGAGGTGTTACAGGTTGGTTAGCTGCAGCAAAATTAGCAGACAAAAATAACATACCTGCTTGTTCTCATGGAATGCAAGAATTGCACGTAAGTTTAGTTTCTTCTCAGTCCAATGCAGGTTGGTTAGAAGTACATAGTTTTCCTATTGATGAATATACAATGAGACCTTTAGTGGTAGAAAATTATAGAGCTGTAGCACCTAATACACCAGGGGTTGGAGTAGAATTTAATTGGGACAAACTAGCTCCTTATAAGCAAAATTAATAGCATTAAATAAAATATATTAATGAGTACTGCAGTATCAATATTTGGAACTTTTAAAGAGCAAGAGGTAAATCTATTTTGTTTAAAAAACGCTAATGGGGTTGAAGTTAAAATAACCAATTACGGAGCTACAATTACTTCTATAATTACACCAGATAAGTCTGGTAAGCTAGAAGATATTGTTTGTGGTTTTAACAACTTTGAGAGTTATTTTTTAGAGGAATATAAAACAAACGCTCCATATTTTGGAAGTACTGTTGGAAGATATTGTGCACAAATTAAAGATTCTAAATTTAATCTAAACGGATTAACTTATCAATTGGCGACTAATTGTGGTAACAATAATTTACATGGAGGTGTTGAAGGTTTTGATAAAAAAATATGGGATGCTAAAATTGTAGACAATAATAATGAAGCAAGTGTTGAGATGTCTTTAGTTAGTGCAAATCTTGAAGAAGGATTTCCAGGTAATGTAATTATTAAAGTGGTTTTTACTTTAACAAATGCAAATGAACTTTGTATAGAATATAATGCAGTTCCTGATGAAGATACTCCCTTAGCAATAACGAATCATACATATTTTAATTTATCAGGTTTTAATAAATCAATAGAAAATCATGAGGCTACAATTTTGGCAAACAAAAAGTTAGCAATGGATGAAACAGGTTCAGCTCTAGATAAAATTGTACACCTAGATAATGAAGTTGATGATTTAAGAAGCCCTAAAAAAATTAAGGAAATACATAAAAAAATGAATGATGGGTTTGCTCATTATTACATTTTTAATAAGAGTGATTTTCAATTAAAAAAAGTAGCTAAATTTTTATGTGAAGAAAGTGGTAGATCGTTAGAAATATCAACAACAGAACCTGGTGTACTATTTTATACAGGAACGTATACTTCAGACAAATTAGAAAGAGAAAATGGTCAGAAATTTGGAAAATATAGCGGTTTTTGTTTTGAAACACAGAGATATCCAAATGGTCCAAATATTAAAAATTCACCAAAATCGATAACAAAAAAAGGAGAAGAATATAAAAGTGCAACTGTTTATAAGTTTAAATATTAAGAATAAAATTTAAATATGAGTATCGAAATAACAGACGAGCAGCAAGATTTCTTAGGAATTACTAATAAAGGTAAGTTAAGCGCAGCAAGTAAAAGAGCTTTAAAATGGCCAACAGATTTGGGTAAAGATTGGTTTTTTGATTATCAGATTGAAGATTTGAAAGGTGATTTAGCTTATGAAGAAGGAGTGGTAAGAAGAGATCCTAGTGCTATTATAAAGTTTGAAGGAAAATATTTTGTTTGGTACAGCAGAAGTATTGGGCCAACTCAAGGATTTGGAGGAAACATTGCTGAAGACAAAGTTTTTCCTTGGGATAGATGTGATATTTGGTACGCAACTTCTTATGATGGTATTACCTGGAAAGAAGAAGGTTTAGCTGTAGAAAGAGGTGAATCTGGAACTTATGATAATCGTTCTGTTTTTACACCAGAAGTTATGGAGCATGAAGGTATGTTTTATTTATCATATCAAACTATAACAGGAGATTATACAGTTCGTATAAAAAATGAAGTTGGTTTGGCTTGGTCAAATAAACCTTATGGTCCTTGGCAAAAAAGTGAGGAACCAATCTTAAAACCTGCTGATAATGGTATTTGGAAAGGTGAAACTCAAAATAGATTTGCAGTAGAGAAAAAAGGAGATTTTGATAGTCATAAGGTACATGACCCTTGTATTATACCTTTTAAAGGTAAATTCTATTTGTATTACAAAGGAGAACAAATGGGTGAAGCTATCACATTTGGAGGAAGACAGATAAGACATGGAGTTGCTATTGCTGATAACCCAAAAGGACCTTATGTGAAATCGGAATACAATCCTATTTCAAATAGCGGACATGAAATTTGTGTTTGGAAATATAATGGAGGTATTGCATCATTAATCACTACTGATGGACCAGAGAAAAATACGGTTCAATGGTCTCCAGATGGCATTAATTTTGAAATTAAAAGTGTTATTAAAGGAGCTCCTCATGCAATAGGTTTAAACAGATCTGTAAATCAAGAAGTTCATCCTACTCATATTTTACGTTGGGGTTTAACACATAAATATATGAATGATGATTATCAATATATCCAAAGGTTTACAACTTGGGAAATGACACATCATACTGCAAAAGGAGAAAAAATAACATAGTAAAAAACGAATTAACTAAAACTAAAAATATGTCAACTAACAAATTCTTTGTAATAAAAATTGCAGCTATTGTTGCTTTGGGTGGGTTTTTATTAGGTTTTGATGCTTCAGTAATTTCTGGAGTCGTAAAATTTATTGAACCAGAATTCAATCTAACAAAACTACAATTAGGTTGGGCAGTAAGTTCAATTACTTTAACAGCAGCAGTTGGAATGCTAATTGCTGGCCCAATGAGTGATAAACATGGACGAAGAAGAATTTTAAAATTTGCAGCCATATTATTTACAATTTCTGCTGTGGGTTCTGCCTTAGCAGGGAATTTCTTTTGGTTAATTATTTTTAGAATGATTGGTGGTTTTGCTGTTGGTGCAGCATTAATTATAGCACCAATGTATATTGCTGAAGTTGCGCCTCCAGAAAAAAGAGGTCAATTAGTTTCTTTCAATCAACTAAACATTGTATTGGGTATTTCTATCGCATTTTTTACAAACTATTTAATTCTTAAATGGGGTAACTCTGATGCAGAATGGACTAAAACGTTAGGTTTTGATAAATGGAATTGGAGATGGATGTTAGGTTTAGAAGCTGTTCCTGCAATTTTTTATTACTTAGGGTTAAATTTGGTACCCAAAAGTCCAAGGTGGTTAATGACTCAAAATGAGAAAGAAGAGGCTTTAACAATCATGAAAAAGGTGGTTTCTGAAGAAGAAGCAGTTTTACAAATGAATGCAGTAGAACAAAATATCCATGAAGATAAGAATAAAGCAAAATCTAAGGTTAGTGATTTGTTTAAAAAATCAATGCGTAAAGTAATTATCATAGGAATAATTGTTGGTGTTTTTCAACAAATAGTTGGTATTAATGCTGTTTTGTTTTATGCCCCAATGATTTTTGAACAAACAGGTATTGGTACAGATGCATCCTTTATACAGGCTGCTTTAGTAGGTGTAACAAACCTAGGTTTTACAATAGTAGCGATGCTAGTTATTGATAAATTTGGAAGAAAACCTTTGTTAATTATTGGAATGGCAGGGATCTCTATTTGTTTATTTTTATTAAGTTATGGATTTAATGATGCTACTTATACGCTTTCACAAGAAGCAATAGCAAATCTTCCAAAAGAAATTAATCATGACCAAATTGTGCAACTTCAAGATAAAGTATTTGAAAACGATCTTGACTTTAAAGCTGCAATAGTTTCAACTTTAGGTGAAGAAAGTGCAAGAATACATGAGTCTACCCTTGTTACAGCTTCTGCCAAAATGAATACGCTTTTAATTCTTATCGGAATTATAGGATTCGTTGGGGCATTTGCAATGTCTATAGGTCCAGTAATGTGGGTGCTATTTTCAGAGTTATTTCCAACTAAGATTAGAGGTATTGCTATTGCATTTGTTGGGTTTATAAATCTTGGTGTTGGCTTTTTAGTTCAATTGTTATTTCCTTGGGAATTAGCATCGCTGGGTAATGCAGGTACATTTTTACTTTTCGGAATATTTGCAGTGATAGGTTTCGTCTTTATTTGGTTAAAAGTACCTGAAACTAAAGGAAAATCTTTGGAAGAATTAGAAGAAATGTTAGTTAAATAATTATGTATTTAGCTAAAGATTAATAAAATGAAAAATATATCAACTTTACTTATTTGTGTTATAATATTGCTTTCTTGTAAACAAGAAAAGCAACTATTTGTAGGCGTTAATCCAAATGCTTTAAAAGTAGATATAATTGTACCAGAACATGGTATGGCAGATCCTCATGCTTGGGTTAAAAATGATACCGTTTTTATAATTGCTGGTCATGATAAATCCTGGGATGCAAAAAGTGCTTTTCCAATGGATAGATGGGAAATTTGGTCATCCGCAGATTTAATAAATTGGAATTTCCATAAAAGTATTCTACCTACTCAAACTTATATTGGTGATCAACCAAATTGTTGGGCAGGTGATATTTGTGAACGAGATGGAAAATATTATTGGTTTTTTTCAAATCGAAATATAGATACTGGTGTTATGGTATCAGATAAAATAGATGGAGAATACAAAGATTTATTAGGAAAACCTTTATTACCAAAAGGAATTGTACCTGTCAATCCATATGACCCAGAAATATATATAGAAAACGATGTCTACACTATTTGTTTTGGAGTGAACACCTATTACATGGCCACATTATCTAAAAATATGAAGTCTTTAGAAAGTAAACCAACTTCTATTTCTGTTATTGATGCAACAGGAAAAGAAATTTCTACAGATGATAAACCAACGTTATTTAAAAGAGGAGATTGGTATTATTTAGTTTATGGGAACAAATATGCAATGTCTAAAAAATTATATGGTCCATACAATTTTAAAGGAGCTTTCTTAGCAGGGGGTCATACAAGTTTTTTTCAATGGAAAGACCAGCAATGGTATGTGTTACAAGAAAATCATGACATCAGTGCTTTTTATCGCGGAGCAAGTCTAAAACCTGTGTTCTTTAATGAAGATGGAACTGTAATTATCCCTAAGGATGATAGAATGTATCCCGGTCCTGGAAGAAACTGGAAGTTTGAAAACAGTACAATGGGTTGGAAATCATTACAAGGTACAACAGTAAATTTAAAAGAAAAAGGAATACTTACTGGTAATTTATCAGGCAAAAAAGCAATTATAGAAAGTGCGCCTTGGTTATATACAGATACGAGAGTTTGTAATAAAATTTCTTATACAATCAAAAATAATAGTGCTGCAACCGAAATGAAAGTAGCTATCTATTCTAGAAATGAAGATGCCAGTTTTTGGACTTCAGGTACAAAATCAATTGATTGGGAAAAACAAGAATGGATTACAATCCCAATAAAGTCAAATAGTACAGAATATGTAACATACATTATTAACCTTTTAGATTTTAAAGAAGTTAATGCTAGGTTAATGCAAATGGCAGTGCAACCTGCTTGTAATGCAGATAGTGGCACATGGGAAATTAAAAATATTTCTGTATTTTAAAAAATAAAAGAACTGCTCTAATAAAAACGATAAAAAATGAAGAAATTAACTAAAATAAAAACTTCAATGGATATTCTTCAAAAGAATAAATGGCAACTGATTATAGTAATTGGGTTGATTATAAACTTTAACTTCATGAGTTGTAATTCTTCTAAAAGTAATATTTCACAAAATGATTCTACAAATGAAGATGGTATGGTTTTATTTGACTTTGAGAATGAAACTCAAACTCAATTAGTAAAACCTCAAGATGCAACTTTCGAAATTATTTCATCAGAAAAAAATAATTATTTACAAGTTAACAACGGAAATACATTAAGAGAAACGGGCGTAAAATTAATGAGCCCTAACGGAAAACCTTGGAATTTGTCCTCTTACTATCAAGTAAAAGCAGATGTTTCTAATGTGGGTGATGAAAAAATGCAAGTAGAACTTTTTGTTGGTAATGATCCTGATGGGTTGTTAAGATGGTATTGTTCAGATTATATCGATTTAAAACCAGGAGAAAGTAAAACAATCACTGTTAATTTAGCTTGGACTCCTTGGATTTTTAAACCACAAATAAAGATTAATGGTTTACGTGGAGTTCCTGGACAGATTAAAGCAGATTTAACGAAAGTTACTGAGCTAACTTTCTGTTCTAGATACAATACAGAACCTAATAATTTTACAATTGATAATGTTAGAGCTGTTGGTAAATATGAAGAAAAAAGCCCTGATGGATTTTTACCTTTCATAGATAAATATGGACAATATAAACATCAAGATTGGAAAAATAAAATTCATTCTGATAAAGAAATTAAAGAATTTGCTAAGGCAGAATTAGCTTATTTAGAAAACGGTAAAGGGCCAAAAGATAGAGCCACTTTTGGAGGTTGGTTAAAAGGACCAAAATTAAAAGCAACAGGTTTTTTTAGAACAGAAAAAGTAGCAGATAAATGGTGGATGGTGGACCCAGAAGGATATTTATTTTGGACAGCAGGTTTAAACTGTGTCGCTTCAAACTCGGTTTTTACAGGTGTTTCTCAACGAGAAAATTATTTTGAATATTTACCAAAAAAAGACGATTCTTCTGCTCAGTTTTATCAAGAAGTAGATTATGCAACCCATGGTTTTTATAAAGATAAGAGACCATATAAAACGTTTAACTTTTATCAGAATAATTTATATAAAAAATATGGTGATGATTGGTTAAAAACATTTCAAGATGTTGCTCATAAAAGAATAAAAGATTGGGGGATGAATACCGTTGGTTTTATGTCTGATATAGGAGTAACAAAACAAAAAAGGACAGCATATGTTGGTTCTATTTGGATAAAAGATACACCTAAAATAAAAGGTTCAGAAGGTTTTTGGGGAAAGTTTCATGATGTGTTTGATCCTAATTTTAGAATAGCTGTTAGAAATTCTGTAGAATCTCAAAAAGGAGGAGCTAATGATCCTTGGTGTTTAGGTTTTTTTGTTGATAACGAATTGTCTTGGGGGCAGTTAGGTTCTTTGGCTGTTGGTACTTTAAAAAGTCCAGAAAATCAACCTGCAAAGATAGAATTCATCAATGATTTAAAAAAGAAATACAAAATGGTTAATGCTTTAAACATCTCTTGGAAATCGTCTTATAAATCTTGGGAACATTTATTAACATCTACAGAAATACCTAATAGAGAATTCGCAAAAACAGATTTAGTTAATTTTTATAAGAGAATTGCAGAAACATATTTTAGAACTATTAATGAAGAGTTAAAATCGGTTGCTCCAAATCAAAACTATTTAGGTTGCCGATTTGCTTGGGCAAATAATGATGTTGTTTTAACAGCTGCGAGTCATTATTTAGATATTATGAGCTTTAATAAATACGAATATAGCATTGCAGATTTTTCGTTACCAAAAGGAGTTGATAAACCAGTTATGATTGGTGAGTTTCAGTTTGGTGCTTTAGATAGAGGAAGTCTACATGTAGGAATTAAAGCTGCAAAAGACCAAACAGAAAGAGGAGAAATGTTTAAAAGTTATATACAAGGAGCATTAAGAAACCCAAATATCGTTGGTGCTCATTGGTTTCAATATATAGATGAACCAAATACTGGACGTTTTGATGGAGAAAACTATAATGTAGGTTTTGTTGATATTACAGACAATCCTCATGAAGATTTTATAGAAAAAGTAAAAGAAACTACCTATTCTATGTATGAATATAGAAAGAATAACAATTTAGAAAACAAGAATTCTAATCAATCATTATCAAAAAAATAAAAACCATGAGATTAAAAAAACGATATATAAAAACAAATTTAATTATTTTATTGATAACTACGATAGTTATAGTTGCTTGCGGAAGTAGCTCAACAGAGCCCGAAGAACCACAAGAAATAAACGATACACCATCAGCAGTTGATGACACTTTAAGTGTTGATGAAAATAGTAGCTCTGGGACTTCAAATCAAGTAAATGTAGCTTCAAATGATCATTTAGGAAATGATGGTGGAGGTACTGATAATTATAGTATAAAAACTGATCCAACTAATGGTACTATAACTGAAGTAAGTGATGGTGTTTTTGAATATATCCCTAATGCTGATTATTTTGGAGATGACAGTTTTGCATATAATATAACAGATGTTGATGGTGATGTAGATTCTGCATCGGTTGCAATAACTGTAACAAAATTTGCACCAAGTGCTAGTGCTTTTAGTAATATTGATCCAAGTCTTCCTTCATTTGTTTCTATTGAAGATACAACTCCAACAGATAAAAAATGGGTAAAGTTTGAATCGATGTCTGATGAATTTGATTCTTGGGATAGCAGTAAATGGTTTAAATCTACTTGGAATTATCCTGCTCCCGTTTACATGTCTCAGTCTATACAAAACTCAGGAGTTACAGACGGTAAATTGTGGTTAAAAGCAACTTTAAATGAAAGTAACCCTGATGGGAGATGGTTTCAAACAGCAAGAATTCATTCTATAGCTGAAACACAATATCCTATGTACACAGAAGCTAGAATAAAATCTTCTCACATTTCTGCCTACAATACATATTGGTTAAATAATGGTGATATTAATAACAGAGATGAAATTGATATTATCGAGAACAACTCAAAACCTTCTTGCAATGGTTGTCAACCTGAATTTCCAACAAGAATGAATTCGCAATATTTTCATGCTGATGCAAGTAAATCTCCAGTGGAAATTAGAGATGAAGACAATTTTATAAACACCAATTTATCAAATAATAATCCTTTAAAAGGAGTAAAATGGAATGAAGCATATCAAACTTTCGGAGTTTGGTGGAAAGATGCTAAACACATTCAATTTTACTTAAATGGAGAACCTGCTGGAAGTGTTGTAGTAGGTGAAGATAGAGGGGGACAAACATATGCAGGTCGTGAATTTACGCGTGATTTAGAAATAATATTTGATTTATGGACGAATGAAGGAAACTATCTAGGTGGTCTTCCTCCTAAATCAGATTTAGGTGATGATACAATTAATACCATGAGAATTGATTGGGTAAGAACATGGAAATTAGAAGATAAATAAGAATATAAAAATAGAGATAAATGAAGAATATTAGTCAAGAAGAAAGAGACTACTTAGCTGAACAAGGCAAAGAGTCTAACGAAAAAGTTGTTTTTGATTTAAGTGGAAACAAATGGCAATTTGAAGGTATAAGGCCAGACGAAGGTGTTAAAGTTGGTTTTCATGAGTTAAACTTTGATATTACAGGAGATTCATTTAATTGGTCTTTTGCGAAAGTTCCTGGAGATGTGTATACAGATTTATGGAGAGCAGGTAGAATAGAGGATCCGCATTTTGGAAGAAATAGTGTAAAAGCAAAATGGGTTCCAGAAAATGAATGGTGGTATAAACGTCAGTTCGATGTACCTAAAAACATGTTTGAGAAACACATTCAATTGGTTTTTGATGGTGTAGATTTTGGATGTGATGTTTGGTTGAATGGAAAATTTTTAGGTTCTCATGAAGGAATGTTTTCAAAATTCAAGTTTGATGTATCAGAAGATATTCGTTTCGAAAACTTGCGTTTCGGAACCAATGTTTTAATGGTTCGTTTACATCCAGCACCAAGAAGATATAGTCAAGTTGCAGGACGTAAACCTGCGTGGCATGGAGATTATTGGGTAAGTTTACCTCCAACAGGAATTTGGAAACCAGTTTATTTAGAAGCAACAGGTAAGGTTACTATTGAAGATACGTATGTAAAACCGGTTATATTAACTGAAGATTCTGCTCGTTTAGATGTAGAAATTGAGTTAAAAAATCATGAAGATGCTGAAAGAGAAATAGCTATTAACATTGAAGTTGAAGGTGAAAATTTCGAATCTAAAACGTATCAAGTTCAGCAAAAAGTTAAAGTTTCTAAAGGAACTAATAACTATGAAATCAGTTTAGATATTGATGGTGCAAAACTTTGGTGGCCTTGGGATTTAGGAGATCAAAACTTATATAATGCTAAAGTTACTGTTATTGAAGGTGAAGATACTTTATTAGACACAACAGATACTTCTTTTGGAATTCGTGAAGTAAAAATGGTACACAATCCTGGGTTTACTTTAGAACAGGTAGAAAATCCTTGGACAGTTATGATTAATGACAGACGTCATTTTATGCGTTCAGGAACTTGGGGAGGACCACCAGATATTTTTATGGGTCGTGCACATCCAAGTAAATATGTAGAGTTAATTCGTTTAGCAAAAGAATGTAACTTTAATAACTTAAGAATATTTGGTTGGCATCCAGAAGAAATTCCTTTATTCTACAAATTATGTAACGAAGCAGGTATTACAGTTTGGCAAGATGTTTTACCATTAGCAAGTTTGTCTTTACCAAAAGATGAAGAATTTAAACAAGCTGTTTTTGCAGAAGCTATTTCATCTGTAAAAGCGCAACGTAATCATCCTTGTTTAGTGTTATTAGAAGGTTCAGAAGAATTGTTTATGACAGCTTCAGACCCAGAACACAATTTAGAATTTGTAAATGCACTTGGTGAGGCTATTAAACCTTATACACCTTTACATTTTATACCTTCTTCACCTTTAAGTGATGAGGTTGGTTTAAATTTAGGTTTTAAACCAAACGAAAGTTTCCATGCGAATGATTTATTCTATGGTGAAGGAGAGTTTGTAATGGAAGAATATTTCCCTAGTTTAGATTTTGCAGTAATTCCTGAATTAGCAATTTCTTCTTGTCCGAATGTAGAAAGTATTAAGAAGTTTATTCCTGCGGATGAAGTATGGCCTCCAGGACCAAGTTGGGGACACCATTGGACAGATTTTGATGCACTAAGAACTTTAAATTTTGAAGTTTTAGGAGATCAAAGTAGAGATGGTTTAGAAAAATTTGTTGAAGCTACTCAAATTTCACAAGGGGTTATTTTTCAATATGCATTAGAGCATTTTAGAACGAGAAAACCTAAAACAAGTGCTGTTTGTATTTGTCACTATATCACTTTTGCTCCAGATATGAAATGGGGAATTGTAGATTATTATCAAGAGAAAAAATTATCTTTTGACTATGTGAGAAAAGCATATCAACCTGTTTTAGTTACGATGAAACACAATAATAGACGTTGGTTACCAGGAGAAGAATTTAAAGGAGAATTATGGGTTGTAAATGATTATTATAAATCATTTAAAGACTGTAAAGTTACTATCAAATACTTGGATAATAATAAATCTGTATTCAAAGTAGAAACGTTTGATATTTCTGAAATTGGAGGAGATAGTTCAGGGAAATTTGTTGATGTTTCCTGTAAAGTTCCAGGAGTAATAGGAGATAAATTCTATACAGAAATTTCTCTTGTTGATGCAGATGGAAATTCTATTTCTGAAAATGACTATATGTTATTAGTAGCAGATAAAGAAAAAGATAGAAAAGAATTAAGAGCTATTGGTTTAGAAGCTTTTGAAACGAAGGAAAAATTTGGTTGGGCTAGTTACTTTAGATATTACCCTAGTTTAGGTGGTGAAGATGGAGTTCCAGAAGCGGATCAAAAAATGCCAATTGCAAGAGGTTTTGAGTAAAAAGTAAAGCTTATTTTATAATTTTAAAAGGGATAATTCAATTTTATATTGAGTTATCTCTTTTTTTTTTCTCTAATTTCCCTAAAATTAAAAATAGTTGTAAAGGTCTTAGGTATTGATTTTTAGTGAGTTTTATGCAGTTTTTGTTGAAGTATTTAGCTTGTCAAGTTTTAGTTCAGTTAAAAAAGTAACTTTTAATTACAATATTAATTAGTTTAGCTGAAAACATAAAGAGTATGATGAAAAATACATTATTAATATTAATCTGTTTGTTTAGTATTTCAAATTTAGCAAGCCAAGATTGGAACGGAATTGCAGTTCCTGTAACATTAGATGGAGGAGATACTTGGGTGTTACAATCTAATGTTTCTGACGATTTTAATTATACAGCACCTGCTGCAAATAAAGGAACTACTTTTAAAAGTAAGTGGGATGATTTCTATCATAATGTTTGGACAGGTCCTGGTTCTACAGTATGGACTAGACAACATTCATCAGTTAATGGAGGTGAACTAAAATTAACAGCTACTAGATATTTAAGTAGTAGTGTTAATGCAGGTGCGATCCATTCTAATAATACAATTCAATATCCTGTTTATATTGAAGCGAAAATTAAAATAATGAACTCTGTTTTAGCAAATGGAGCTTGGTTATTAAGCCCAGACGATACACAAGAAATAGATTTTATGGAAGGCTATGGCGCTACATATTCAGATAGTGCACAAGAAGATCTTTCTTGGTGGGGAGAAAGAATGCATGTAAGTCATCACGTCTTTATAAGATCACCTTTTAAAGATTGGCAACCAAGTGAACTAGCATCTGGAAATGGAAATCCAGCTCCAAACCCAACTTGGATAAGAAGAAACGACGGAAATGGAAATATTAAGTGGAAAGATTCATATCACACCTATGGAGTTTATTGGAAAGACCCTTGGCATATTTACCATTTTATAGATGGTGTTCAAGTATCTAAAAGGGAAGGAAAAGATCAAATAGATCCTTTGTTTTTTACTAATTCAGTAAATCAAGGGGACTCAAGCAATGATACTAGAACAGGGCTATCTAAAGCAATGGATATTATGATAACTGTTGAAGAACAAGGATGGAGAAAAGCAAACGAAAAGTCTGTTGTTCCTACAAATTCGGAGCTATCAAACATAGAAAATAATACATTTAAGATTGATTGGATTAGAGCCTATAAACCAACTAGTAGTTTATCTGTAAAGGATGTAAAAAATAATTTTAAAGTAAATATTTACCCAAATCCTACCTCTAAATTAATACAAATTAATGCTAGTCAATTAATTAATAAGATAGATTGTTTTGATGTAAGAGGTAAGCTAATCTGTTCAAAGAATTTTAATGATGCCGCTGTTAATTTTGATTTACAAAAGTTAACGAAAGGAATTTATTTCTTAGAAATTTCTGCTCAAGATGGATCTACTAGTAGACAAAAAATTCTAAAAAACTAAATTTATTTTTATTTGGATAAATGAATAACTCAGTATAAAATTTATTTTTTTTGATAAAGTTTATTAAGACTTAAAATTTAATTATAATATAATAAAAAAAGGAGGTTAACAATTGTTAACCTCCTTTTTTTATTTAGTTTCTATTCCGTTTAAAGGAATAATTTGTTTATAATAAACATTAAAAGAGTATAACAAAGAGTTAAGTAAAATCATGCTAATGCTGTGTAATTATAAACACCTTAAATATAATTAATATGCTTGTATAAATATTGTATTTTATTTCACTAATTTTTTTTAGATATATTTAGAACCGCATATAACTTATGTGTATCATTATTGTTGATAACAAGCAGTAGTTTACCTTTCTTAGAATTAAGAATTAACATATTTCTTACATCTTTATCAGCAAATAAACCAGTGGTAACATTAGACACGTATTTATAAAACCCTTTTTTATCACCTAGTAATAGAACACCTGTTCCTGCATCTGCTCTGGTAGTTTCTACTTCAGACATGTAATTATTTCCTGCTAGAATTAAGTCATTAATATTATCATCATTTATATCTTCAGAAATAATACTATTTATAAGTGATTTTTGAACATGATTAGAAAATGGTTCAAATTTAAATGTACCTTTTCCATCATTTTTAAAAATACCTGATTTAAACTGATTTACCTCGTAGTGCAAAGCGCTTTTAATTCGCGAGCCTAAAATACCTTCTAAATCACTATTGGCAAATTCATTGTAAGATTTTATTTTATTTTTTAAATGTGGTAATTGTTGTGCAGTACAACCTTTTCCTCTAACGGGAACTTGTTTGTTATTATAGTATTTTGCTAAAAAAATATCTTGAACACCGTTAAAATCAAAATCGTTTGTATAAATATGAAATGGTTTTTCTTTGGATGCATGAAACTTATAGTTTGTACCTAAATTTCCTGCAATAATGTCTTTATTTCCATCATTATCAACATCAGAAACTAAAATCTTATTCCACCAACCTTTGGCATCTTTTAATGCTAGATACTCGTTGCTTTTTATAAGTTTACCATTTTTGTTGATGAAAACTTCAATACCCATCCATTCTCCAGTAACAATTAAGTCCACTTGATTATCATTATTTATATCTGTCCAAACGGCATCTGTAACCATGCCTATAAATTCTAAATCTGGAGCAAGACTAGGTGTTGCAATAGTAAATTTACCACCATTATTTACCAAAAGAAAACTTTTTGGAGCAAACGGATATTTTTCAGGGATTACTCTTCCGCCAACAAAAAGATCTTGGTCTCCATCATTGTCATAATCATTAGCGACAACAATAGAACCTGCGGAAACCATTTCTGGTAGGGCGGTAGTAGATTTACTAAATTTCCCTTTTCCGTTGTTGATGTACAACCTATCTAATAACATTTTTGGTAAACGACCAAATTCATAGCTACCACTTACCACATATAAATCTTGGTCTCCATCCCCGTCTGCATCAAAAAATGTAGCACCAACATCTTCTTGGTTTCGATCTCTAATAAAATCTGGAATATTAGTAGTTTTAAAGCTCCCGTTTGGGGTACTTAATAATAATTTACCAGCTTGTTTTCTTCCTCCTCCAATATAGACATCATCAAAACCATCATTATTAATATCAGCTTTAGCTACCGCAGGACCTGTTTGAGATAATTTATGCGGTAATAATACTTGCTTGTGGTAATCATTAAAATAAGGATCGTTATGTGTATACTTAAATTGTTCCTCGGAAAATAGTGTAGAAAGCCTTGTTTTTTTTGATTTAGGAATGTCTGTAGCGTTAGAATATTCTAAAACAATAGCTGTGTTTATAGCAGGGGTCTGTATTTTTTGACGTTTACCATCTTGCCAAACTACTTCTGCTTTTAAAACTTTAGCATCTTTATGTATTCCAAAATGTAATTTATTGGAAACGGCAGATAAAAAGCCACGTGTATTAATTAGTTGTCTAGTTTGTATAGCCCCATCATTCATATATAAATTAACAATTGTACCCACTCCAAATTTATTATTACTTGGACCATTTAGAGAAAATTGTAAAAAGTTACCGTTTTCTATTTCACGAGCGTTATTTTTTAAGATAGTTGCAGGCTCATTAATATTATTTACAATTAAATCTAAATCACCATCATTATCTAAATCTGCATATGCAGCTCCATTAGAAAATGTTGGTTTTCCACTATTCCATTCATCCGAAGTATTTTTAAAGGTTAGGTCGCTGTTATTCTTGAAGAAATAGTTAGTTAGTTTTTGTTGAGGTAGCATTTTAGCATATTCAAAGAAATCTTCTTTGGTTGGTTTTCGTCCTTTTGCCCGTAAAGTAGCTAAAATTTTATTGTTAGAATCTCTATCAATTACATCTCTAAAAACGCCATTTGTTACAAAAATATCATTGTGCCCGTCTAAATCGAAATCTGCGGATAATAAAGACCAACTCCAATCGGTATCTCCAATTCCTGCCATTTTGCTGATTTCACTAAACGTTCCATTGCCATTATTAACTTGTAACATATTGTGCATGTATTGGTAATGATATCCTGACTTTGTCATAGATTCAAAATTTTCAATAGAGGTCATACCCATTGTGGTTTTAGAACGAATATAATCTTCCGGATTCATGTCTAATGTCATTAAATCTAAAAGACCATCATTATTAATATCCGCTACATCTCCGCCCATGGTATTAAAAGCCATGTGCTTCATTACTTTGTCTCTGCCTTCAGAAAAAGTACTGTTTCCATTGTTTAGATATACGTAATCTGGTATGTTAAAATCGTTATTAACATAAATATCTAAAAAACCATCATTATTTAAATCGGCAACTTGCGGATTTAAACCAAACCCGGTTTCTGGTAAGATTCCAGATTTTATAGAAACATCAGTAAAATGACCAGTACCATCATTATTATATAAACGATCGCTACCTTTTAGGGTGATGGTTTTTGGATCTTTTTGTAAAGCTAAAAGATCTATAATATCTGTTTGACTTCTATTAATAATATCTCCTGCATTAGAAACAAAAACATCTAAATCGTTGTCATTATCATAATCAAAAAAGATGGCATTTATGGTTCTGTTTTCATCGTCTAAACCCAATTCTTTTGCTTTTTCTGTAAATGTTAAATCGCCATTATTAATATATAACATGTTTGCAAATTGATGATTTTCATCAATCCAACCACCTCTAGATAGATAGATGTCTAGATAGCCGTCATTATTAACATCTGCTATAGTTACACCAGTATCAAAGCCTGGTCTTTTAATAATTCCGGCTTTTTTAGAAATATCTTCAAATTTAAAATTGCCTTTATTTATATATAATTTATTGTCTGACGTATTTGAAGAAAAGAAAATATCGACCAATCCGTCGTTATTAAAATCTGCTGTAGCAACACCAGCACCTATATACATGTAATTGTATTGAAAATAATTAGCATCTGGACTTTCTATTAATGAATTTTGAAAATCGACTCCAGAATCTTTAGGTAAAACGGTAATGAAGAGTTTTTTTACGTCTACTTTTATAATGGTCTTTTTTATTTTTTTATCACAAGAAAAAAGAGAAATCAATATTAAAAAAAAGATTGATTTAACAAAAAATGCTGTATTTATTATAGTTAAGTTTGACATGTTTTTTTATAAGAATTATAAGTAAAAAACGGTAAGACATATAAAATATCCTACCGTTTTACTTAAAATTAAATATTTAAAAATTAATTACCCAAATTAGGGTTGTTATTTAATGCTTCTGCAGGAATAGGAGAAAAATAATTATCAGTACTTAAACTACCAGCGATTTGATTATGTTCTGCAATTGTGCCTGAAGGAGTTCTATTACCTAGTACTTCTTGAACACGTTCTAATCGCATTAAATCATACCATCTTAAATATTCTCCTGCAAACTCCCATTTACGTTCTGTAAACGCTAATTCAGCTAAATCGCCACTAGATAGATCTACGGTAGCATCTGGTGTAGCAAATGGTAAACCAGATGCTCTACGACGTATTTTATTTAATGCTTCCCAAGAATCTGCAGTTACAGCACCTGATCTAGCAGAAGCTTCTGCATAGATTAATAAAACTTCTGCATAACGCATAAAGAAGTCGTTTCTATTGGTAATAAATGAGTTTGGTAAATCTCCTTTTGGACCTGCTATTTTTTTAAAAATAGGACTTTTTTGATCTTTAGCAGAACTAAAGTTTCTCCAATCTAAATCCATTCTATATGTAGCTTCTTTTCTAGGTCCTGTAGGGAAATCTTCATAAAATTTAATTTCACCAAATGTTTCACTCCATCCACCTGCACTATCATTTAAACCTACAATTCCATATTTCCAATTTGCAATTCTATCATCACCGCAAGAGTTACAATAAGTAAGTGTAAAAACAGATTCATTATTAAATCTGCCTGCAACTGTCCATAAGTTTTCTAGGTCATCTACCAATCCAAATTTATATGTACTAGCATTATCTATAACTGTTTTAGCAATATTAGCTGCATCTGTATATTTACTGTTGTCTTTTAAAGGGAAACCAGCCCAATCCATATATAAACGAGCTAAAATACTTTTAGCAGAACCCTTATTAGGTCTAGAAGCACCTTCTTTTAAACTTGGATAAACATTAGGTAATCTTTTTTCTGCTTCTAATAAATCTGCTTCTATTTGTTGAAATACTTCTAATTGTGTTGCTCTAGAAATATTTGGATCAGGAATTGTAGTTAGTGGTAGAGGAATTCTACCATGAACTCTAGCTAACTGGTAGAACATAATACCTCTTATAAAGTGAGTTTCGCCAATATATCTATTTAATAAATCTTGATCTACTGCTAAATTTTCTAAACCTTTAGACCTGTCTAAAACTGAATTTGTAGTGTTAATTACATCTAAAATTGCATTCCAGTTAGATAATAGTCTACTATTTGATGCTTGTACATTTCTTTGGTCAAACTCTCTAAAATCGGCTTTATTACCAGAAGCCCAGGTTGTCATATCATCACCCGCCCAAGCAGGAGCATAAAAAGTAGTCCATCTAGATGCATTTACTATTTTACTGTAAATACCAGATATTCCTTTGTCCATTTCATCTAAATTAGAAAATACTTCTGGAGGTAAATTAAATTCTAAAGGATCTGGATCTAATTCTGCACAGCTTTGAAAATTTAAGGTAGTAAAAACAACTATAAAAATTACTAATAACTTAGCGGTTTTATTATATTTTGTACTTATTTTTATTTTGTTCATTTTTTTTTTTTTAGATTAAAACTCTAATTTTAGCCCTAACGTAAATGTTCTTGGGTTTGGATATGCACCTTGATCTAATCCGGCACCACCATCTACAGGCGCAGAAATTCCAGGGTCAGATGTTATTGGGGTAGAAGATACTTCTGGATCATATCCAGAATAATTAGTTATAAGGAATACGTTTTGCCCACTTGCATAAACTTCTAGTTTACTAACACCTTTTATTAAGTTTTTTAGATTGTAACCTAACTTAACATTACTTAATCTAATGAAACTACCATCTTCAATCCACCTAGATGAATTTAAAAGGTTGCTAGCACCATTTCTAGGAATTTCCGTTTCGTTAGCAGCTGTCCAAGTATTGTATCTAGAAGGGGATAGATTATCTCTAAAAGCAGCAGCTCCTCCGTTTAATGCTGCAGAAACAAAATTATAAACATCAAATCCGGTAGCACCAGTAATAAAGATATTAAAATTCCAATCTTTATACGTAAAACTATTATTAAAGCCCCAAGAAGTTGTTGGTAAACCATTACCAATAGGACCTAAAACGAATTCTCCGTTTTCATCTCTTAAATATTTTGGATCACCAGGAACACGATCAAAAGTAGCGGCTAATGCTGTTTCATTTGTTTTCCAAGTTCCTAAAAAAGTATATCCGTTAAATGTACCTATTGGTTCTCCCACCTTTATAACATCTACTCTAGCTTGTGAACCTCCAATTACTAAGTTATTACCAGGGATTTGATTTAAATCTCCATTTAGTGCTATAACTTTATTTTTTAAGAGAGAAACATTAAGTGAGGTATTCCAATTAAAGTTATCATTTCTAATAATATCACCAGAAAGAGAAATGTCTAAACCTTTATTTTCTACCTCACCAACATTTTCATATTTTCGATATAAAGTACCTGTAACAGTTGTTTGTAATAAAAGATCTTTAGTTGTTTTTTTATAATAATCTAAAGACCCCGTAAAACGTCCTTGAAGAATACCAAAATCTACACCTGCATTAATTTGAGTTGTGGTTTCCCAAGTTAAATCTGGGTTTCCTATTTGAATTAACGTTTGCCCGGTCTGAGCTGTATTACCATCAAAAGAATACAAACCAGAATCATTCGTAATAGAAGAAGAGGCAAGTGCATTAATGTTTTCATTACCAACTTGTCCCCATCCTGCTCTTAATTTTAAATTAGATAAAAATTCTCCATCTTCAATAAATTTTAATTTATTTAAGCTATAAGCAGCAGCAAGAGAAGGGAAATAACCTGTTCTATTTCCTTTTAGAAATTTAGAAGATTCATCTACTCTTAAAGAACCTGTAAGGTATATTGTGTTATCAAAATTATAATTAACACGTCCTAAATAAGATTGAATAGAAGTTCTAGCACCTCCATTGGTGAAAAATTCGTTATTACTATTGTCTCCATGGTAAAAACTAGGAACATTAACATCAAATGCACTATAAGCATTGGTTTTAGAAACAGCACCCTGAAATTCATAGACTCCTGTTATATCTAAATTGTGTTTATTAAAAGATTTTTTCCAATTTAGAATGTTACTAATTTGATGCGTAGTCTGTTTATAATTATTATAATATAAAATATTAAAACTAGATCCAACACCCTGTGCAGGGTCTTTTTCCCATCTAAAAGATTCTGTATTTCCATTATATCTTGTTGCATTTGTTATTAATGTGTAGGTAAAATTATCATTAATTTTATAATTTAGATTTAAAGTTGCATTTAAACGATCTCCTATAACCTCATCTTTACTTTCCGTTAAATTATAGATTGGGTTATATCCATTATTTGCATTACTAGTTCTGTAAATATAATTTCCGTTTGCATCTCTTACAGGAGAAGTAGGATCCCAGGTTAGTGCTTTTAGTAAAATACTACCATTAAAACGCGCAAAAGCATCTTGGTTGTTTAAAGTATATTCTCTACTTCCATAAACATTGAAACCAATATTTAACCTGTCATTTACTTCAATACCTAAATTAGCTCTAAAAGAACCTCTTTTATAATTGGTATTAATTTGTGTACCTTCTTGTGTTAAATAGTTACCAGAAACAAAATAATTTATTTTGTCTGAACGACCGCTCATAGATACTTGTGTATTGGATCCAATACCCGTTTGTGATATTAAATCTTCGTAATCAATAGGGTTTGCATCTAAATTAGCAATTTGTTGAGTTGTAAAAGGAAGGTTGTTTTGATCGGATGCTTCATTATTTAAAACTCTAGCAAATTGACCAGAATTTAACTTATCAATTTTCTTTGCAAAAGAAGACACGGATGCAAACTGACTTACAGTAAATTTAGTTTTATCACTTTTTCCTTTTTTGGTAGTTACTAAAATAACTCCATTGGAACCTCTAGAGCCATATACAGCTAAAGCAGATGCATCTTTTAAGACTTCCATAGAAGAAATGTCATCTGGATTCAATGATTTTAAATCTCCTCCAAAAACACCATCTACAACTACTAGTGGGTTATTATTACCTGTAACAGAGTTAACCCCTCTTACTCTTACTTTTATATCTGCCCCAGGTTGCCCGCCTCCAGATACAGTTATTCCAGAAGCCCTACCTTGTAATGCATTTTCAACACGAACAACGGGTGCGTCTTTAAAGGATTTAGCAGTTACTTGTGATACAGATCCTGTAATATCACTCTTTTTAGCAGTACCATAACCGATTACTACAATTTCTTCTAACTGGCTTGCATCTTCAGCAAGAACAACATTAATTACTGTTTGTTCTTTTACTGTAATATTTTGTGCTGCATATCCTAAAAAAGAAAAGATAAGAATATCTTCGGTAGATGCTGAAAGGGTAAAATTACCATCAAAATCTGTTGTTGTACCCGTTGTTGTTCCTTTTTTAAGAATACTTACACCAGGAATAGGCATTTTGTTTTCATCACTAACTGTTCCTGTGATGGTTTTTTGTGAATAGGAGTTTTGTGCACTCATTAATGTTAGTAATAACACTAACAAGAAACTCTTACTTATTAGTTTAGTAATTTGCTGTTTCATATACTAATTTAATTATTGTTAATTGTTAATTAATTGTTTCTATTGATTTTAGGTTTATAAAATCTAAGAAGTTCTGCTATTGTTTACTTTTAATCGGTTTAAAAGTAAATGTTAAAGAATTACGGAGTAATTGGTAACATTACCTTTTCATTATTTTATTCTGCCATATGATTAATTTGAATTTAAAATTTGGTTAATACAAAGTTGTTTTTTATTAAAATAAAAACAGTAAAATTGAACTTGACATAAACTTGACATAAACTTGATATTGTTTAGTGTTGATTTTAACTATTTGAAATTAAGTGTTTTAATGTTTATCTATGTTAGTTTAAATAGATTTTATATTTTGATTAGGTATTTTTTTATTTCAAAATTTATTAAAATGTTTTCCTAACGCATCCTAATCTTTATTAGCAATCATTTCTGGGTCAAAAAGGAAACCTCCCATTCCAAAAGCTTTAGCTCCTGCATTTTTGTATGCTTCCATATTTTCTAAAAGATGCCTCTTGTTGGCAGAAGGAAAAACCTTTACCATTTTAGCACCTAATTTATGAGCAGTAAACATTTCTGTAGGTGAAGATGCACCAGGAAAAACAGAATTTTTTTTACACAGAATTTAATTACTTTTTTATCTACTATTGGTGTTGCAATAAAATTTGCACCAGATTTTAAAACTTTTTTTGCATCTTTAATAGACAAAATTGTTCCGCAATCAATATTTAATTTTCCGTCAAATTCTTTTACGAATACTTCAATAAGATCAAAAACATTAGGTTATTTCTAGTAACCTTTAAGCTAGTAAACCCTTGTTTTTGATATGTTCTTGCAATATTTAAGGTTGTTTCCTTATCATATCTTCTTAGAACTCCAATTACAGTTGTTTTCTTAAATAATTTTTCTAAAAAATGGTTTCATATTCATTTTAATTTTATTCTTAATATTAATTCATGACAAGAAACATATAGTTCAGATTCGTCATCATTAAAAGCACAGTTAGATGTTAATTTATCTGTTTTTATAGTTCCTAAATGATTACCATTTTGATCAATTACAAAAACACCATCAGGACCTGTAAGAAATATAGTTCCGTCTTTTTTACAGCCATTCCATCGGGCAATTGTTTAGCAATACTTTTCTTTAAAGCTTCTCTCATGTCTAAAACAATGTTTTCATTACTTAGTGTTCCATCTTGAGAAAGGTTATAAGAAATAAACAATGCAGGCTCAGAATTGGCAATATATAATTTTGAATTATCTGGAGATAAACCTATTCCGTTTGGTGTTTTCCACTTAGAAGTTAACAAGGTTACTTTTCCTTTTATGTCTATTTTATAGACACCTTGATAATCGATTTCTTTTGTCCCTTTTTCTATTCCAAAATTAGGATCTGTAAAATAAATATTTCCTTTTTTATCAACTACCAAATCATTAGGAGCATTAAACCTTTTTCCTTCAAAATTATTGGCAATTACTTCGAAGTTAGACATCGGTTTTGTAAAACTCCCTTTATATCTAGCAATAACTCTGTCTCCTGTTTGACATAGAATTAAATAACCATTATTATCTAAAAATAATCCATTAGAACCTTGTAGTTTTTTTGTTTTACCGGTATACCCACTTGGTTTTAAAAAAGGTTTTGCACCTTCTTTTTCCGTCCATTTATAATTGGTATTTTCTGTAACATCAGAAAATAATAAACAGTGTTCTTTAGGTACCCAAACAGGTCCTTCTGTCCAAATATAACCTTCAGAAATTATTTCTATTTTTGTTGATTTTGGAACGTGTTTGTAAAAGTCATCCGTTACTTTTTCTAAATATCCCATGGTTTTATAAGCTACCTTTTCTTCTAATTTAATGGGTGTTTTTTCAGGATTGTTCTTTAATTTATATACGTTAAACTTTTCCTATTAAAAATAAATAACTACAAAAAAAACAAAGTAAAGCGCTGTTTAGTAGTGGTTTATTGTTAATTTTTAATGATATTACGGCAAAAGATGTAGGTGGTGAAATGGTTTCAATGAAAAAAATGTCGCCTACACTTAGGCTAATAGAATTTATAAAATTACTTCATGAATTATCTTTAGAAAAATATGAAGTACTAAGTTTAGTAGCACGTTTTAATGTGAATTCTTTGGTTTCAGATAGAATTAAAAATATTATCGATTTTGTGGATAAAAACTATCAAAACAAAATTGATGCTGCGCAATTAGGTGATTTAGTTTTTATGACTTCAGTTTCTTTTTCTAAGTTTTTTAAAAAGACATTTAATAAAACGTTTACTGCCTATTTAAATGAATATAGAGTTAGTAAAGCTTGTGAATTATTAAAAGAATCTGAAACCTCGGTAGAACAAATAGCTTTTGAAACAGGTTATCCAAATCTTTCTTTTTTCCATAGAAAATTCAAGCTATTTACAAATAAAACGCCTGCTCAGTATAGAGCAACATTCTTCAAATAATAAGATTATATTCTTTATAGTGTTCTAAAAATAGCCACTTTTTTTATTTAGTATATATCATCTAATATATTTTTTATTTCGTTAGGATTCCTATTCTGAGATTAATTGAAAATTCTTTAAGCATTTTATAAAGTAGATGAATAATGCAAAATCATTTAAAATTAGACTTGTCAAGTTTTTATCAAGAAGTAATACTGATGACCTATAATGATAATACATCGTTTTTAATTAAATTTAAGCATGAGGATAAAAAAATAATGTGTACCTTTTTTGAGAGGGCAAAATAATACAACTAATTAAAAAAGATGGATATTTTACAAAGAGGTAAAAATACTGTGAGGGTTTTATTATTTATTTTATTGATGATATTAGTTATGAATTGTAAAGAAAATATTAAAGAAAGAAATTTTGGAGAAGCGTTAGAAAAATTACAAACTATTGAAGGTTTGGAAGTTTTACAATCTGGAGAATCTATGATTGCTGTTTCTGGTAAATACCAAGGAAGAATATTTACAAGTTCTTCTAATGGTTTAGAAGGTAAAAGTTATGGTTGGATTAATTGGGATTTGATTACTGATAAAAAAGACCAAATAACAATGGCAAGATTGGGTGGTGAAAGTAGAGTTTGGTTTGGCCCTGAATATGGTAAATTTGCTACTTTCTTTGAGCAGAATAAAAGGCAAGAAGGAGAGGATATAAAAGTGCAAGAAGATTTAAATTCTAAGCAATTTAAAAAAGTAAGTAGTTCTAAAAAATCGATAACATATCAAGCTGATTTACAGATTGTAAATGCTAACAATTATCTATTTAAAATAAATACAAAACGAAAAATTTCTATTCTAGATAGAAAAACAATTAATACTGATTTAAAAATATCTTCGGATATTGATATTTCTGTAGTAGGTTTTAGTGCAGAAACTTGGTTGAAAAATATCGATTCCATTCAATGGACTAAAGACAAAGGGCTTTTATCTATTTGGGAAATAGGAAGTATATTAACATCTGTAGATACCAAAGTTATTATTCCTTTAGAAAAACCTTTAGATAGTTTAAAAACATATTTCGGTACCAAAGAAAAAACTAGATATCAAATAAAAAATAATACACTTTTTTACAAGAGTGATGCTCAATTATTAGGGAAAATAGGAATTCCACCAGAAAATACTAAGAATATTATGGGAAGTTATTCTCGTAAAAACAATTTGCTAACCATTGTTACTTTCAATTTTAAAAATGATGGTGATTACTTAAATTGTTTTCCAAAAAACACTGCTCCTTACGATGGAGATGTAATTAATATTTTTAATGGCGAAGTAAATAAATCTTTGGGCTACAATTGGCCATTTTATGAGTTTGAATCTTTATCATCATCCAAAGAATTAAAACCACAAGAAGAAATATATCATAAACAAACTACTTATCATATAGAAGCAGATTTTGTTGAGTTAAATTTAATTTCAAAAAAACTATTAGGTATTGACCTAAATGAAATTCCTGTTTTTTAATAATGAAATAATCTTTTAATTACTAACGTTTTATGTTTTGTTCAAGTTTTTGTCAAGTTGTAAATCAATCATTTTTTTTAATAAATTGATACATTTATTACTTAAAAGAAACATTATGAAAAATTTAATATTACTAGTTTTATTTGTATTTACGTTTAGTGTTATTACTTCTTGTAAAAACAATAACATTCTTTCAAATTCAATAGAAGTCTCTACTGATAATCCAGAAATTCTAAATTATAAAGTTGAAGGAAACTTAACAAAAAAAATCATTCTTACTATTAATAATCCATCAGCATATGCAAGTTTAAGTGTTTTTGTAAATGATGAGCTTTTAATGGATGACTTTAATATACCAAAGAAAGGAATTCAGAATTTAACGAGTGTAATTCGTTTTCCTAAAATTGGTGATGTAAAAATTCGTTTTCAAGCTTTAGATGAAAATTTAACGATAAGCAGTCTGTATTTTGAAGAGGTGTCAGCATTAGAAATTCCTGTTTTTAAAGATATTTCTGTACAAGCAGGATTAGATAAAGTGAGTTCATTAAAATATGGAGGACCATCAATAGCAGATATAGATAATGATGGAGATTATGATTTTATTGCAAACAACCATAATGCAGAAACGAGTAAGATATATTGGAATAATGGAGATGGTACAGTAACAAAACATAACAAAGACCTTGCAAGATGGTTTAAACATGATTTGCATGGTACTTCTCTTGGGGATTATGACAATGATGGCGATTTAGATCTTGTTTTAGAAGAAGGAGGTGGTAATGGAGCTATTCCTACTAGGCTTAATTTCTACCTTAATGAAAATAATAAATTTATTATGTACACTGGTGATGTAGGTGTAGAAAAAGGAGGTAGAGGGCGCAGTACTAGATGGATAGACGCAGATTTAGATGGGGATCTTGATTTATTAATCATTAACGAGTCGAGTTTGAAATTTGATAAACCACAACATTTTTTTTATGAAAATAACGGAGATAGAACTTTTAAATATAGATATGTAAAAGGACTCGAAGATGTTGACGAATCACGAGTTTTGGTAACCGATTTTAATAACGATAATATTGACGATATTATTTTTTACGGCCCTTTAACGTTGTGGAAAGGAAATGGAGATTTTACATTTACAGATGTATCAGCGTTAATTCCAGACGAAGTTCGTTCTTCAAAACAAATCATGGCTGTTACGGACATTGATATTGATAATGACGGAGATTTAGATTTGTATTTGGCTCAAGGAATGATCTTTGAACATGGAAAAGGAGAAACTCCTTCCGTAGATTTTAATCCTATTACAAAAGAATTAGCCATAAAAACTAGAGGTTATAAAGGTGATGATGTTTTTAGTTTTACAGCTGAAAACAAAATTAAATTACATAAATATTATTACTTGGCGCAAGGAGCTATTTTAGGTAAAGATTATCCTATTTTTTTAGGGGAAAATAAGGTCTCAAAAATTGTAAATTCTGGTGATGAGTTAGAAATTAGCCCAGAAGAAGCAAAAGGATGGGCAGATGATATTTCTAAAAATGGATTCTATATCGGTTATTTAGGAAACAATGAATGGAAGGCAACTTTGGTTCGTGATGGTAATTTCTTTTGGCAATACAGATTTAGTCTTTCTGGTGTAACAAGTGTTACTCCAGATTTTATTCCGCAAAACAGAAATAATGCCGATGTTTTATTAAGAAACGATGGAGATAAATTTACAGATGTTTCTAAAGCTTGGAATATTCCTAAAGGAGGAAACGCTTTAGGTGTTACAACTGGAGATTTTAATAATGACAGTCATCAAGATTTATTTGTGTATCGTTGGGGTAGAGTAGGAGCAAGAATTTCTGATTATATGTTATTAAATACAGGTAATAATTCTTTTGAAACAACAACAATGCATGGAGCAAATGATGTTGGTGGACCAGGGAATGGAGATATGGGGCAAGCTTTTGATTTTGATTTAGATGGGCAATTAGATTTATTAAATGGTAGTGAAAACGGAGAATGGTATTTGTACAATAATCAAACAAAGTCAGACAACAAGCATGTAACTATTAAAGTAGGTTATTCTCCAAAATCTAATGTGGATCCTATTTCTGCAGAAGTTATTGTAAAAACAGCTGATAATGAATATAGAAAAAGAGTTGGTTCTGCAGGAGAAATATTTTCCCAAAGTTTAATGAACATTGTACATTTTGGATTGGGAAATGAATCTGAAATAAAAAGTATTAAAGTTAGATGGAGAAATGGAGAAACTGTAGCGTTTAAAAACAAAGAAGCGAACAATATTTACAATACTGATTATGTAAATATTGATTCTAATAAAAACTCACCAGTTACTTCAATCTCTTTTAAAACAGAAAAAATAGAATTATATAAAGGGAAAAATAAAACTCTAGACGTAAGCGTTTTACCAAAAAATAAGACCAATTCTGAAATTATTTGGACATCTAGTAATACAAATATTCTTACTGTTGATAAAAATGGTAATGCAAACCCAATTAAACCAGGAAAAGCAATTGTAAAAGCATCTTCAAAAGACAATTCTATTTCATCAGAAATTAAAGTTACGGTTGCTCCTTATACTGCACCTTATGTTAAAATACTAAACAAGGAAAAGTATGGGAATCACCAGATAAAAGTGAGTGATAATTTAAAAGTGACTGTTAAATATCATGCAGGATCTGGAAACAAAGTGATTTCGGCAGATGAAGGCGGAATTCGTTTTTGGTTACGTCATTTTAAAAGTAAATGGATACCTGTAAAAGATGTGGTTCTTGTAAATAAAGAAGCGTTAAAAACAACAAGTGGAACAGCAAATATGACTTTTTCATTGAAAGATTATATTCCGTCTAACCAATTACAAGAAAACCATTTTTATCAACTTAGAGTCACTTTTACTTCTAGCGATGGAGATATGTATGAAGATGAAATTCTTCCTTTAGAAATAGTTTCTAAGTAATAAAAAAAAGTAAACCTCTCTTATTTATAGAGAGGTTTACTTTTTCGAATAAATAAAATAATGTCTGTAATTTTAGGCTAAAAATTCTTGAGATATTTTATCTGTATGTTCACCTAAACTTGGAGATCCTAGGGTTGATGTAAAATACTCACCATCAATCTTTATTGGACACCTTGTTGTCTTATACTCATATCCATCACCCATTCTTACATTCTGAATCATGTCTAAAGATTTAAATCCATCTTGATTAAAAAGTGTTTCCCAATCCATAACATTAGCACACCAAATGTCTGCTGGCTCTAAAATTGAAAGCCAATGTTCTGTAGTATTGGTGTTTAATTTGTTGGCTAAAATCGTTTTTATTTCATCACGTTTTGTAAACCAACTTGCTGGTTCTGGATACTCGGCTAATTCATTGCAACCAATTAATTCTCCAATAAAAGGAATAGAGCCCATTGCTAAAGCGAAATAGCCGTTTTGTGTTTTATAAACACCATAAGGAGCGCCTAAATAAGCATGTGCACTATTACTCTTTGGACGAACAGTTGGTTCTCCTCCATCATGATAAAACGTGGTAATAGATTCAAATTGAAAATCTATAATAGATTCTAACATGCTTACAGAAATTTTTGTACCGATACCTGTTTTGCCTTTTTTAATTAAAGCAGCCAAAATACCTTGTACTAAATGAGAGCCAGATAAAATATCTGCAATAGCAATTCCTACAGGTGTAGGGCCACTTCCATCATTCCCATTTAACCAGGTTAAACCAGATAATGATTGCACAAGTAAATCTTGTCCGGGTTTAGATTTCCAAGGACCTTCATCTCCATAACCTGAAATATTTCCATAAACAATTTTTGGATTTATTTTTTTAATAGTTTCATAATCAAAACCCAAACGTTCTACAACACCAGGTCTAAAATTATGAACTAAAACATCTGCTTTTGCAATCAATTTTAAAACACGTTGTTTATCTACTTCGTTTTTTAAATCTGCTTCAAAACTTTCTTTATTTCTATTAACAGCTATAAATAAAGGAGATTCATTATTCATCTTTAGATTAGAAACATGTAATTGACGACTAATGTCTCCAGTTTTAGGGCGCTCTACTTTAATAACTCTTGCTCCCAAATCTGCTAAACGTAAAGTAGCAGAAGGTGCAGATAAAAACTGACTTAAATCTATAACTAATATATCTTCTAATGGTTTCATCCTATTTATAGATTAAATTCTTTAATAATTGCTTCTGTATTTTGTCCAACTCTTGGTGCTGCTTTTTTATTAAAAAGCCTTTCATCATTTAATCTTATTGGGCAACGTGTTGTGTGTATTTCTTCGCCAGAAATTAATGGTAATTTTTGATCCATTTTTAAAACATCATATGCTTCATGGTTCAATAATTTTTTATAATCAAAAACATCAGAACACCAAATTCCTTTAGGTTCTAAAATATCTAACCAATCTTGTGTGTTTTTTTCGATTAAAAAAGCACGAAGAACATCCATTATTTCATCTCGTTTTTCATACCAAGAATTGGGGTCAGAATAAGATGCTAATTGTGAAATGTTAAGAATGTTAGCTAAATTTGTTAAAGAGCCCATTGCTAAAGATAAATAACCATCTTTTGTTTGATAAACGCCATAAGGAGCGCCTAAATATGCATGTGCATTTCCTTGTTTAGCTCTATTTGGTTTTTGATTATTATCACTTAAATAGCCGGTAATAACCTCAAATTGAAGGTCTAGTGTAGATTCTAATAAACTCACTTCAACCAAAGCCCCTTTATTCGTTTTGATACGTTTTAAAAGACTTGATAAAATTCCATGAGCCAAATGTGTTCCCGTAATTAAATCGGAAACAGCAGCACCAACAGGAGTTGGATTATCATCTTTATCTCCTGTTAACTTTGCAAAACCAGACATCGCCTGAATTAATAAATCTTGACCTGGTTTTTTAACCCATTCACCTTCTGTACCATAACCAGTAACAGATGCATACACTAATTTTGAGTTTATATTCTGAACCGTTTTATAATCTAAGCCAATTTTCTCCATAACTCCTGGACGGAAATTATGTGTCATAACATCAGCTTGTTCTATTAATTTTTTAACACGATCTAAATCATCTGCATCTTTTAAATTTGCTGTATAAGATTCTTTATTTCTATTTACGGTATGAAATACCAAACTACTGCCATCTAAAAATAAGTTTTTTAAAGCAATACCTCTTCCTGCTTCACCAGAACCAGGTCTTTCAATTTTAATAACTCTTGCACCTAAATCTGCTAAACGCAAACCAGCAGATGGTCCAGCCATAAATTGAGAGAATTCTAATACTAAAATGCCTTCTAAAGGTAATTTCATAGTTATTCTTTTAATGATTTTAAATACAACTCATTTAAATCTTTTAATAGCTGTTGTTCATCTCCTCCATTCATCATATACTCTCTAATTGGCGCACCAGCTCTATCTTGAAAATACATATGACCATGATATCTTGGGCGTAAAAAAGCTCTATCTAACGCTGGTAAAGTATCTTTAAAGAAATTATCTGTTAAATCATTTGCACGCTTATCTAACCAAGCTTGTCTATGTCCTGGTTGACCTCCGTTATCAAAAAACACACCTTTTTGAGTTGCTTCTGAACCTACATATTCTACAAATTTACCAGCAATTTCTTGATGCTCAGTATTTGCAGAAATAGCTAATCCAGTACCTCCTAAAGTTGTTATTAATTTTTGATCATCAATTGCAACCATATCATGAAACTTTAAATGCTTTCTAGCATAGCCTTCACGAGAATAATTGGTGTAACCATAAGCGAAAGGACTATAAATATAATCGTCCGTTAAAGTCATTGCTTCATATACTTTAATAGGATTCCAGTCGTAATTTTCCTTTTTGATATTTTTACCAAGAGCTCTTAATATTTGAAGTGCTTTTATTCCTGTTTTTTCTGAAATAACTTCTTTATCAGAAGTACAAACATCTTCACCAAGTGTAGAGCAAATCATATAGAAACTCATTAAAGTATCTTGTGGGATTCCTGGAATTGCAACCATTCCTGTTTTTGACAATTCTATTAAATCATCAAAAGTTTCTGGGAATTTTAAATTTAATTTCTCGAACAAATCTGGTCTGCTCGCTGCAACAGGTGTAGCAGCATCAATAGCTAAAGCCCATTGTTTTCCTTTTATAGAATAACTTTCATGAGATTTACCAACAGTGTTTACTGCTAGGTCTTTTAAGTATTCATCTGATAAAAATTTATTTAATGGTAAAATTACTTCTGTTCTAGCAGCAAAGCCAGTCCAAGGATGGTCAATAATTAAAAAATCGTAGCGTTTTGCTAATTCATTAATTGGTTCATCTGCAAATGCTTGCAATGATCTTTTCTCCCAAACGATTTCAACATCTGGGTTTAATTCTGTAAAACGTTGGGCAGCGGCTACAATTGATGTAAATCCTCTACTGTGATTCCAAGTTATTCCTTTTAATTGTTTCATGTACTAATATTATTTGTTTTTATGGGTTACATGTGGCTTCCATTGAGTCATTTCCTATTGATTGACGTTAGTTATGGAAGGTTTATAATTTATTCGTAACTCATGTAAATTGTTCGTTTCTGTAAATACTGTTCGATACCGTAAACTCCATCTTCACCACCAATACCGGCTTTTTTATGACCAGAATGATGCCCTTGAATGTAGCCTACAATTTGTTTGTTAATAAAAATGGTTCCTATTTCAAACTCTTGAATAGATCGCATTATTAATTTATGATTTTCTGTATATAAATAAGCAGATAAACTATCATCTCGTTTATTTAATAATTCTTTAGCGTGTTCAAAACCTTTAATTTTAACAATTGGTAAAACCGGTCCAAACATTTCTTCTTGCACGGTTGCATCACCTGGTTTTACATTTGTTAAAATGGTTGGTTCATACCAATTTCCTTTTTCAAATTCTTTACCTTCTGGTCTTTTACCACCTAAAACTAATTCTGCTCCTTGTGCTATGTTTTTTTGAACAACTTCATCGATTCTTTTTAAGGCAGCAGCGCTTAAACTTGGTCCCATGTTTACATCTGTCATTGGGTTACCTACTGTAATTTTTTGAACTCTTTTTATTAATTTTTCTGTAAACTCGTCTGCAATTTTTTCATCAACAAAAACCATTTCATTACAAATACATACTTGTCCGCAATTTGCATAACGAGATATAGCAGCAGCTTCAACAGCTTTGTCAATATCAGCATCTTCTAAAACTATAAAAGGCGCTTTTCCACCTAATTCTAATACTAATCCTGCTACGTTTTGCGAAGCACCTTTGTAAATAGCTTGTCCTGCTCTTGTACTTCCAGTCATAGAAATTAACCTCGTAATTGGATTTTCTACTAATGCAGCACCAACAGTATGTCCAT
Source organism: Polaribacter sp. 11A2H (assembly GCF_011379025.1). Lineage (NCBI taxonomy): Bacteria > Pseudomonadati > Bacteroidota > Flavobacteriia > Flavobacteriales > Flavobacteriaceae > Polaribacter > Polaribacter sp. 11A2H. The sequence continues at coordinate 288,305 of NZ_WTLD01000002.1, forward strand.
AACCAACAACCATACTAATAACTCCTTTTGGTAAGCCAACTTCATCAATTATTTTACAAAATTCAGATGCAGTTATTGGTGTTAATTCAGATGGTTTTATAACCATTGTATTTCCTGTAATTAAAGCAGGACCAATTTTCCTACCAATTAAAGCTAACGGATAATTAAAAGCCATTAAACCTACCGTAACTCCATAAGGAACTTTGTGTATAGTAAGTTGTTCGTTAGGTTGGTCTGAAGGAAAAATAGCACCTTGTATACGTCTTCCTGCTTCAGCAGAATACGTCATATATCTTATAGTATCATCAACTTCGTAACGAGCTTCTACAAGAGTTTTTCCTTGTTCCATTACCAGTAACTTGGCAAAATGCTCTTTTCTTTCTTCTAACTTCTCTGCAATTTTATACAAATAAGTTGCACGCTCTTGAGTTGGTAACATTTGCCAAGCAAATTGCGCTTTATCAGCAGCTTCTAATGCTTGTTGTACTTCGTCTAAACTACTCGAGTAAATTTCAGCAAATACTTCTCCATTTGCTGGGTTTTCTACATCAATCTTTTCTCCTGAACTTTTTTCAATCCACTCTCCGTTAATGTAACATCTGTATACTGTTGTTTCCATAAATACTATTTTTAGTTAAAGATTGCTTTTCTTTTTTCTACGAAGGCTTTTAATCCTTCTTGTGCATCTGGAGTATCATACAATCCATCTGCTAATTGTGTCTCTAATTTTAATCCTTCTTCAAGAGAGAGCTCTATTCCTTTATGAACAGATTCTTTAATGGCTATCATTGCCAATAATGGTCCTTTTGCTAATTTTTCTAAATAAGATTTAGATTGCTCTTTAAAATTTTCTTTAGCATATAATTGATTTACCAATCCAATATCAAAAGCTTGTTTTGCTATGATTGGTTCTCCTGAAATTAAAATTTCTAAAGCTTTACTTTGGTTTACAATTCTGATTAATCTTTGAGTTCCACCATTTCCTGGCATCAATCCTAAATTGATTTCTGGTAACCCTATTAAATATTGACCATCACTTGCCAAACGAATATCGCAAGCTAATGCCAGTTCTAAACCACCACCTAAAGTATGACCATCTAATAAAGCAACTACTATTTTAGGGCTTTTAGAAATTTTGTAGGCTACCAAGTTGGCTTGTATAACCATCTTTTTGTTTTCAGCAACAGAATTTTGTTGAAAAACCTTTACATCTGCTCCTGCACAAAAGAACTTTTCTAATTCGCTTTTTATGGCTATTATTTTTACATTGTTATTACGATTTGCTTCATCAATAATTTCTGATAAAGAGGTCATAAAATCAAGGTCGTAACTGTTGGCTTTTGGTTTGTTAATAACGATATAGCCAACTTTGTTTTCTATTTCTAGTCTAATTTGTTTCATCTTATTTAAAATTGATAGATTTTGTTTACTTTTAAATTGGTAAGAGTTGATTTTTCTCCACTTCTCCAAACCACTTCTACTTTCTCAATTACTTTCTCTTTTCCTAGACCAAAATGAACAGTATTTAAAAAGCTTTGAGCATGAGAAGCACTACTAGAACCAATAAGTTTGAATTGTTTTCCAATTTTTGTTGTGATGTAAACTTTAGCGCCATAAGCATCTACATTAGATTTAGAATTACCAACTCTAAATAGGGCATAATTGTTTACAGAAACTGTTTCGTTCTCGTATAAATGCCATTGTCCATTATCATCATCTCCACTTAAAATATCTATTTTACCATCTAAATTATAATCGAAAGTTGCCCCCATATCTCCATGAGATTTAGATGGAATATTGTTTGCTCCATGTGTTAAAATAGATTCAAACTCTAAGTTTCCTTTATTTTTAAAAATCACGTCTTCACTTCTTTGGATTAAACCACCAAAACGATATAAGAAGAAATCATTAAAGCCATCGTTGTCAAAATCTCCTGTAGTTATTCCCCAATTGTTTTCCAAGCTTTCTTTAGGCAAATGTTTAGACCCATCTATAAAATGAGTTCCTTCATTAATCAACAAAACATCTGGAACACCCAAGTCTTGAGGAGTCCAATCTGGTACTACTTTTGTAACACCAACAACAGATGCTCTCACATCCCATGCTAAATTGGTTTTTAATAACCATTCTAAACGCCATTTTCCTTCACCCAAATAGCCTAAGTACCATCCGCTTTTGTCTAAATTTTCGGGAAATCCATTCGCTTCATTTTGCGTTACTTTTTGAATGTCAAAAGGCATTTTATGTTCGGTTTTAGAACTTCCAATAAACAACGGAATACTTGGTTTTTCAGGGCCTCTAGGAAAACGATAAAAATCGGAAAGTTGTATAGCTGCATCCGCATAAAAAGTTATACCATCATGACTTTTGTTTCCTTCATCTCTTAAATCTAATCGTTTCAGTTTTTCATCAAAAGAAATAGAATTATTTGCAATTTGATAATAACTTTTACCTCTTGCTAAATAATAATCTAAATCACCATCATTATCTATGTCTGCCTGTGCAGCAGTACTCATCTGGTCTATATTCTGTAACTCTTTAGGTAACCATTCTTTAGATAAGTTGGTAAATGAAAAATCGTTATTTCCTTTCCAAAATTCTGCGGCAGCATAAGGAGAAAATGTTAGTAAATCTAGTATTCCATCATTGTTAAAATCTGTAATTAGTAAACGTTCTGCATTAATTTGTTCAAAAGCTTCACTCTTTTTATAAGTAAATGTTCCGTTTCCATTATTTTCGAATAATAGATTTCTTGGAATTTCTTCATTGACCATTTGTTCTGCATTAATTTGAAGAAAATCTAAATCACCATCATTATCTAAATCTATCCATCTTACAGAACGACCACGAGCTCCCATTTCTGATAACCCAGTTTCTTCTGTAGCATCCACAAATTTCCCATTATCATTACGTAACAAGCGTTGAGGTTGTGGTGTTGACCCGTTTCCGCCTCCTAAAGAAATTAGCAAATCTAAATCACCATCTTTATCATAATCACCTGCAGCCATTCCATGTAAATCTGCTTTTGGGAAAAGCCCTTTTTGTTCTTTAAAAGTATTGTTTTCTTGTGCCCAAAATAATTGAATAGGTGTGTTGTCATGATTACCTAAAAGTAAATCATATTTTCCATCATTGTTGATGTCTGCGATAGTTGGTCCGCCATATTTCCAGTTTTTTTCTGTATTTAAATGGACTTCTTTAGTTACGTCTATAAATTTTATAGGATTGTTTTTCTCTTTACCTTTATTACAACTGATAAGAGAAATTAATAGAAACCCAAGGGCTAATAATTGTTTCGATTTTGTTTTAAGTAAACGTTTCATTTTTTAATTACTTTTTTATTTTTTTACCAAACCTTCTTGTATATAAATTTGAATTTACTTCTTTTGCTTTTTTAATCATTGGTGGATAAGGAATATCTGTATTAGAGACAAAACCTACATTATAATTTTCACCATCGTGGGCTCTACCAGTAAGTGGAGAATCTAAATATTGAAACCAATGTACTCCTACAAAATATGGGTTGTCTATTGCAGAGTTTGCATAATCTGCCCACATATTAGCTCTATCTTTTTGATCTGCTGCATGAACTAAACCAGAATGAAATAACCCAGAATCTGGTGCTCCCATGTGAAATTCTCCAATAATGGTTGGCATATCTATTTCTTCTAAAAATTTCCAGTACTTAGTACCAATACCTTCTTTGTAATGATTGTAACTAAAAACATCAACATATTTAGCTGCAGATTCACGAACTTCTTTTGTGATTCCCCAAACAGCAAAACGACATCCCATGTACATATAGTTTGGCATTTTATCTTCTAAAATATCATGAACAGTTTTAAAATATTTGGTAGCAAAAGCTGTGAGCATTACAGAAAAATCTGCCACCATACCTTCAGGAAATTCATTTTGTTTTTTATAATCAACACCTTTTTCAAGTTCTTTCCAACTAGCTATATTTGTTTTCCAAGCTTTATTTAAGTTTCCAATAGTTTTGTGCTTAGTCTTTAAAATAGTCATAAACTGTTGCTTTAAATAGCTATCTTTTCCTTTAGATAAACCATCTAAAACCAATCCATAATGTGCTTTTGTAGAACTTTCATTCCCCCAACTTCTTTCGTTATCAACAAAAACACCCATACACCAAGGATTGTTTTCGACTTCTTTAGAAACAACATCAATTGATTTTATTACTCTTCTTTCAAATTCTGGATCGAAAGGATCTGGCATTGGTCCCCAATAATCCGAACCAGAATATACCTTTTGAAAATCTCCAATAATCCATCCGTTAGCAAAATAAGGTAAGTTATTTCTGTGATAAAATGCTGGGTCAATCCAGTTTCCAAAGGACGTGAATCCCCAATTACGCATTCTGTTTTCTGTAACTTCTAACCATTTATCAAAAAAAGAATTTTTGCTTGTTTCTCCATATCTACGTTCTAAGTTCGCTCTATAAAAACTATATGTTTGTCCATGTTCTATAGGCCCAAAATGAGATTCTCTTCTATAACTATAATGATTAGCTAGAGCATCATCAATTTTTGGTAATTCAAGAAACATGTCATTTCTAAGTTTATTAACTACATGAGCTGTTTTCATGGTTTCTGTAGGTATTTCTATAATACCTTTAGAGTCTTCAGGAGTTACATCTTCCGGGTCTCTATGATATAATTTTTCATCTGTATAATCGATACCTGTATACGTTGTAGTGTTTGCCATACGTACATTTGCTAAACCAATTGAAAAATATAAGTAACCTTCTGGATCTATTAAAGCCCATTTTCCATCAACTTTTTCTTTTCTAAAATAACCCGTTGCATCTAATTTAGGACCATCTTTCCATCCACCATATTGGCTTCTATCTGACATTAACGTATATTCTGCTAAAGATTTTAATTCTACATCAGCAATTTTCTTTAGTTCTTCATCAGAATGTACTTTTATAGGGAAATCTCTTTTTGCATTTTGCCCAAATTTATCTACAATTCCTTTTAAAAAATTTGGATCTCTTTCTGGGCTTTCTACAATTCTAATATTATCAACTAAAATAGTTTTGTCTTTTAAACCTTCTAATCTAAAAAAGTCTATTCCTGCTATTTCAGAAAAATCCATATTATATAGAAGTCCACTAATTTTCATATGAGTTGCTTCGGTTTCCCAAGCTTTAGGAGTATCTCTTAAACCACTATTTATGTCAGTTTTATTTGAGGTGAGTTCAAAGAAATATGATTTGAATTCACCTGTATCAATGTTTGTAATTCTTCTTACTCTTTCTCCATTTCCGTTTTCGGCATAAACTGTTAAAAAAGTAGTTTCGTCCCCTAAACTTTTAGCATCAAAAACTAAACTATATTTTTTGCTTTTATTTAATTTGAAATTATTTTTCGGTGTTAATTTTACTCCTGTAATTTTTTCATCTTTTTTAAAGGAAATTTCTAATGCATGATTTCTATTATTTTTAACAATTTTGTGACTTCCTTTTATGTCAATGAAATTGTTATTAATGTCTTCTTTTTCGAAATCTAAAAACAAGATATCTGATTTTGAACTCCAAACTTCATTTTGTGTAGTTTCTTTTTTACATGAAAAAAATACCACAGAAATAAATGTTAACATTAACAATTTTCTGACAGTTTTAAAAAGATTGTATTTTCCCTTCATATTTGCTTTGGTTTAATATAATTATAGAATTTAGTGTTGTACAGATACAACTTGACAGATAGTGTTAATCTTTTGTATTACAGTGTGTAATAGATTGTTATTCATGTTTAAAACTATTCTCTCTACAAGTAAAGAAATTTATATTAATAAAGGAAGTGTTTTAGGTGTTTGTACAGTTTAATTCTAGTGAAAAGATGAGTTTTTTAATTGATATAATACTTAGAATCGGCTAATTTTCATATTATTTATAAAAAAAAATAAATTTTAAAAACTTGGTGTTTAATAATGTTAGTTATTTTTTTTCGGATGATATCTTTGTAAGTATTCAAGACCCATTGAAGTACATTTTTATTGTTTTAGACCTCGTTCAGCACATTTTTCTGCATTTCGCGAAAAGCTTCATTTCGTAAAAAAAGCTTCTCTAAAAAAGTCTTGGACACAATTCATAATTCTCGCTTTCCATTTCGTTACCCATTCTGCTACCGCTGAATGGTGCACTTCATTCCTGAGCAAAAATTATGAATGCCTCCGCTACATAGGAATATTATTTTATCATTTGGAGCCACTTCCTATGTTTTTGTACTTCACATAGATATCTCGATTAAAGTCCAGACCTCACTATTTCTTCCTTTTTTGACAGCAAAATACCAAGATTTTGAAGTTGAACAGACTGCATAAACCGTTTTGCTGCGCCTCACTTTTTATAAGTCTTTCTCAATTCAAAATAATGAAAATGTATCAGCAACAAAAAAAGGAAACAGCGAAGGCACTATGGGAAGTAAATCAAAATGAAAACTTATGAAATCATACAAAAACATCAAAAAGGAAGCGGCACCAAAAAAAACAAAAAAGGAAAACGCTCTAGATATAATAAGTAAATCACTTCAAAAAAAAATAATAGCAAACTGTCTGAATAGTTCAGATAGGGTTTAATTAATCTTTAAATATATTATTATGAGCACACTAAAAAACAAAGTACAGTTAATCGGGAATGTAGGAAATGTACCCGAAGTTAAGACCCTAGAGGATGGGAAAAAAGTTGTTAATTTTTCATTGGCAACGAATGAGTTTTATAAAAACTCAGATGGAGAAAAAGTACAAAATACCCAATGGCATGCTATTGTAGCATGGGGGAAAATTGCTGAAATAGTTGCGGAATATGTTGGCAAAGGAAAAGAAGTTGCAATTGAAGGTAAATTAACGTCCCGTTCTTACGAAACCAAAGAAGGTGAAAAACGATATGTTACGGAAGTGGTAGCAGATGAAATTCTATTGCTTGGTATCAAAGGAGAAAAAGACAATTTGAAATCAATTCACAACTAATTAACAGTTCCTTCCGGAGTAACTATGCTTGTGATTGCTCACGTAAAAATACAATTTGAAATCAATTCACAACATCTTAGCTGATAGTGATCGGTTTATTGCTCTTGTGATTGCTCACGTAAAAATACAATTTGAAATCAATTCACAGTAAGTCATGAAGTTTAAAAAAAAAAATAAATTTAAAAAGAGTATGTATATAGAAATAAAGAGGTTATTTTTTTTTAAATAAGAATATTGACACAAAGATGTCTTGTTTTGAATGCTTATTATAGCAATTAATAGCTTTTAAGGTAATTTGTATTGTTCTACTATGATGAGTAAAAAAAATCAATTTGTTGTACCTATGTTGTACCTAAACAAAAAAAGTCAAGATATAAATCTTGACTTTTCGTACTATACTTGTAGCGAGAACGGGATTTGAACCCGTGACCTCAGGGTTATGAATCCTGCGCTCTAACCAACTGAGCTACCTCGCCATGGTTTTGAGGCTGCAAATATAATAGAATTTTACAAACTGGCAAGAACTGTTTTAAATTTTTTTTAAAAAGAATTAATAACTATATTGTCAACCTAAGAAAATAATAATGGATAAAATAAAATTCGAACTAGAAATAGCTATTCACGCATCGCCTCACATGTTGTATCAGTACATCTCATCACCTTCTAATTTGCAAGAGTGGTTTGCAGATAAAGTGAACTCTAGAGGTAAAGAATATAGCTTTACTTGGGAAGGAGAAGAAGAGATTGCAGAGTTAATCACAAAAAAAACAGATGATAGAGTCCGTTTTAAATGGGTAGAGAGTGAAGGAGATGACAGTTATTTTGAAATTAAGATTCAAGTTGATGCATTAACTAAAGATGTTTCTTTAATTATTACAGATTTTGCAGATGATGAAGATGAAGTAGAAGAGTCAAAACAACTATGGGAAAATCAGATAGATGAATTAAGACACACAATTGGAGCATAGGTTTTAGTATGTATTGGCAGCACAGTATTATTCAGTTAAAAAACGTTGCATTCTTTGTGGTTTAACACATATTATTAAAATATAAAACTCAACATTATTGTTGAGTTTTTTTATGCTAAAATATTTTAAAAAACATTAATTTTGCAACTCTAAAAAAATGTATTTATGATTAACTTTAATGGAGCGTTAATAAGTCCAGAAAATATAAAATTATCATCAGAAAATAGAGCTTTTAAATATGGTGATGCCATTTTTGAAACTGTAAAAGTGATGCATAAAAAAGTAGTTTTTTGGGAAGATCATTATTTTAGATTAATGGCCTCTATGAGAATGTTACGGATGAAAATTCCTATGGAGTTTACGCTAGAATTTTTAGAACAAGAAATTTTAAAAACAGTTGCAACTCAAAAGGATGCAAATACGTATAGAGTCCGATTAAATGTTTTTAGAAAAGACGGTGGTTTGTATACACCTAAAACCAATAAAATAGATTACACTATAGAAGCTACCGAAAGCTCTTATCAGATAAAAGAATCATACTCTTTAGATGTTTATAAAGATTTTTACAATTATTCAGGGCTTTTATCAACCATAAAAACCAATAATAGAATGCTGAATACTTTAGCTAGTATTTTTGCTGATGAAAATGATTTAGACAATTGTATTTTATTAAATGAAAAAAAGGGAGTAGTAGAGGTTACTAATGGAAATATATTTGTAATTAAAGGAAATGTTATTAAAACGCCTGCACTCTCTGAAGGTTGTATAAAAGGGATTGCCCGTAATAAGGTAATTGAGATTTTATCTAAAAATAAAGATTTTACGCTAGAGGAAACGTCAATATCACCTTTTGAAATACAAAAAGCAGATGAAGTATTTATAACAAATGCAATTATTGGTGTACAACCAGTTACTGGTTATAAGAAAAAAGTGTTTACTACGGAAATAGGAAATAAAATAGCAGGTAATTTAAAAGTATTACAAATTACAGGTATTTAATTTAAATTGAAATCACTAGGAGCGTTTGCCCAAAGCTTATAATTACCTCCTTTTTGTAATAATTTATTTTTCCAGAGGTTTTCATCATCCATAGAAAAAATATTTTCAAAATCATTGTCACCTACAAACCAAGAATTTTGATTCATTTCTTGGTCTAGTTGTTCTTTTTCCCAACCAGAATATCCTAAGAAAAAACGAATGTCTGATGCTTTTAGGGTGTCATTATTTAATAAGTCTTTTAAACACTCAAAACTTCCTCCCCAAAATATTCCGTTAGCAACCTCTATACTGTCTGGTAGGAGTTGTGGTACCTTATGTACAAAGTACAAGTTATCTTGTTCTACAGGGCCACCTTGATATACCGGGAAATTACAATCAATTTCTGGCAGTAAATCATTAATAGTATACTCTAAAGGTCTATTTAAAATGAACCCAACAGAATTACTTGAGGTATGTTCTGTTAATAAGACTATAGTTCTATTAAAAGCGCTATCATTTAAAATAGCTGGTTCTGCAATTAATAATTTTCCTTTATTTAGTTTCAAATTTTTGATTTAAAAAAGATATGTTAAATATAATAAAAAAAAGCATAAAAAAAAACCCTCTTAAAAAAGAGAGCTTTTTATATACTTTAAAACTATATGTTTTAGTTTACAGCGTCGCTTAAACCAGCTCCAGCTTTAAATTTAGCTACGTTTTTAGCAGCAATTTCAATAGTTTTTCCTGTTTGAGGGTTTCTTCCTGTTCTAGCAGCTCTGTTAGAAACAGAGAATGTACCAAAACCAACTAAAGCAACTTTATCACCACCTTTTAAAGCAGAAGTTACATTGTCTGTAAAAGATTCTAATGCCGCTTTAGCTGCTACTTTAGAAATTCCTGCATCAGCAGCCATTGCATCGATTAAATCTGACTTGTTCATAATAAATAAATTTTTTAATATTAATTGAATATTTTTTGCTTAATAGCTTAACAAATATAGATGGATTAAGGGTTTACGCAAATTTGAGTGCAAAAAAAGCACCTTTTTGTTAATAAATATGTGTAAATTGTTAATAAAGGTAGTTGTAAAACACAAAAACCTGTAAAAACCTTACAGATAAAGGCTTTAGAAGACATTTGCTTCTGGAGAGAAAGTATAGCCATTTAATAAACTTTTGGCATCCATTTTTTTCTTTCCTGATAGTTTTATTTCATCAATAATAATGAAACCGCCATGAACAGCCACTTTTAATTCTTTTTTAGTCGCTATAATTTTACCAATTTCAAAAACATGAACTTCTTCTTCTATTTCTTTTCTAATGGCATAAATTTTAGCAGTTATTTCTTCTTCTTCATTTTTAATGATAGTCCAAGATGCTGGAAAAGGATTTAAACCTCTAATTTTATTATAGATGTTGTCTAAAGAATCTGTCCAATCTATTCTGCAATTTTCTGGATTTAATTTAGATGCAGATTTCTCTTCTAAATCTGGTTGTTTTGTAGTGTTTACTTTTTCTGTAGCAATTAGGTCTATTGTTTTACCAACTAAATCGGCTCCTAAAAACATTAATTTATCATGTAATGTACCAACTGTTTCTGTTTCTGAAACCGCTATTTCTTCTTGTAAGATAATTTCTCCGGTATCAATTTTATCATCAATAAAAAAAGTAGTTACACCCGTTTTAGTTTCTCCATTTATAATTGCCCAATGTATAGGTGCTGCACCTCTATATTCTGGTAGTAAAGAAGCGTGTAAATTAAAAGTACCATATTTAGGCATTTGCCAAACTATTTTTGGTAACATTCTAAAAGCAACTACAATTTGTACATCAGCATTTAAATTTTTTAATTCTATATTAAAAGCTTCGTTTTTTAAATTGGTAGGTTGTAAAACCAGTAAATTTACAGAAGTTGCATATTTTTTTACGGCAGATTCATTTAATTTTCGTCCTCTTCCTGCTGGTTTGTCTGCCGCTGTAATAACACCAACTACATTATAATCATTTTCTACCAAATGCTTTAAAATAGTAACAGCAAAATCTGGAGTTCCCATAAAAACAATACGCATATCTTTCATAATTAGTGGATTAATTGGTATTTATTCTGATGATTAATTTTTATTTTATCATCTGTTAATAGTTGTCGCAAATGTATTAAAATGTCTTTTTCATCTGCTACTAAAGAAGCACTAATTTCTTGGGATGATAAAACTTGCTTATTCTTTAAAAGTAGCATTATTTCTGATGATAAATTTTTAGTAGGCTTTCTGTTTTCTGAAATACAAACATCGCAAATACCACATTTTTCTGTTTTTATTTCATCAAAATAACTTAAAACCTGATTACTTCTACAAACGGAATTGTTATTTACAAAAGCAATTAAATCTTCAGATTTTTGTTTTTTCTGATGGATGAATTGCTTCATTTCTCTAGAGCACCTATTTATGGTGTAATCATCTTCTCTAGGTAATAAAAAAACAAGTTCGGCATCATTTTTTACAGGCTTATATGCAATGATGTTATCGTTTTCTAAACGTTCAAAATTTGCTAAAACAAGGTTAGTGGTTAAACCAGCTTTTTTTGCGATAAAAAATTCATCAATCTTTACTTCTTCCTCAAATAAACCAGCATAGGTTCTTAATATAGAGTTGGTAAAATTTTTAATAATTGAATTTTTATCTAGATAATTTAATACCGTTTTACTGTTTACAATAAATTGCAACGTAGATTTTTTGTTATATAGATTGCTAATTTCTATAATTCCGTTGTTGGATAATATTTTAAGAGCAGTATCTACTTTTAATACGGAGTAATTATATTTTTTAGAAAATTCTAAAAGATTAAAAGAATGCGATTCTTCGTTTAATTCACCTAAAGAAACTCTAAAATATTGATATAATTTTTTATGTATTTCTTTAATCTCTGTAATGCTTAACAGTGTTTTTTCTAATCGATCTTTAAATAATAAAATATCACTTTTATTAAATAACAAAACCGCAAACGATTTTTTACCACTTCTACCAGCTCTACCAGTTTCTTGTACGTAATTTTCTATACTTGTAGGTAAGTCTAAATGAATAACCAAACCAACATTTGCTTTGTCAATTCCCATTCCGAAGGCATTTGTTGCCACCATAATAGGTGTTTTTTCTGTCATCCAGTTTTCAAAGGAAATATTTTTTTCTACGGATGATAATCCACCGTGATAAAAAGAACTTTTAAAGTTATTTGCGTTTAAAAATGAGGCTATCTGAGTCGTTTTTTTTCTAGAATTGACATAAACAATTGCCGGAGTTTTTGTTTTTGTAAATATTTGAAGTAAACGTTGTAATTTATCTTCAATAGTAAATATTTGATAGGCTAAATTTTCTCTATAAAAAGATTTTTTAAAAAGTAGCGGTTCTTTTAATTCAAGGTTTTTTTCAATATCACTAAGAACTTTTTGGTTTGCAGTTGCTGTTAAAGCTATAAAAGGAATATCGGGTTTTAATTCTCTTAAAATATTGATATTTCTGTAAGAAGGTCTAAAATCATGTCCCCATTCAGAAATACAATGTGCCTCATCAATGGCAATTAAATTAATGTTTAATTCTTTTATTTTCTGTTGAATAAAGTAAGATTGCAACCTTTCTGGGGAAAGATATAAGAATTTTATGCCTCCAAATTTAACATTGTCAAACAACGTTATCATTTCATCTTGTGTAGCACCAGATTTAATGGTTGTGGCTTTTATTCCTTTTTGAGTTAAGTTTTCGACTTGATCTTGCATTAAAGCAATTAAAGGTGAAATAACCAAACAGACACCTTCTTTTGCCAAAGCCGGAATTTGAAAGCAGATAGATTTTCCACCACCTGTTGGCAGTAATGCAATGACATCTTTTTGAGCTAAAGATGCCGTAATTATTTCTTCTTGTTGTGGTCTAAATTCAGAAAAGCCCCAATATTTTTTTAATATTTCTTTTGGCGAAATCATAATTCGCAAGCAAGCGAATTCATAACAAAATCGGTTCTTTCTTTTAAATTTCCAAATGGAACATTAATTATTGCGTATCCTAAATCTGTATAAGATTTTATTAAAAACTTGTCAATTTCTAATGTTTCTTCAAAAGATTCATAGCGTTCATTATCAGTGGTGTGTATCTCTTTCCAGGGAGCAAAATGAAAAATTTTAGTGTATTTGTAAAGATTGCTTTTTTCGAAAAAAGTTGATGGGTAGTCGGTTTTAAAAAAGTCCATATATGCATGGACATCCGGAATTCCTCTATCAAAAAAAACAAGTTCTTTATTGTTATTATTTGCTTCTATAAATTGTTTTTCTCTGCCTTCTAAAAGCATTTGACTAAACAATAAAGGTTCTGTTAAGAACAGTTGATCTATTCCTTTTTTTTGTGCTTCTAAGGTTACTTCTCTAGAAATTTCGGGCATACAAAAACACCCTCTATTTGTTAATTCATTTATAACGGAAGTTTTTCCTGTTCCAGGTCCACCTATTAAGACTATTTTTTGTTGCATTTCACAAAAATAAATGAATCTCTTTATAAAACTAATTTTTAATGTAATTTTGTGGCTTGTTATCTATAATTAATTTAGATTTAAGAAAGTATTTTTATGAGTGATAAAAAAGAATTTTACGCAAAGTTAAAAGATCAATTAGATGATACTACTAGCTTTCCTGCAGATTATATGTATAAATTTATTGTGCCTACAGATGGTAATCAAGTTCAAGAAGTAGAAGATTTATTTAATGACTCAGGAGCAGTAATAAATACAAAAAAGTCTAAGACAGGGAAATATGTGAGTGTTTCTATCGTATTAAAGATAGAAAGTTCAGATAAAGTAATTTCATATTATTTAAAAGCTGAAAAAATTAAAGGAATCATATCATTATAATTAAGTGTTTATGAAAAAAATAGTTTTATTATTTGTTTTAGTTGCATCCATATCTGTCTTCTCACAAAAGAAAGAGAAAACGTTAATTACAATAGATGGAGAAAAAACAACTGTTTCTGAATTTAAAAGAATCTATGAAAAAAATTTAGACGCTATAGATAATGAAGAAGCCAAAAGCATTACAAATAATTTAGACTTATACATTAATTATAAGCTAAAAGTAAAAGAAGCTTATGCCATTAATTTAGATACGTTGCCCTCTTATAAAAGAGAAATGGAGTCTTATAAAAACCAGCTTTCTGCACCTTATTTACAAGACACTACTTTTATAGATCAATTGGTAAAAGAGGCTTATTTTAGAACAAAAAATCAGGTAAAAGCAAAACACATTTTAATGAGACTGCCAAGAGAAGCATCTCCCAGAGATACTTTAATGGTTTATAATAAAATCTTAGAGCTAAGAGAAAGAATTATAAAAGGTGAAAAATTTGAAGCAATAGCTGCACAATATTCAGAAGATAGGTCTGCGCAAGACGATCCTAAAACAGGCAGAAAAGGAAATGGTGGTAATTTAGGCTATTTCTCTGCTTTTAATATGGTATATCCTTTTGAAGTTGCCGCGTATGCTACTAAGGTTGGTGAAATTTCTATGCCATTTAAAACACAATTTGGCTATCATATTATGCAAGTTGATGATATAAAAGAATCTAAAGGAGAAATTGAAGCAGCACATATTTTAATAAGAGACACCACTGCTGTTGGTAAAATGAAGATAGATAGTATTTATGTAAAATTAAATAATAAAGAGCTTTTTGAAGATTTAGCCAAAAAATATTCAGAAGATCCTGGTTCTAAAAATAATGGAGGTAAGTTAGGTAAATTTGGAGCAGGGAAAATGGTAAAATCATTTGATGATGCAGCTTTTGCCTTAGAAAACGTATCAGATTTTTCTAAACCATTTAGAAGTCAGTTTGGTTGGCATATTGTTAAATTGTTAAAAAGACATCCTATTCAATCTTTTGATGAAATGAAAGTTGAATTAAAAGAAAAAATAAAAAAGAGCTCTAGAATGCAGTTGTCTGAAGATGCAGTTGTAAATAAATTAAAAAAAGAGTACACAATTACAGAATACGAGGAAGCTAAAAAGATTTTAGATCGTAAAAATCTAAGAGCAATTCCAAAAGATTCATTACAGAATACTTTAATTAGTATAAATGATAAAAATATTACACAAGAAACTTTTATAAGCTATATTAGAAATAGAAGACATTTAGCTGTTTTTAAACTTTTTGAAATGTTTAAAGAAGATCAAATTCTTACGTACTATAAAGAGAATTTAATTTATACGGAACCAGAATATGCCTATACTTTAAAAGAGTATGAAGATGGTTTATTGCTTTTTGAATTGATGCAAGAAAAAATTTGGGCAAAGTCTTCTAATGATTCAATTGGCTTGCAAAAGTTCTTTGAGAGCCAAACGGATACTTATGCAACAACCGATTTAAATAGTGTTAAAGGACAGGTAATTAATGATTACCAAAACTTTTTAGACAAAAATTGGATTGCAGATTTAAGAAAGAAAAGTAAAGTGAAGGTGAATAAAAAGGAATTGAAAAAGTTAATTAAATTTTACGAAAATAAATGATGAAATATTTTGCTTTTCTATTTTGTGTAGTGCTATTTTCTTCTTGTGATTTTTTTACAATGAAAGAAAAGGAAATAAACACCTCAGAAGTTGTGGCTTCTGTTAATACGGGAAAGCTTTTTAAAAAAGATTTAGTAAACGTATTACCTAAAAATATAAGCAGTGTAGACAGCCTTGTATTGGTAAAAAGCTATATTCAAAACTGGGCAATTAAAAGACTCTTGCTAGAAAAAGCTAAGAATAATATTTCTTTAGAATCGGTAAACCAAATAGACAATCTAGTTAAAGATTATAAAGAAAGTTTATTAATTAATAATTTTAAAGAACAACTTGTAAAACAACAATTAGATACTGTTATTTCTGAAGAGGAATTAGCGGAATATTATATGTTGAATAAGGAGAATTTTAAACTAAATGAAGAGCTTGTTAAAATAAGATATCTTCATGTAGATAAAAATATTAAAGATAAAAAGGATATTTTAAAACTCTTTAAATCTGATGATATTAGTGATCTAGAAAAATTAGAAAAACAAGAGTTGAGTTTTAAATCTCATCAATTTAACGACTCTGTTTGGACACAATTAGATAACATTTTGTTAAAACTTCCTTTTTCAAAGGAAATACTGTTAAAAAAAACAAAATTCATCGAAAAACAAGACTCAATAGGTTTATATTTGGTGGCTATTAATGACGTGTTAGAACGTAATTCTATTGCACCATTAAGTTATATTACCCCAACTATAGAACAAATGATTTTACATAAACGTAAAATTGAATTATTAAGAGAGATAGAAAAAATAATAGTAAAAGATGCAACACAGAACAACAATTTTAAAATATATTAAATCATCAATTTTAGCACTATTCTTATGCTTTTTAGGACTGCAAACTTCTGCACAAAAAGTAAAAATAGATGGTGTAGCCGTTGTTATTGGTAAAAACATTGTTTTAGATTCTGATATTGCTAAATTTAAGCAAGAAGTAGAGGTAAGGAGCGAAGGAAAAGTGCAAATTACAGACTGCGAAATGCTAGAAGAATTAATGCAACAGAAATTAATGGCACACCATGCTGTTGTAGATAGTGTTACTGTTTCAGATGCCGAAATTTCAGATAAAGTAGAGAGAAGTATCCAGTATTTTACACAACAATATGGTAATGTAGATAAAGTTATTAAAGCCTATGGTTTTAATGATTTAGAAGATTTAAAAAAGGAATTAACAACCGTGCAAACAGAAAATATTTTAATTGAAAAAGAGCAATTAAAGATTACTGAAAAAATAGATGTTACTCCAGAAGAAGTTCGTTTGTATTTTAATGGATTAAAAGAAAAAGATGAATTACCTCAGTTTCCTGCAGAAATAGAATTAGTTCAAGTAGTTTTAAAAGCAGTACCTACCAAAGAAGAAACAGAAAGAGTTATTAATAAACTTAATGAATTAAAAAAAGAAATAGAAGAAGGTTCTAATTTTAGAATGAAAGCTATTATTAATTCTGATGATCCTGGAGTTACTACCAATGGAGGTGAATATTCGGTAACAAAAGAATCTGCTTTTATTAAAGAATTTAAAGAAATGGCTTTTACTTTAGATGTTGGTCAGGTTTCTAAACCATTTAAATCTGAATTTGGTTATCATATAATGCAATTACATGCAGTTAAAGGAAATACAAGAGTTGCTTCTCATATTTTAATGCAACCAGAAGTTCCAGATTCTAAAATGAATGAACTTAAAGTAAAAGCAGATAGTATTGTTCAAAAAATTAGAGAAGGAGCTTTAACTTTTGAGGAAGCTGTTAAAAAATATTCTGATGACGAGGACACTAGAAATAGTGGAGGGCTTATTATTAACCCATCTACAGGAGAGTCTAAATTTGATTTAACAAGAATGGACCCAGCTTTTTATGCAAGAGTAAGTGATCTTAAAAAAGGAGAAATTACAGATCCTTTTTATGATGAAGAAAGATCTGGAGATAAAATGTTTAAATTCATTTTAATGAAAGATAGAACAGATACGCATGTTGCAAATATTATTGACGATTATGTTAAAGTACAGCAATTAGCACTTCAAAAAAAGAAAGAAGAAACCATTACAAAATGGTCTAAAGAAAAAATAAAAGATACTTATATTAACATCGGACCTACACATAGTAAATGTACGTTTGATAAGAATTGGAAAAAAGCAGTAAATAAATAATGTCTGACGTTAAAGCTGTAAAAGATTTAGTAGATAAATACAACGCAATAAAAACAGAAATTGGTAAAGTAATTATTGGGCAGCACGAAGCGGTTAATTTTACCTTACTCTCTATTTTTTGCGGAGGGCACTCATTATTAGTTGGTGTACCTGGTTTGGCTAAAACTTTGTTAGTAAATACGGTGTCTGATGCTTTAGGATTGCATTTTAAAAGAATTCAATTTACGCCAGATTTAATGCCTTCAGATATTTTAGGAAGTGAAATTTTAGACGAAAACAGACATTTTAAATTTATTAAAGGGCCTATTTTTTCTAATATTATTCTTGCTGATGAAATTAACAGAACTCCACCAAAAACGCAGGCAGCTTTATTGGAAGCAATGCAAGAACGTTCTGTAACGGTTTCTGGAAATCATTATAAATTAGATTTACCGTTCTTTGTATTAGCAACGCAAAATCCAATTGAGCAAGAAGGAACTTATCCTTTACCAGAAGCTCAATTAGATCGATTTATGTTTTCTATTTATTTAGAATATCCTTCTTTTGAAGAAGAGGTAGCAGTTGTAAAAAGTACAACAGGTAATAAAATTACTATTATAAACCCATTATTTTCTGCGGAAGAAATTGTTGAAATTCAAAAATTAATTCGTAAAATCCCTGTTGCAGATAATGTAATAGAATATGCAGTTGGTTTAGTTGGTAAAACAAGACCAAAATCTAAAGAAGCAACAGATTTAGTAAAATCTTACTTAGATTGGGGAGCAGGGCCAAGAGCATCTCAAAACTTAATCTTAGCAGCTAAAGCACATGCAGCTGTAAACGGAAAGTTTTCTCCAGATATAGAAAATGTAAAGGCAGTAGCTATTCCTATTTTATCGCACAGAATTGTAAAAAATTACAAAGCAGAGGCAGAGGGAATTACGGTTGCAGATATTATAAAGTCTCTTTTGTAGATATATTATATTTTTAAAACATAAAAAAAACACGGTATTTGCCGTGTTTTTTTATGAGTAATTTTTAATTACTAAAAAATTTATTCGTTTTCAAAGAAGCTAAAGACATTGCCTCCATAACGCTTATCATAACTATGGTTTTCATGTTTAGAAAGGTCCGTATGTTTAGAGTGTTCAACAATTAAAACTCCTTCTTCTTTCAATAGATTTCTTGTAAAAACTAAATCTACTATTTTTAAAAATTGCTCTTCTTCAAAATCGTAAGGAGGATCAGCAAAAATAACATCTGCTTGTAAAGAAGTCTTTTCTAAAAATTTATAAACATCACTTTTAAAAGTGTTTATTGGTAGGTCTAAAACTTTAGCAGTTTCGTTAATGTATTTTATACAACCAAAGTGTGCATCTATGGCATAAATATCTTTTGTTCCTCTAGAACCAAATTCATAACTAATGTTTCCTGTACCAGAAAAAAGATCTATAACAGCAATACTATCAAAGAAATATGTATTGTTTAAGATGTTAAATAACGATTCTTTTGCCATATCTGTTGTAGGGCGAACAGGTAAGTTCTTAGGCGCTGATAAACGTCTGCTTTTGTGTTTTCCAGAAATTATTCTCATGAATTTAAAAGGATATAATTTGAATGTTTAGAAGTATCTAATTCATTAAAAATTGGGTTCTTACTTTCTAAAAAAGAAACATTTCTAATGTATTGATACGTGATTTTGTATATTTCAGATTCTGGCTCAATATTTCCCGTAAAAAATACAGCTATTTTTTCTACATCTAACTTTAATTGTTCAAATGTAAATAAGATATAGTAGATAAAATCTTCTTTTGTTTGAAAATTAAATGAATTTGAAAATTGTAATTGTTTATTTTCTAATACAACAATATCGTAATTTTCTTTAGAAACATTTACAAACACTTTTTTATCAGCAGTATTATTAGCTGAAATTAATTTTTCAATTAAAACAGTTAAATGATGTTTGTATTCAAACGCTCCAAAATTTTGAAATAAGTAATTATTAATATTTACATAGGGTACATATACATTTTTTGCATTTATACTTTCTATATCATCATAAGCTATAAAATCTGTGGCTAATGTTTTAATATTAAAATTAAGATATTCAGAAAGTATGTCTTCAGAAAAATATGGATCAGGTACCAGTGAAAATAAATTGTTTTGATGAATTACTAATACAGATAAAAAATCTTTTTGTAAATGAATATCTGTTTTAAAAATTTCTTCTATTTTCTTTAAGAGATTTTCTGGAGTTAGTTGTTTTTCCTTAAAAACATATTCAGAAAAGTAACTTGTTTCTTTTGTAGTATTGTTTATGATACAAAAAGAAAATCCATCCAAATTAAATTGGATGGATAACTTTGTATCTTTTGAGTGTGTTACAGTATTTCTACTATTCTTCTTTATCACTGTCTTTTTTATCATAAGCAGGAGGCCAATTACCACCAGTTGAAACTTCATCTAAAGAACCAACAGAAACATATTCTCCTCTAATTTGGTCTGTTGCAACTTGCTCTAATTCTTGTTTTAGAAGCGATTCATTCATCCCTTTTAAAATGTCTTCTTTACCTGTTTTAACATAAAAAGTTGGTACTACCATTCCTGGTACTTTTTCTACTGTTCCTACTTCAATATCAAACTCTTTTCCATCTACACCAGGTACTTTAAACATCTCTTTGTAGTTTTTACCTTTAAAGTACTTAGAAACTGGCTCGTAACCAATAGTGTCTGTTTGTTTCTTCTCTACATCAATAATAATTCCACCACCTCTATCTTCTTTCTCTACAACAGTTTTTGTTTCTGTTAAGGCTAATCTTGCCGTATCAATAAACTGTATTAAAGCGTTTTTGTCTTTAGTATATTGTCCTGTTACTTCAAAATGTTTAACTTCTGCATCTCTAATTATTTTTAAGTTGTTAACAACTTTGCTGTATTTAACCACTTTGGTTTTGTTAAAAATAATAGGTTCCATTATACCGTAGTATATTTTAGAAACTAAAAAAGCGGTTAAAGCCAAAAGTAATATAGAGGCAATCCACCTTAATTTTAATGGTAAAAATTTAACTATAATAAAAGCTAGTAATATTGCAACTATAACCGCTGCCAAAATCATTCCAAGTAATCCCATTGTTAAGTATTTTTTTTAATAGTCCTAAGGCAAATCTACAATTTTTTTTTAATGATAAAAACTTTTATTTACAAATCGATGTATCTTTGTTGTATTAATTTTTATATGATAAATAAAACGACTGATTTTTACGCAGAATTATTGAAAAAATTTCAATTTTCACCAACAATTAAACAGAATAAATTACTAAATCTTCTAAGCAATTTTAGCTTTACAGAAGATACAGATGCTTTGTTTTTATTAAAGGGATACGCTGGTACTGGGAAAACAACAAGTATTAGTGCTTATGTTAATAGTTTGGGTACTATTGGTAAGAAGGCAGTTTTACTAGCACCAACTGGTAGAGCGGCTAAAGTAATTTCTGTATATTCTAAAAGACCAGCATTTACAATTCATAAAAAAATATATTTTCCAAAAAAACAGTCAAATGGTGCTGTAGGTTTTGTTTTGCAACCTAATAAGCATAGAAATACTATTTTTATTGTGGATGAAGCTTCTATGATTCCAGATAGTAGACAAAATCAGCAATTATTTGATTCTGGTTCTTTATTAGATGATTTAATTAGATATGTATACTCTGGTCATCAATGTAAGTTGATATTTATAGGAGATACTGCTCAATTACCTCCTGTAAAGTTAAATATTAGTCCTGCTTTAGAAGAAGATACTTTGGTGTATGATTATCATAAAAATGTAACAGAAATTGAATTAGATGAAGTTATGCGTCAGCATGAAGATTCTGGTATTCTAGCAAATGCTACTTTGTTGAGGTTAATGATTCAAAATGATACTACTAATTTTAAGTTTGATATCGATTTTCCCGATATTGTAAGGTTAGATGATGGTTATGATATAGAAGATGCTTTGGTTACTGCTTATGAGAGTGA
The DNA here is from genome assembly GCF_011379025.1 of Polaribacter sp. 11A2H. Lineage (NCBI taxonomy): Bacteria > Pseudomonadati > Bacteroidota > Flavobacteriia > Flavobacteriales > Flavobacteriaceae > Polaribacter > Polaribacter sp. 11A2H. The sequence continues at coordinate 309,961 of NZ_WTLD01000002.1, forward strand.
TGGAGTAGAGGATACTGCATTTATTGTGCGTTCTAACAAAAGAGCTAATGATTATAATCAGCAAATTAGAATGAAAATTCGTGGGCAAGAAAATGAAATTTCTGCTGGGGATTATATAATGGTCGTAAAAAACAATTATTTCTGGTTAAAAGAAAATTCAACCGCAGGTTTTATTGCCAATGGAGATATTTGCGAGGTCTTAAAAATATTTTCTATTAAAGAGTTGTATGGTTTTAAATTTGCAGAAGTAGAGGTAAGGATGATTGATTACCCAGATATGCAGCCTTTTGAAACTGTTTTATTGCTAGATACCCTAACAAGTGAAACCCCTTCTTTAACTTATGAGGAATCTAATAGGTTATATCAAGCAGTAAAGGAAGACTATGCTCACTTAAAATCGAAGTCTAAACAGTTTATGGAAATTAAAAAGAATTTGTTTTTCAATGCATTGCAAGTTAAGTTTTCTTATGCTATGACGTGTCATAAATCTCAAGGAGGACAATGGAAAACAGTGTTTATAGAGCAACCTTATTTACCAGAAGGTGTTTCTAAAGAATATTATAGGTGGTTGTATACCGCATTAACTAGAGCGCAAGAAAAATTATATTTAATTGGTTTTAAAGGGGAGTTTTTTGAGGAATAATTTTAGGTTGAAGTAAAAGTAGCCTTATAAGGTTGTTTTTATTATGAATTGTAGTTCGTTGCTAAACCTATAAATAAATAAATAAACCTATAAATAAATACAACTAACTATTGCTATTTTAATGCAGTAGATAGTTAATTGCAATTCTGCCATATCTATGTCCGTTTGTAAATCTTAAATCTTTAGATTTATTTGTGTTGTAATGAAACGAGTATCCAAAGTTAAAACGGTTTACGGTAAATTTTAATCCTAATTCTAGGTCAAAAACAACAGGTATTAAATAGTTGGTAATTGGACTAGTCTTGTTTAAGAAGCTTCCTTGTAGAGTAGCGTCATAGGCGGCGTAACGTAGCGTTGGTTTTATGTAAAAAAAAGATTCTACTTCTCTAAAATAATTTGTTTGTTCATTATTTAGATTTGTATCAAATGCAATAGAGTTTGCTAAGTCTTGCAGAGGCTTTAACCCAATTCTACTATAAACTCCGGTAGAAATATTGGTGTAAACTGTGCCTAGGTTTACTTGATTGGTCCAGGTAATGTCAAAATTATTACTTTTATTTTTTAAAATTGTTTTTAAATATTCTGCATTATAGTTTAACGCAAAAGCATTTTTTATTTGATATTCCCAGCCTATTGCTTGTTTAAAACCATAAACATTATGTATAAATTCTTGTAATTCTTCGGCATAAGAATTAGCTCCAATTACTCCAATTTGGGCAGTGGTGCTAAAAATTTGGTTATTTTTATAGATTCTTTTTATTCCGAAACTTCCATATAAATAACCTGCAAAAGGTCTATCATGGTTATTAATGTCTTGCACAGTGGCCTTAAATGGACTGTACATTTCTTGACTTATTTTCCATTCTAAAATACGTTTTTCTAAAGACTCTTTTTTATTTTTAGAAAGATAGCTATAACTTAAAAAGACTCCACTTGTATAATATCGATCTCTAACGGTAGAAACATATAAATCGTTGTCTGTAATTAGACTAATTTCTTTTGAAAATTTTTCTTGAGCAATTGAATAGGATGATATAAAGACAACTAGGCTTAGTATTAAGTATTTCATAAGTAACAAATATAAAATAACTTATTTAAAATGATTTTTTTTTCATGTATTTCTAAAAAAAAGTAGTTATTTTAGTCCGAGTAAATAGAATTTATGGATATTAAAGAAGGATTAAGTTCAGAAGACTTTCAGGGTGTTACCAACAGTAAAGAATTGTTAGCGCTTATAGGTGAAAAGAATGAGGCTTGTAAGAAAGTAAAGAAAACAATTATATATAATGAAGAGCTAAGGTTACTTCAAATAGAGTTGGTTAAATTACAAAGGTGGATTTCGAATAATAACAAGCGAGTTGCAATTATTTTTGAAGGACGAGATGCTGCCGGTAAAGGTGGTAATATTCGTAGATTTATGGAGCACTTAAACCCACGTTCTAGTAGATTGGTGGCCTTAAATAAGCCTACAGAAATAGAAAAAGGACAATGGTATTTTCAGCGGTATATTAAAGAATTACCAAACCCTGGTGAAATTGTTTTTTTTGATAGAAGTTGGTATAATAGAGCAGTTGTAGAGCCTGTTATGGGGTTTTGTACAGACCAACAATACAAACAGTTTTTGGTACAAGTGCCAGAGTTTGAGCACATGATGTATGAAGATGGTGTTGTTATTATTAAATTTTGGCTATCAATTAGTAAAGATGAGCAGCTAAAACGTTTTGAGGGCAGAAAAGAAAATCCATTAAAAAGATGGAAATTTAGTCCTGTAGATAAACAAGGACAAATTCTTTGGGACAGATATACGCATTATAAGGGAGAAATGTTTTCAAAGACACACACCTCTTACAGTCCTTGGATGATGATAAAAACGAATGACAAAAAAGTAGCAAGGCTAGAAGCTATTAGACATGTTTTATCTCAATTTGATTATGACGATAAAGAAGCAAAAACAGTTTTAAACCCAGATCCTAATGTTGTAATGCGTTATTATAGATCTAACACTAATATAGATTAAATTTAATATGGAAATATCACCTAAAAATTTAAAAAAATTAAATTCTAAGAAAGGCTTGTTGGCTCTTTTATCTAAAGAACCTCTAAATATAGATAGAGCCATTAGATATGTAGATTACCAAAGAAAGCTTGACAGTTTACAGGTAGAATTGATCCGTTTACAAAAATGGGCTATCAATAATAATGAAAGAATAATTATTGTTTTTCAGGGAAGAGATGCTGCAGGTAAGGGAGGAGCAATTAGAAGATTAACAGAGCGTATCAATCCGCGTCATATGCGTATTGTAGCATTGCCGAAACCGTCGGAAGATGAGCAGTCTCAATGGTATTTTCAAAGATACGTAGAGCAGTTTCCTAAAGCAGGAGAAATAGTGTTTTTTGATAGAAGTTGGTATAATAGAGCGGTTGTAGAGCCTGTTAATAATTTTTGTACTAAAGAAGAATATAATGTCTTTATGAATCAGGTAAATGATTTTGAAAGAATGATTTTAGAATCGGGTATTCATTTAGTTAAAATATATATGTCTATTTCTAAGAAAGAGCAAGCAAAACGTTTTGCAGACATAAAAAGCGATCCATTAAAGCAATGGAAAATGACTAAGTTAGATGAGAAGGCACAATTGCTTTGGGAAGATTATACAGAGTATAAGAAAGCAATGTTTCAAAAAACAAATACAGGACTTTCTCCTTGGAAGATAATTAGAGCAAATAGAAAAACGGAAGCGCGTATAAATGTGATTAATCATATTTTAGATCGTATTCCTTATGATAAGAATTTAGAGGTTTAAAAAACCGCTAAATCTTTTTAATATAATAAACAAAAAAAAAGACTTCATATAAAATATGAAGTCTTTTGAGCGAAAGACCGGGTTCGAACCGGCGACATTCAGCTTGGAAGGCTGACGCTCTACCAACTGAGCTACTTTCGCATTATTGGTAAGCGGTTGCAAATATAATATGTTTTTTGAGTTCCGCAAGCTTTTTTTTAAAAAAATTAATAAAATTTTTTATCAGCTCTTAATACCTTTAAAAAATGAAAACCATAAATGTCGTATCCTTCATTATAATAGAATTTATGAGACTTCGTATTGCCTGAGTAGGCATTTAATTCTATTGCTTCACATCCTTTGTTTTTAACATGGTTGTTTATCCAATTAAAGAATTGTTTTCCAAGTCCTTGTCCTCGGGTAGATTCATCTATAATTACATGATCTGGTTCTGCAGATTTTCCTATATAATGTCTTGTAGTGTACCAAAGTCCAGAAATTCCTACTAATTTTTGATTAACATATAAGCCAATACATTCGTAATTGGTGTTTTTTGACATTTCTATAACTCGTTCTTTTAAAATTTCTAAAGGAGTTTTTGAGTTTAATTTTGTTAAAAGCGGAATTATTGTCAAAATTTCTTCTACTTCAATTACCTTTATTAGCGTATTCATGCTTTATAATTTAATGATGGATGCATTATTAGTCTTTATTTGTATTTAAAATTTATCAAAAGATAAATCTTAGACTAGTGATCCGTTTAATTTGTTTGTAAATAAAAAACCTCAAACGAATGTTTGAGGTTTTTTAAAATCTTATTCTTTCGTTTTATTGGGTTGGGTGGTTTGTTTATCGAAAATAAACAAAACTATAAACGTTCTTCAATCCAGGTTTTAAAACTATAAAAATTCTGTGGTGCAACACCATGACCTACCGGATATTCTGAATAGGTGTTATTAAAGCCTAAATTGTCTAAAAAAGGTTTGCTTTCTCTTGCCCAATCTATTGGTAAAACTTGATCAACTGTTCCGTGAGAGCAATAATAGTTAGTGGTAATTTCTTTAGAAATGTTGGTAGGGAGTAATTCTTTATTAATATAACCACTTAGTGCAATTACATGTTGTACTTTATTTGGATAGAAAAAACTTAAAGAATAACTTAGAATAGCACCTTGACTAAAACCTAATAAAAAAGTGTTGTTAGGGTCTGTTTTGTATTTTGCTTTTATTTCATCAACAAAAACAGCAATTTTATCTACAGATTCTTTAGCTTGTTTTAAGTCGGAAAACTTACCATTTATTTCATCGAAGTTAATAGCGTACCATGCATAAGCTCCAGATCCCATTGTATAAGGTGCCTGAGCGCTTACTATTAATAAATTATCTGGTAATTCTTCAGCAAAAGAAAATAAATCCTGTTCGTTACTTCCGTAACCATGTAGAAGAATTAATAAAGGTGGATTTTCTGTTGGTGTTTTTGGTTGTCTTACCAGGTAATTTAAATTGCTCATTTTGTATGCTGTGTTTTTTGTTTTGATTATATGTTTTTAAACCACTCTTGAAATTGATCTCCAACTACAGGAATAATTTTTTCTTCACCTTTAACGGCTCCCATTAATGAAATAACCCATAAAACCAATAAAATAGCACTTACAATTACTCCTGCTGTTCCTCCTAGGTACTTATAGACAATCCATCCGTTTAAAAATTGAATTAAATTTAAGCCTATCATTTGTCTGATGTAAAAATTAGCAAAAGAATTCTTTGTGCTGTTGTTCATGAAAAAAGCTATGATTAAACCTATAATCCAAAAATGACTTATAATTGCCATTGTTTTTCCTTCGTTTGCTGTTTGATTTTGCATACTGTTTATTTTAATATTAATTGATTGTTAGCGTAAACTCCGTAAGCTTTTCCTTTTAATTTTTTATCTAAAAAAGCGCTGTTTTTAGAGGTTGATAAAATATCCTCTTTTGTAAAAGTGTAATTCTGTTCAGGATTGAATAAAGTAATTTCAGCTTTATTGTTTTCTTGAATAGAAAGATTTTCTATACCAAAAATAGCTTTTGGTTTGCTTGTAATATTTTCTATAAAATCTTCTAATTCTAAAACAGAATTAATTGCTCCAAAAGCACTTTCTAATCCAATGGTTCCATCTTTTGCTTCACTAAATTCTAATTTTTTATGCTCAATGTCAATTGGGTTGTGGTCTGAGGTAATAATATCTATAACGCCAGATTTAATACCTTTTATCAGGCTTTTTAAATCGGTTTTAGTTCTTAAAGGAGGGTTTACTTTAAAGTTGCTATCAAAACCATGTAATTCATCGTCAGATAAAGTTAAATGATGCACAGAAACACTACAGGTAACTTGCAATCCTTTCTTTTTAGCTTCTTTTATTAGCTCAACAGATTTAGTGGTAGAAATAGTTGGAATATGTAATTTTCCGCCTGTGTATTCTAATAAATATAAATCTCTTGCAATTTGTATGTGTTCTGCTAAAGCCGGACTTCCTTTTAGTCCTAATCTAGTGCTATTAACACCTTCATTTGCAATTCCTTCTCCAGCAATAGAGTTGTTTTTAGGGAAGCTAAATACTAAACCATCAAAATTCTGAGCGTACAAAAGCGCAATTTTCATCAAATTGTCATTTGCTATTGGTTTGTTGTAATCTGCAAAAGCTATAGCGCCAGATTGTTGCATGTCATACAATTCTGCCATGTCAACACCTTTGCTGTTTTGCGTTAGCGCAGCAATAGGGTAGAGGTTGGTAGCAAATCCGTTTGCTTTGTGTATTAAATACTCAACCGCAGCCTTGTTATCTATAACAGGGTTTGAGTTTGCGTTTACTGCTACAGCTGTAAAGCCACTTTTTGCAGCAACGTTTAAGCCGTTTTTAATATTTTCTCGTTCTTCAAAGCCAGGTTCTCCAAAAGAAACACTCGTATCAAACCAACCACAAGAAACATGTAAATTATCTAGTGCTACCACTTGGTAATTATTGTTTTCTATAGAATCCTCAATTTTAGTGATGATTCCGTTGGTAATTAAAATGTCTTTTTGTTGATGATGATATGGGCTTGAAGTGTCTATAATCGTAGCCGATTTTAAAAGCGTGGTCATGGTTTATAGAATTTTAAAATCAAAATTTCTAAAAGCAAAGATACAATTGCCAACGATAAAAACCATTTCCAAAGCCAATGAACTTTATTTTTTTTATTGATTTCTTTAAAAACGTCTGCAACCGAATTAGAAACTGTAATATTTTTATTGTTTTTTTTGAGTTCATTCAAATCTAGAAAGTTTAGCGAACTTTCTTCTTTTGCATAATTGTATGCAATATGTTGAATTGTATCTGTGTTTTTTAAGATGCTATACAAGCCAGATTTTAAGGGGTGTTCTTTTGTGGTGATGCTTACTTTATTTTGATATTTCTGTTGCAACGGAATAAAAGAATTTTCAGAATTTGCAATTTTCAATACCTTGTCTTTTTCAATATTTGTTTCAATATCAATGGTGTTTTCTGATGCAATTCTGTAGAATAATTTAGGGTGTTTAAAACTCATTTTTCCGAAGTTGAAAAACACAGGAACTATTAAAGGAGAATTAATAAAATTACTGTTTTTTAGATCTAGAGAACTCGATATCCAGAAGGTCTTATTTTCGCCATTTTTAATTTGTGAAATGAAGGGGGTACCATTTTCAAAAGCAACAATTGTACTTGTGTTATTTGAAATGAAAGGATAATAATGTTGTACTATTGGATATTGAAAATTAGTTACTTTTTTAGAAAATACATTTTGAAAAAGTGGGTGCTTGTAATTGATATTTGTAATTTTTAAACTGTCTGTTTTTTTAGGTTGAATTTGGCCTATATTTAAGTTTTTAAATAAAGAATTGTATGAGTTTATGTTCAGGTTTTTATGCGGAATAATTACAAGACTTCCTCCGTTTTTAGAAAATTCAATTATTTTATTTGATAAAATTTCAGTTATATTTTCTACCTCGTTTAGTACAATTAATTGCTGTTTTAAAATGGAATTATAGTTGGTGTTTTGAGCCGTAGATTGTGTGAGGTTAAATTCGTTTTTAGTGTAAATTTTCGGAAGAAATTGAGTCTTTTTTCCTATCGATAAAACATTGATTTTTTGATCGTTTTTTAAGGTGAAATAAAACACGTTATCAAAGGCGAAAGTATCGCTAAAATTAATGACTATTTTACCATTGAATTCTGCCTGATTTTGAACTTTAAATTGAATGGTTTCTATGGTGTCTTTTTTAAAAGAGGAGGAGAGCTTGCTAATTAGTTTATTGTTATTGTAAACAGCAATAGGAATATTGTTTTTTGCTGCTCCTTGGTTTTTTATAAGAACATTAAGTGTAGCATTATTAGCATCAGAATTATTGATAAAAATACTGTCTATAGAAATGTTGGTTTTTATTGAAGATTCTAGTTTTATTGTAGAAAAAGAGGGTGTTACATTTGTAAACTCGTTTTTGTAAGTATTCTGAAAATCAGATATTAATATTGTCTTATTTAGAGTGTTTGTTTTATCCTGTGTGTTGGAGTCGAATTTTAATAAAACGGTGGTTAAATCTAATTTTTTTGAAGTTTCTTTAACCTGTAACAATACATTTTTTAGAGTTTCTTTTGTAATTCTGTCGTAGAAATTAGAATTTGTTTGCAGCGAATATACATCTTTTTCTGATGTGTTTTTAATAATTTCTTGGGCTACTATTTGTAATAAATTACCTCTTTCTCCTTTTGTATTTGTACTTAAAGAGTTGTCTAAATAGATAAAGTTATGTTGCTTTTGGTTCGCAGATTTATTGCTGAAATAGGGTTGTGAAAAAGCAAAAATAATAGCAGTGAATAAAAGCATTCTAATACCCAATATTAACCACTTTTTTATGCGTGAACTTTTACGTGTTTGCTGTGCTAGTTTTTGTAAAAATACTACGTTTGTAAAAGGAACTTTCACGAACCTTTGCAGTTGAAAAAGATGCACTATAATCGGGATGATTAATAGTGTTAAAAAGTATAATATTTCTGGGTTTTTAAACTGCATTTATAATGTTTAGATGTGAATCGAAAATAATTAAATTTTAAAAATAGATTTACAAAGGTGTAAGATAATCTTTTGAAATTAAAACGAAATAATAGTCTTTAATTCTAAAATAGAAATAGCAGAAAAAGGGATGAATGGGAACCTTTAATTAGTGTGAAATAGACTGTTTTATTTGCCTTTTTTTTAAGGGAGAAGATTTCTAAAACTTTTCAAATACTCCTAAACCAAACAAAGCAAAATCATATTTTACAGGATCTTTTGGATCTAGTTTTCGCAAGTTTGTATCTAATTCAGCAAGTGCTTTCCAGTCGTTTTGTTTTCTTAAAAGTAGTTTTAATTTACGTGCAACATTACCAGAATGTACATCTAAAGGGCACGATAAATTTGCAGGTTTGTGTGTTTTCCAAAGGCCAAAATCTACTCCAGAATTATCGTTTCTAACCATCCATCTTAAGAACATATTTATCCTTTTTGCAGCAGAATTTTTTAGTGGATCTGAGATGTGTTTTTGAGTTCTTTGTTGATGGTCAACTTCAAAAAAAACTTGTTTTAAATGATGAATTGCATGCTTATAATCGGTCTGTTTTTCATCAACCAACAACACCTTTTCTAGTCCTTGGTGATGCGTATAAATGTGTTTTAAAGACCTTATAAATTGTTGTAAATCGATTGCATTAAAAGTTCTATGCACAAAGTTTTCAAGAGATTTTAAATCATTTTCTTCATGATTCATTACAAAATCAAAAGGAGAATGATCAAAAAAATCCATCATTTTATTGGCATTTTTAATAATCATGGTTCGGTTTCCCCAAGAAATAGTTGCCGTTAAAAAGCCAGAAATTTCAATATCTTCCTTTTTTGTAAACAAATGTGGAATCTGAATCGGATCAGATTCAATAAAATTGGGGGTGTTATATAGAACTACTTTCTCGTCTAAAAATTCTTTTAATTCAGATTTCTTCATATTTATCTATTCAAATAAAAAACTCATTAAAAATAAAAAACCATTATAACTTCCATGAAGTAACATGGCCCATAATAAGCCAAATTTTACTCTTATATATCCAAAATAACCACCAACTAATAATTGTGGTAATATTAATATAGGAGAGAGTAATAGTACGTTTGTGGTGATTTCAAAATTGCTAATATGTATAAAACCAAAAATTAGTGTAAAAATATAAAAGGCATATTTAAACGATTTTGGTTTTACAAAAATAGTGATTGGTGCTCTAAATAAAGCTTCTTCTAAAATAGGAGTAAGGATAGAACCTAGTAGTAAAATTTGAATAAAAGACATGTCTTTAAACATTTCTTCTATTTTATGCGTTTCAAAATCTACCAATTGTAATTCTTGAAGTACACTAAATAAAGGAGTTATTATAATGCTGGTTGCTATGCTAATAACAAATAAGTGAAAGAATATTTTAATACGATAACCAGTATTTTTATTGGTATCTATGCCTGGTACTGGGTTTTTTAAATAGGTAATTACATTATTAAAGGTTTCTTTCATTATCTAGGTTTATTTATAAGTAGTATTAAACTTAGAAATGTTACACTATTCTATAATTTTACCGTCAATCATGGTTAGTTTTCTGTCTGCCATGTTAGCCAATTCTTCATTGTGTGTAATTATTACAAAGGTTTGTCCAAATTCGTCACGCAATTTAAAGAACAATTCGTGTAAGTTTTTGGCAGACTCGCTATCTAGGTTTCCACTAGGTTCATCTGCTAAAATAACAGAAGGGTTGTTTATTAATGCTCTAGCTACGGCAACTCTTTGTTGTTCTCCTCCAGAAAGTTCGTTGGGTTTATGGCTTATTCTGTGAGATAAACCTAAAAAAGTAAGTATTTCTTTAGCTCTTGTTTCGGTTTCTAATTTCGATTTTTTTGCAATAAAAGCAGGAATACAAACATTTTCTAATGCTGTAAACTCTGGTAATAATTGATGAAATTGAAAAATAAAGCCAATATGTTGGTTTCTAAAAGAAGAAAGTTCTTTATCTGCTAAGTTTTTAAGAGAAACGTTGTTTAATTTCAGTTCATAGTTTTCATCTTTTTGAGGTTTGTCTAAAGTACCTAAAATTTGAAGTAAGGTTGTTTTTCCTGCTCCAGACGGACCAACAATAGCAACAATTTCTCCTTTTTTTATGTGTAAATCTACTCCTTTTAAAACTTCTACATCCCCATAATATTTGTGAATGTTTTTACCTATTATCATACTTAAAACTTTGTAACGAATGTATAAAAAAGACTTTAATTTTACTCATAAAAAAACGGATATCCTTAGTTGTTAAGAATATCCGCTGTGTTTATAAGGTAAGAAGTTTAAAATATATTTTTCAATTTATTATAATCAATAAAATAAACGAGTCTTAAAGAAAACGTATGTCTTTGTGATTCCTCAAATAAGTTGTCTAGGTTTTTACTGAAATTTAAGTCTGCGTTTGTGTCTTCATTAAAAATAGCATTTCTGTAAAAAGCAATTAACTGACTTCCGGGAGCAAATTGCCAAATATAATTCAGGTCTAAATTCCAGCTATTAAAATTAACATTTTCGCTTGTATATGTTGAGTTAGAATCTAATCCTCCGTTTGTGTTAAGGTTAAAGTAATCATTATAATTAACAGCGCCCCAATAATGTCTAAAACTAAGTGATAAAGAAGAATTGGTGCTAAAACTATATTTACCTGCAATGGTGTTGGTATAGTTTTTTCGATCTCTTTTACCGAAGATAATATTGGTGTTTACTTTATCTACATAACCTAAATCGTTATTTTTTTTATTATAATTTAATTGGTATTGTAGTGAAAACTGATTTGTAAATCTGTAACGAGGCGCAATACTAAAGCCATAAGCCGCCTTATTGTAGTTATTATAAGCAGAGTAATAAAAATCTGCATTTACTTCTAGTTTTTTTTGTGAGTTGGTAGAAATCCATAAATTTATATTTTTTCTTTCTGGCTGCAGAAAATAAATGCCGCTTGTAGATCCTTGTCTCGGTTCAAAATAATCTTTTTCTTCTGCGTTATAATTTAAGTTTCCACCAAAAGTAAATCGATTTCTTGTTTGTGCACTAGCGCCAAAGCCAGTATTATAACCAGTATAAATTCCAGAAAAATGTTGAAAATTTACTTGGTTATAAAAGCTAAAATTATAATTGTTAAACCTTTTTGTTGGTTGCAAGGTTTTCCAGCCAGAGTTTCCGTAAATTGTTTGCTCATTGTTGCTAAAAAGAATCCCTAAATCATTCGGATTAAAATCTTTGTTTTCAAAATTATAACCCAACTCCCAGTTCCAGTGTCCAGAATTATATCCGAAGCTATTATCAAACGTATACCCGGTATTTGGGTTGTTTATATCATCAGAAATGTTGCTCATTTTAACAGAACCATCTGCATTGTATTTACTGTCTTTGGTTTCTATGTGCCAATCTAAAGCAGTTACATTTGCATCTCTAAATTTGCCGTCTCTTGTTACGTTTGTGTTGATTAATGTTACCGTAGAATTCTGATTAAACTGTTGGTCTAGTACCAAAATATTGTAGTTGGTAAAAGGATCTATCACTTCTTTTCTTGTGTCTCCAGTAGCATTATTTTTTATGGTTGCAGTTGTTTTTTCTGTAATGGCGTTAAAAAAACCAATTCCTAAACCGCTTTTTGTTCTTCCAGAAACTTTAATAGCATTTAACATGGTCACTTTACCAGGGTAATCTGTAATTTCTTCATCGGCAGATAAGGTGCTTTCTACATTAAATTGATCTATTGGAGAACTACCAATTCTTCTTGAATAAAAAAGATTTGCTTTGTTAAATAATTCTGTGCCTTCCGTAAAAAACTGTCTTTGCTCTGTAAATTGCTGCTCAAACGGACCTAAATTTAATTCAACATCATCAAAACCAACCTGACTAAAATCTGGAATTAAAGTAGCATCTAAGGTAAAATTTTCTGTTAAACCATATTTAATATCCATACCAACACTCCAATCATAATCTGTATGTCCTTCAAAAGTATTGGCAGTTGCAGATGCATACGGATAAAAATTTAATCTAGTTGGTGGTTTAATGTCTCTAAAATCTTCAATTAAACCATCATATTGTGTCCATCTTCCAACGGCATTGTTAATATGTGTCCATGTATGTTGGGTGTTTAATTTTTCTAACCTTCGGTGAAAATTAAAACCCCAAGATTGTACAGGTCTATTTGCAAAACGAAGTGCTCTGTAGGGAATTTTCATTTCTACATTCCAGCCTTTCTCTGTTATTTTTGCGGCACTTTGCCAAACAGCACTCCAATTAAAATCTTCATCTCCGTTAGAAACTTTAGCATCTCCTTGATTTCCGGTAGCTTGTACTAGAAATTGAAAGGGGTTTTGACCATCGTCATTAGGGTTTATGGTAACTAAAAAGAAATCTGCCTGACTAAAATTGTCTCTAGTTGTATATTCTTGCGGAATTCCTTCCGGATCAGGGTCGTTCATTTGGGCAGAAATATAGATAGCCTCATCATCATAAATAACCTTAACAATTGTTTGGTATTCTTTAGATACAAGCTTACCATTATCTGGTCTTAATGTAACAAAGTCTGTACATAATTCTGCATTTACCCAAGCTTTATCGTTTAAAATTCCATCTATTTTAGGAGCTTTATCTACTCTTGTCGTTTTTATTTTTTTTCGATTTTCTTTATACTGTGCAGACAAATTAGGAATTGCTAGTACTGTAATTAGTGAAAAAATGATTTTTTTAAACATATAATTTTTTGGTTGATTATGTGTATGTAAAACTACTATATGTATCCTTTTTTAGAATATCATAAAATAATGTTAACTACAAGAAAGACTACTTAAGGTTAAGAGTGTTACAATCTTTAAATGTTAAAGTTATCTTAAAGAAAATAGGTGTATTTCCATAAGATTTTTTTTTAATCAAAATTATGCACCTTTTTATATTTGAATTTGTATTTTTGAATCCGTTTTTAAACATTTACAGATGAACTTACACGAATATCAAGGAAAAGAAATATTAAACAGTTTTGGCGTTAGAATTCAACGTGGAATTGTTGCAAGTACTCCTGCTGAGGCAGTTGAAGCTGCAAAAAAACTGACAGAAGAAACAGGAACTGGTTGGCATGTAATTAAAGCACAAGTTCACGCAGGTGGTCGTGGTAAAGGTGGTGGAGTTAAATTGGCTAAAAACTTAGACGAAGTAAAAAGTATTTCTGATGATATTTTAGGGATGATGTTAGTTACTCCTCAAACTTCTGCAGAAGGAAAATTAGTAAATCAAGTTTTAATCTGTGAGGATGTATATTATCCTGGAGATGCTGAACCAGATGAATATTATATGTCTGTTTTATTAAACAGAGCAACTGGTAAAAATATGATTATGTATTCTACAGAAGGTGGAATGGATATTGAAACTGTTGCAGAGGAAACTCCGCATTTAATTTTTACAGAAGAAATAGATCCTTTATTAGGGATTATGCCTTTTCAAGCACGTAAAGTAGCTTTTAACTTAGGTTTATCTGGAGTTGCTTTTAAAGAAATGACAAAATTTGTTACTAATTTATACAACGCATATATTGGTTCAGATTCTGCTATGTTTGAAATTAACCCAGTATTAAAAACATCTGATTCTAAAATTATGGCAGTTGATGCTAAAGTTTCTTTAGATGAAAATGCATTATATAGACATAAAGATTATGCAGCAATGCGTGATTTACGTGAAGAAAACCCTATTGAAGTAGAAGCTAAAGCTGCAGGTTTAAACTATGTAGATTTAGACGGAAATGTTGGTTGTATGGTAAACGGAGCTGGTTTGGCAATGGGAACTATGGATTTAATTAAAGAATCTGGAGGAGAGCCTGCTAACTTTTTAGACGTTGGTGGTACTGCAGATGCTGCAAGAGTTGAAACTGCTTTTGGTATTATCTTAAAAGACCCAAATGTAAAAGCAATTTTAGTAAATATTTTTGGAGGTATTGTACGTTGTGACAGAGTTGCACAAGGTGTTGTAGATGCTTACAAAAGTATGGGAGACAAAATTACGGTGCCAATTATTTGTAGATTACAAGGTACAAATGCTGTTGAAGCAAAACAATTAATAGACAATTCTGGAATGGAAATTATTTCTGCTACAGAATTTCAAGAAGCTGCAGATAAAGTTGCTGAAGTTTTAGGAGCTTAATATTTAAAGTTTTATAAATATTTAAAACGCCTCATGCAAATGAGGTGTTTTTTTTATGCTTAAAAAATGTATCTTCATCCGATTATTTAAAATTAAAATATGAAAAAATTAGTACTTCTATTATTGTTACCAATTCAATTATTAGCACAAGGTGTACCAAATTCTGTAGTGTTTTGGGATGCTTTAACAACACATTGTGGTAAATCTTATGAAGGAAAAATTGTTGCAGGCGGAAAAGAAGGCGATGGTTTTACTGGTGAGAAGTTAGTAATGCATGTGCGTTCTTGTGAAGAAAATACCATTAGAATTCCTTTTTTTGTGGGTGATGATAAATCTAGAACCTGGGTTTTTACAATGGATAAAGATAATTTGATTCAGTTAAAACACGATCATAGGCACAAAGATGGATCAGAATATAAGATTACACAATATGGAGGTATGAGTTCTAATGTTGGATTAGCGAATCTTCAAGTTTTTCCTGCGGATAAACAAACTGCAGATTTAATTCCGGAAGCAGCAACTAATGTTTGGTGGGTAACTATTGATAAAACAAGTTTTACATATAGTCTAAGAAGAATTGGTTCTGAAAGATATTTTTCTGTAAAGTTTGATACCACAAAAGAAATTGAAACACCTTCTGCTCCTTGGGGTAGTGAAAACTAATCGTAATAGCAAAGAATATAAAGGTCTTTAAAAACGTCTCAAAGAAAATGAATTAAGTTCCATTTCTTTGAGACGTTTTTTTGATAAAAAGTGAAGTATATAATCCTTAATCCCAATGCATTCTTTGCAATCTAACAGCGTTTAAAATTGCTAATAAAGCAACACCTACATCAGCAAAGACAGCTTCCCACATGGTTGCTAATCCACTAGCGCCTAAAATCATTACAATTAATTTTACTCCAAATGCTAACGCAATGTTCTGCCATACAATTTGTCGTGTAGAACGCCCTATTTTTATCGCTTTAATTACTTTTGATGGTTGATCTGTCTGAATAATAATATCAGCAGTTTCAATGGCAACATCACTCCCTAAACCACCCATGGCTACACCAACATCACTTGCTGCTAAAACGGGTGCATCATTAATACCATCACCCATAAATGCAATTTTATTTGCAGGATTTTGCTTTAATAATTCTACTTCATGTAATTTGTCTTCTGGTACTAATCCGCCTTTGGCGATTTTAATTCCTAATTCTGATGCTACTTTTTGAGTAATAGAATCTTTATCACCAGAAAGCATTATAATGTTTTTAATACCAACTTTATGTAGGTTGATAATGGTTTGTTTTGCATCGTCTTTTAATTCATCTGCAATTACTACATAACCAGCAAAGACTCCGTCAATAGCAACTAAAACATTCGATTCTACAATGGTTTCAACTTCTTGCGGAACTTTAATTTTATGAGTAGTCATTAAAGCTTTATTGCCAACCAAAATATCTTTTCCATTAACGGTTCCTTTTAAACCTTTTCCTGCAATTTCCGAGACTTCAGTTGCTTTAAAATGTGGAGCATCTGCTTTATATTCTAAAATAGCTTTGGCAATTGGGTGTGTAGATTGTTCTTCTATGGCAAAAAGGTATTTCATAAATTCCTTTTCTTCCCAACCAATCGTTTTAATGTTTGTAATTTTAAAAACACCTTTCGTTACGGTTCCTGTTTTATCTAGAACCAACGTGTTTGTTTTGGCCATGGTATCTAGAAATGAAGCGCCTTTAAATAAGATTCCGTTTTTAGAAGCAGCTCCTAATCCGCCAAAATAGCCTAACGGAATAGAAATAACCAAAGCACAAGGACAAGAAATTACTAAGAAGATTAAGGCTTTATATAACCAATCTGTAAACACATAATTAGCTACAAAAAAGTAAGGTACAAATGTTATGGCAATCGCTAAATACACCACAATTGGCGTGTAAATTCGTGCGAATTTTCTGATAAACAATTCCGTTTTAGATTTACGAGCAGTCGCATTTTGTACCAAATCTAAGATTCTAGCAATAGAACTATCTTTAAATTCTTTGGTAACTTCAATTTCAATTACATTTTCTAAATTAATACTTCCTGCAAATACAGTATCACCTTTTGTAATGGTATTCGGTTTGGTTTCTCCTGATATCGCAGCGGTATTTAAAGATGCTTTTGTTGAGGTTAAAATACCATCTAACGGAATTTTCTCTCCTACTCGAACTTGAATTTTCTCTCCAATAGCAACTTCTTCTGGTGTTACGCTTTCTGTTTTTCCGTTTCTAAAAACATTGGCTTCTTTAGGACGGACATCTAACAATGCTTTGATATTCCCTTTTGCACTATTTACTGCGGCACTTTGAAACAATTCGCCAACGGCATAAAATAACATTACCGCAACTCCTTCTGGATATTCGCCAATAACAAATGCGCCAAAAGTTGCGATAGACATTAAGAAAAATTCAGTAAAAACAGCTCCTTTTTTAATGCTTTCCCATCCTTCTTTAACTACAGGAAGTCCTACGGGTAGATATGCAATTCCGTACCAAATAATTCTGAGCCAATCTTTAAAAAAAGAAATATCAAAATAATCGAAGGCAATACCAATCATCAGTATTGTAAAACTAACAATTGCCGGAATATAGGCTTTAAAACCACCTGGACCTCCATCGTGATTATGGCCATCATCATGATCATGGTGATGATGATGCTCTTTTTCTGAACTTGGTTTTATATCTCTTAAATTGAGTTGCTGTTTTTTCATTAGGTTTTTAATTATAAATCAAAGGTGCTATAAAATACAATGCAACGGAAGTGCATTATTGTCCGCTGCATTTATCACAAATACCTTTTACCACAAGGTTGATGTTTTCTGAAATAAAACCATCGGGTACTTTTATTTGTGGAATTTTATGATCTGTTAAGCAGACCGTTTCATTACAATGATTGCAATGAAAATGTAGGTGCAAATCTGTTTCAATTTTACAATTACAGCCTTGTTCACAAAGTGCATATTTTGTAATACCTGTTCCATCATCAATTTGATGTACAATGGACTTTTCTTCAAAAGTTTTAATGGTTCTGTATAATGTTGTGCGATCTGCTTTTTCAAAAGCATTTTCAATATCCGTTAAGGTAACAGCAACTTGCTTCTTTGCAAGAAACTTGTAAATAAGCAAGCGCATTGCCGTAACTCGTATATTGTTTGATTCTAAAAATTGTTCTATTGTTTGCATAATTAATGTGAATGTTCTGCGTCTCCTTTTTTCATTTCTGCAATAAGGTAATACGCATTGTTATAAGCAAATTTAGTGTTTATGTCTATTTTTGTTGGAAATGTTACCGCAATCCAATTTCCATCTTTTTGGCCAGGAATAACTTCTACAGGCTTAAAACTCCAAGCATCATTTTCTTTTTCTACAGTAAACACATAAAACCGCTCACCTTCTTTTGTAATTGCACTTTCAGGTAATGCTGTTGTTTCTGTATTTTGTACTTGAATTCTCCCTTTAATATACATTCCCGGAATTAAATGTCCTTCTTTGTTTTCTATTTCTGCGTGTATATGAACAGCTTTAGAATTCTCTTCTAAAGTTTTACCTACCGAGTAAATTTCAGCAGTCATATCTTGATCTGGCATTGACGTTAAGTTAAAAGTTATTTTTTGTCCTTTTTTAACTTTATACACATCTTTTTCAAAAACCATTAAATCTGCATGTACGTGATGTGTGTCTACAATTTCGAATAATTCTGTTTGTGGATCTACATATTGTCCCATTTTTACTTCAACTTTTTGTACAAAACCTTCAATAGGTGTACGTAATGCAATACGTTGAAAAATAGTGCCGTTTCTTACCGATGCAGTATTAATATTCAATAATTTTAATTGAGCTGCCATTCCGTTTACTAACGCTTTTGAAGCTTCATATTCTGCTGCTGCTTTCTGAAAATTTGCTCCAGAACCAACACCTGCTTTGTATAATTTATCTTGTCGGTCAAAACTTTTTTGCAAGAAATTACGATTGCTAAAAGCATTTAAGTATTCCGTTTGCATTTTAATAATATTCGGATGAGATAAATAGGCCACAACCTCACCTTTATGTACTTGGTCTCCTTCAATCACTTCAATAGAAACCACATTTGCACCTACAACGGTTGTAATTGCTGCTTCATTTTGTGGCGGAACTTCTAAGGTTCCATTTGCTTCTACATAACCGCTCATTTGCCTTAAAGCAATGATAGCTACTTTCATTTTTAAAGCTTCAAATTGTTGCGCAGAAAGCATCGCTTCTTCAAAATGTTCTTCTTCCTTTACTTCCGTTCTAACTTCTTTATCATCTGTATGTCCATCGCCTTTTTTATGTCCGCAAGAGGCTAATAAAGTAGAAAACAGAACTACGGTTAAGATGCTATATATTGTGTTTTTCATTTTCTTAATTTTTAAAATATTGTAATTCAAAAGTACTTTCTAGATAATTTGTTAATGCGTTTTGTGCCTCTAATTCAGATTGAATAGCCTCTTTTATTAGTTGTGTAAAAGCGGTATAATCTATTTCACCTTCTTTATATGCAAATAAAGCACCCGTTTTTTGTTCTTTTATTAGCGGTAAAACTTGTTCTTTATAAAATAACCAAGAGGATTTCCATTTTTGATAATTTTCTTTCGCTTGAAATAATTTAGATTGCACTTCTTTTTTCTGAAACGCTACATTTGCCTCAGCAATGGCTTTATCTATTTTAGCCGTTTTAATTTGTGCTTTCGTAGTTCCCGATAAAAACGGAATAGTTACACCTGCTTGATAGGTGTAAAACCCAGAATTTCCTCCAACTTTTTGTAAGCCACCTTGAAGATTTAATTTTGGTAAATTTGCTGCTTTTGCAACTTTATAATTAGCAGCTGCTTCTGCAACCTGTAATTGAGAAAGACCATATAAAGGATGCGATTCAGCGGTAATTGTCTTTAAATTGATGGTGTTTAAACCATCAAATTGATCAGAAACAGTGAAAAATTCATCAGAAACAAACCATAAATTAAACTGTTGTAGCGCAATAATATAAGTGCTATAGGCTTGTTCTGTTTTATTCTGAATTTGTAAACGTTGGTTTTTAGCCGCTAAATACTCTAATTTAGAAATAGTTTCTACTTCATAATTCAATGCTACCGATTTTTCAAAATTAACATAAATGGAATCTAATTCTTTGTATAATTTATAATTCCTTTTATTCTGAAATACTTTAGACCACGCTTTTTTAACTTCTAGTTCTAAATCTAATTCAGAAAGCTGAAATGCTTTTTCTGCCAATTGAATGCGTTGTTTTTGTAATTTTAATTTTGATGAAATTCCTAATACATCAATATTAGATTGCCCCAAACCTATGGAGGTATACACACCAGAATCATTACTGATTTCTTCTCCACTTGTATATATTTGAGTGGTTCCAAAATCGAACGCAGTACTTTTTAGTGATTGTTGTTTATCAATTTCTAACTGACGTTGTTTTAAACTCGGATAGTTTTCTTTTGATAATTGAACCGCATCTTCTATAGAAATAACTGGTAGTTTATCTGTAGATTCTTGTGCATTACCTGCAATTGGCAACAAGAGCATAAAAACGATAACAGCTGTAGTTGTTACGAGTTTTTTATTCATCTTAAAAGTTAATGTTTTGTTTTCTACCCAATGATATAAAATAGGTAAAACGAATAATGTTAATAGCGTAGAGGTCAATAACCCACCAATTACAACTGTTGCTAAAGGTCTTTGTACCTCTGCGCCTGCAGATGCGGAAATTGCCATTGGTAAAAAACCTAAAACATCTGTAAAGGCCGTTAACATTATGGGTCTAATACGTCTTTTTGTACCTTCTATAATTCGGTCTTTTAAATTAGTAACACCTTCTTCTTTTAGTTCATTTAATCCGCTAATCATTACCAATCCGTTAAGAACAGCAACACCAAAGAGCACAATAAAACCAACGCCTGCCGAAATACTAAAAGGCATATCTCTAAGCCATAATGCTACCACACCGCCAATGGTTGCCATAGGTATTGCGATGTAAATTATTAAGGTTTGTGGTAATGATTTTAAGGCAAAATAAATCAATACAAAAATAAGTAACAACGCTATCGGAACAACAGTTTGCAAACGATTACTAGCACGTTCTAAGTTTTCGAAAGCACCGCCATAGCGGATAAAATAACCAGCTGGCAATTTTAATTTTGCATCTAATTTTACTTTAATTTCTTCTACTAAAGATTTTACATCACGTCCTCTAACATTAATACCAACATAGGTTCTTCTATTGGTGTTGTCTCTACTTATTTGCATTGGACCCGATTTATAACTCACATCGGCAACTTCACGAAGCGGAATTTGTACACCAGAAGGCAAGTTGATAAATAAGTTTTGTACGTCTGAGATGTCTTTTCTATTTTCAGAATTTAAACGGACTACTAGATCAAAACGTTTTTCACCTTCAAAAATAATACCTGCATTTCCTCCTGCAAATGCAGATTGCACAATCTTATTCAGACTGTTTATTTGCAAGCCGTATTGCGCTAACTTACTTCTGTTATACGTAATAGTTATTTGTGGTAAACCAGTGGTTGCTTCCGCTTTCATATCACCAATGCCTTCTGTTCCTGCAATAATTTTAGTAATTTCTTCGGCTTTTTGAGAAAGGATATCAATGTCTTCGCCATAAATTTTTATGGCAATGTCTTCACGGACTCCTTCTAATAACTCATTAAAACGCATTTCCATAGGTTGTGTAAATTCGTAATTTACCCCAGGAATCATTTCAATAGCCTTTTTCATTTTATCAATCAACTCATCTTTAGAAGTTACCGTTGTCCATTGATCTTTAGGTTTTAGAATTACAAAAACATCAGCAATATCCATTGGCATTGGGTCGGTAGGTATTTCTGCAACACCAATACGACTCACAACTTTTTCTACTTCAGGAAACTTGGCTTTTACAATTTGCTCAATTTTTGTAGTCGTTTCAATGGTTTCTGTTAGTGAACTTCCTGGTTTTAAAATGGCATGAAAAGCAATATCACCTTCATCTAATTGTGGAATAAATTCGCCACCCATTTTTGTAAACATAAATACTGTAATTCCGAATAAAACTACGGAGACACCAATAATCAATTTCCCTTTTTTTAAGGCTTTTTCTAATAAAGGTTGATACTTGCGTTCTGCCCAATGCACAAAACGATCTCCGTACGATTTTTTATCAGATTTTGGAGCTCTTAAAATTAAGGCAGAAATCATTGGTACATAGGTTAAACATAATAACATAGCACCAATCATAGCGAAGATGAAAGTCAATGCCATTGGTTTAAACATTTTTCCTTCAATACCTTCTAGTGCAAGAATTGGTAGAAAAACTATTAGAATAATAAGCTGACCAAAAAAGGCAGCATTCATCATCTTTTTAGAAGATTTAGAAGCAATTCCGTTACGTTCTTCTTGAGATAATTTTTTCTTTTTAAGTACTTGTGATGTTATTAAGAAAACGGTGCTTTCTACAATAATTACAGCACCATCAACAATAATTCCGAAATCGATAGCACCCAAACTCATTAAGTTTGCCCAAACGCCAAAAACGTGCATTAGTATAAAAGCAAATAATAAAGACAACGGAATTGTGGAGGCAACAATTAAGCCACCGCGCCAGTTTCCTAATAAGAAAATCAGCACAAAAATGACTATTAAAGCCCCTTCCACTAAATTTCCGGAAACGGTAGAAATGGTTTCGCCAATTAATTTACTTCTATCTAATAACGGTTCTATAACAACGCCTTCTGGTAACGACTTTTCTATTTCAGTCATTCTTAACTTTACGGCTTCTATAACTTCGTTAGAGTTTGCACCTTTAAGCATCATTACCAAACCACCAACAACTTCGCCCTCTCCGTCTTGGGTTAATGCGCCATAACGAATGGCTGCTCCATATTGAACGGTTGCAATATCACCAATAGTAATTGGAATATTATTGGTGTTTTTTATAACAATTTGTCTAATATCTTCTAAATTTCTAGCCAATCCTTCTCCACGAATAAAGTTTGCTTGATGATTTTTTTCGATATAAGCACCTCCAGTATTTTGATTATTAGCTTCCAAAGCTTCAAAAACATCGGTAATGGTTAATCCAATTGCTTTTAATTCATTCGGATCTACGGCAACTTCATATTGCTTAATTTTTCCGCCTATGGCGTTAACTTCAACAACACCTTTTACCATGGCCATTTGACGTTGTACAATCCAATCTTGCATAGTTCGCAAATCGGTAATTGAGTATTTGTCTTTAAATGCGGGCTTAACTTTTAAGGTATACTGATAAATTTCTCCTAGACCAGAAGAGATGGGGCCCATAGATGGTTCTCCAAATCCTTCGGGAATTTGAGCTTTAATATCGTTCAGTTTTTCTGCGACTAATTGACGTGGTAAATACGTGCCCATAGCGTCATCAAAAACAACAGTAACTACGGATAAACCAAAACGAGAAATAGAACGAATTTCTTGAACATTTGGTAGGTTACTCATAGCAACTTCTACCGGATAGGTTATTATTTGCTCAATATCTTCGGTACCTAAATTAGGTGCTTGGGTAATTACTTGTACTTGGTTGTTGGTAATATCGGGTACGGCATCAATAGGTACTTTGGTCATGCTCCAAATACCTGCCACAACAATGGTAAGCGTGAGCAAACCAATAATAAATTTATTATTGATTGAAAAATCAATGATTTTATTAATCATAAAAAAAGGTTTAATTCAGTGAGATTTCTCGATACAATTCAATTAGAATTGTTCGAAATTAAATGAGCTAAATGCTCAAGTTTGGATATAAGTATCCTCTAAAAAACTGAATTATGCTATTGGAGGCTGTAAAATAGAAGAAGTATAATTTTTCTCTGAGCCGTTTAAAAAGAAAAAATCTTGTGTAGAAATCTCAGAAACCTTATTTTTTATAAATGTTACTTGAAGATCTGTAGCATTTACATGACAACATTGGCAAATGCAAAAAGGAGAGCACAAGTCTGTGCCTTCATGCTGATGATCGTCTGTTATCTGTGACGTTTTAGTTTTAACAATATCATTAGGCACCACAAAATCTGCACAAGGTGTTAAGTTGAGCGCAAAAATATAAATGGCTAATAAAAATGTTAAAAATTTCATTGATGCAAATATAAGAACTTATTGTTGCAATGGTATTGCAAATAGATGATTGAATTTAATCTGCCTTAGATTTATATAATGCCTAAATATTTTTTAATTTTATGATAGAATAAAAGGTTGTTTTTTATAAAAATGGTTACTATTTATTCTTCGGATATATTTTCACGATAACTCATTCCGTTTTTATCAAATGCGTCACAAACTTCTTTTAAACTGTGGTCATTATCTAATAAAATAACAAGCGTATCGTTTGCTTCAATAACAGTTGCGCCTCCAGGGCGTACAAATTTACCATCTCTTTTTATCATACTAATAAATGCACAGGTTGGAAAGTGTAAATCTACAATCCGTTTATTAACAGCGGTACTATCTGCAGGAATTTCTAATTCTTTCATAGCAGATTTAGGTAAATTTAAAATATAGCGTTCATTCTCTGCAAAAGGTTTTGTCTTTTCTGGTAAGGCAACATTTAACCATTTAGAAAAAAGAGATAATGTGGTACCTTGTATTAATACAGAGGTTACGGAGATAAAAAATACAATATTAAAAATAACATTTGCCTTATCTATTCCCGCTAAAAGCGGATAGGTTGCAAACACAATAGGCACAGCGCCACGTAAACCAACCCAAGAAATATACAAACGCCTGCGAAGTTTCATTTTAAAAAACAGTAAACTGATAAAAACACTTACAGGTCTGGCAACTAAAATTAAAAAGATAGAAATTAACATTCCAACGCCCATATAAGGGATTATTTCTGAAGGAAAAACAAGCAAACCTAAGGTAAGGAATAATACAATTTGCATAAGCCAAGCCATACCATCAAACATTTTTAAAATGGTAGATTTATGTATTAAATCTTGGTTTCCTAAATAAACAGCACAAATATAAATTGCTAAAAACCCGTTTCCACCAACAGCATCTGTAGCCGAAAAAGTAATAAACATAAGGGCAATTACTAAAACAGGATACAATCCTTCAAAGTCTAGTTTAATTTTATTAATGATAATCTTACTTAACTTACCAAAACCAAAACCCGCAATTCCACCAAAAATCATTTGCTGAAAAAACATTGGAATTATAGAAGTAATACTTAAATCTTGGTTGATTACTAAAGTTAAAAAAGCCAATGTTAGCACATAGGCCATAGGATCATTACTTCCGCTTTCTAGTTCTAAGGTTTGTCTTAAATTGTTTTTTAAAGCTAAATTTTTAGATCTTAAAATAGAAAAAACAGCTGCAGCATCTGTAGAGGATACAATGGAACCTAACAACAAACTTTCATAGATTGTAAAATCTGTAACATACCAAACAAAAGTACCTAAGGTAAGTGCAGTAAGTAAAACCCCTACGGTAGATAAAACAAACCCTTCTTTAAGAATTGGTTTTATCGCTTTAAAATTGGTGTCTAAACCACCAGAAAACAAGATGAAGTTTAGAGAAACAACACCTATAAATTGTGCCATTTTAGGATCGTCAAAACGAATACCTCCAATACCTTCTGAACCCGCCATCATACCTATTGCTAAGAAAAGGATTAAAGTTGGTACTCCAAATTTATAAGAAGTTTTACCAACAATAATACTTATAAAAAGTAATATAGAGCCAACTAATAATATGTTCTCAATGGTTAAATTCATTATTTTAAGATCTTAAATGCGTAAAAGCAAATTTAGTTTTTTAGATATTAAATTACTGAAAATAATTACGCTTTTAAATAATATTTTTTACGCAACCAAAAAGAAACTCTCACCAAAAGTATTAAAGCAGGTACTTCAACCAATGGACCAATGACACCTGCAAATGCTTGTCCGGAATTTAGACCAAAAACAGCAATTGCAACTGCTATTGCTAATTCAAAATTATTACCCGCTGCTGTAAATGCAACGGCAGCTGTTTTGTCATATTCTGCTCCTGTTGCTTTAGTAACAAAAAAGCCGATGATGAACATAATAGTAAAATAGACTAAAAGTGGCACCGCAATAATTAAAACATCCATTGGTATTTCTACAATTAATTCTCCTTTTAAAGAAAACATTACCACAATTGTAAATAACAATGCAATTAATGTCATTGGCGAAATAGTAGGAATAAATTTATTTGTGTACCAATCTTCTCCTTTTAATTTAACTAAAATAAGTCGACTTAAAATTCCCAATACAAACGGAATTCCTAAATAAATAGCCACACTCTCTGCAATGGTTGCAACTGAAATATCTACAATTGCACCTTCAAAACCAAAATAGGGTGGAAGCACCGTGATAAATAGCCACGCATAAAAACTGTATGCAAAGACTTGAAAGATACTGTTTAAAGCGACTAATCCTGCTCCGTATTCAGCACTTCCTTCTGCTAAATCATTCCAAACTAAAACCATGGCAATACAACGCGCCAAACCAATTAAAATAAGTCCGACC
This sequence comes from Polaribacter sp. 11A2H, assembly GCF_011379025.1. Classification (NCBI taxonomy): domain Bacteria; kingdom Pseudomonadati; phylum Bacteroidota; class Flavobacteriia; order Flavobacteriales; family Flavobacteriaceae; genus Polaribacter; species Polaribacter sp. 11A2H. Next base: position 336,220 of record NZ_WTLD01000002.1, read on the forward strand.
ATATATTCTGGGTAGTCGCGTAAAAAAGTAATCGCCAAAAAGAACATTAAAACAGGACCAACAATCCAGTTTAAAATTAGTGAAATGGATAAGATTTTGGTGTTCTTAAAAACCTTAGGTAAAAGTGTGTAGTTTACTTTCGCCAAAGGCGGATACATCATTAATATCAATCCGATGGCAATAGGAATATTTGTGGTTCCGCTGCTAAATGAATTGATAATATTTGGAAAAGTAGGAATAAAATACCCTAAACTCACTCCAATTGCCATGGCAACAAATATCCATAAGGTTAAATAACTATCTAGAAAACTTAATTTTTTTGAAGCCATTTTTATAAATTTACTTGTGAGAAAACGTAAAATAATTCCGTTGCAATTTGCAAGCTTCTTTCTTGGTATTTTTCTGCCTGTTGAGGTGTGTTGTCAAATGCCTTTGGATCTTCAAAAGTAATTGGAATGCGTTTTTCTGCACCAGCAATAACCGGACAACCACCATCTGCGTTTGAGCAGGTCATAATTGCAGCGAACTCAGACTTCGGATTAAAATCATCATCTAACTTTTTAGAAAACCCAATTATAGGGTGCGCATTCTCTCCGTATTTTATACTGTAAATAGGGTTTTTACCCTCTGAAATTGTTTTAATCTGAAAACCTTGATTTTTCAACGTTTCAGCAGCTATTGGAAAAAGAGCAGTAGCTTCTGTTCCGCCAGAATAACAAAATACATTTTTAACGTTAAAATAGCTAGCCATTGCTTGTGCCCAAACTTGTGATAAATGACTTCTTCTAGAATTGTGGGTACAAATAAAGTTGATTCTAATTTCTTGTTGATTAGAAACTTTAGTTTGAATAAAATCTGCTAACGGTTGTAAAACAGTTTTACGTTCTTCTGTAATCGAGGCAAAGTTTAAACCTTTAATTACCTTTTCTATTTCTGAAAATAGGGTGGTTTGTGTTGAGATCATTTTTTCTAAAAGTTGATTTTTTTATATTTTTGGTAAGCTTGTTAAGTTCTTTTTAAAACAATTGCAGTGTCGTTTATTCTGCGTAAATCTGTGAAATCTGTGGGGTAATATTGGATAGATTAATATTATTTCCCGCAGATTGCGCAGATTTTTTTGAGTATTATAATTAAAATTAATAGAACTTCATGTTCTATTTAGCAACAACCGCCTCCAGGTGTACAAGTGTTTGCAACTGGTATGTCTGAAAATTGTAATTTTGTTTTTTCTTCCGGAATTCCGCAATTATCTTTTGCTAAACAATCTGTTTGTTTAGAAGTCAATAAGAAGTTTGTTCCATCAAAATCTAATCCGAATTTACCAATGGTTTCTGCTTGGTATTCTACTTCAATTTCTAAATTTCCGATGCCTAAAACCTTTTCAGAAAGTTCTATAATGTTTAATAGTTTTTCTGGATGCAATCTGTGGTTATAGTCATCTGCGTTCCAAAGTTGAAAGTTTACTACTTCTTCGTTTCTAACGGTTCCTCCACAATCAATAAAATTTTTGGTAATTTTTCCAACTTCTGTAACATGAAAATGATTGGGTACTAATTCTCCGTTTGGTAATTGAAAACCAATTGTTTTTAAAGCTTTTAATGCTACTTTTACTTCTGATAGTTTCATATTGTTATATTTGTTTATTGCAATTTTGCGATTAATATTTATAAATTTTTTTAACAGCAATCTGTTTTTTGAGATACATCTTGATCTAAAAACTCTGACATCACTGTTTTCATTGCTGTCCAGTTTTCTTTGTGAATACAGTAACAAACGCGAGTTCCTTCTACGTTTCCTTTTATCAACCCTAAATGTTTCAATTCTTTTAAATGTTGAGAAATTGTTGGTTGCGCCAATCCTATTTCACTTACTAAATCTCCACATACACAAGAATCAATTTTAAACAAATGTTGTAAAATAGTAACTCTTGCTGGATGACCAAAAACTTTTGCAAACAAGGCAATTTCATTTTGTTGATCGGTAAACATTTCAGTTTTTGCTAATCCCATTTTGTTTCTTTATTTATTCATTGCAATATTACGATAAATAATTTAGTTAAGAAATATTCTTTTTGAATTTTATATAAGAAGGTATTAGCATTATTTTATTTTTACTGTTTGTGTATCTGAAAAAGTAAGTTCTTTATGAAACTAAACTTAATTTAGTTTTTAAATATTGATTATAACCTTCTTAAAGAAAGTACTATTTAGGTTTTTATTAAAACCAAAATAGTATCATTTCGAGATAAGGAGAAACCTGATATTAGGTAACTTTATGTGATTTCTCCCTATGGTTGAAAATCTAAACATTGGGGGCATTTTATTTGATATTTTTAACCTCTAATATCTGAAGGTTTTTATCAATTATTTAATATTTTACAAATCCAAATTTACCAAGGTTCTTCCTTTTAATTTTCCTTGTAACATTAAAGCAATCTTTTCGTTTAATTCTTGTAGAGATATTTCTGCAGAAGCTTCGGTTAAACGATCATTTTTCCATTCGTTCGCTAATTTGTTCCATATTTTTTCTCTGTAGGTCATTGGGTAATTTTGAGAATCAATACCAATTAAAGTAACACCTCTTAAAATAAAAGGGAACACGGTTAACTCAAGTTTTGGTGAAGCTACATTTCCACAACAAGTTACAACACCCATTAGATTGGTAGATTTTATAATATTTTCAAGAATTTCGCCTCCTACGGTATCAATTCCTCCAGCAAAGAGTGGTTTTAAAAGTGGTTTTTTAGCCATTTCTTCAAAATCTTTTCGCATTATAATTTCATCAGCTCCAAGATTCTTTAAAAAGTCAATTTCAGATTCTTTACCTGTAATTGCCACTGTTTTATAGCCCATTTTTTTTAAGATAGCAATACTTGTAGATCCAACGCCGCCTGTAGCACCAGAAACAACGATAGCGCCATCTGTGGGTTTTACCATTTCGCTTAATCTAAATACAGACATTCCTGCAGTTAATCCTGCTGTTCCAATCGTCATTGCTTCTTTCATAGAAAGATTTTCTGGTAACTTCACTACCCAATCTGCGGGCACCTTAACGTATTCTGCAAAGCCTCCGTCTGTATTCATTCCTAAATCGTAACTAGTGACAATAACATTGTCCGATTCTTTAAATTTAGTAGATTCTGAAGAAACTACTGTTCCGGCAGCATCAATTCCTGGGGTGTGCGGATAATTTCTAGTTACACCTTTATTTCCAATGCTAGACAACGCGTCTTTATAGTTTAAAGAACTGTAGTGTACTTTTATTAAGACTTCGCCTTGTTCTAATGGTGTAAAGGAAATTTCTTTAACAGAGGAAATATAGTCTCCATCTTTTTCTTCTACTCTAAAAGCTTTGTAATTCGATTGCGTATCCATAGTGCTATTTTGTGTATTATTCTTATTTTTACATCAAAGTTCGCTTAAATTAAACTGATAAACAAGAACTTACAAATTGTACCCTAACGAACATTTTGTGCTGTTTTGTCTGTTTATAAAGCGTGTAAGCCGAAAAAAAATGAAAAAAAGTTATTGCCCTATAGATACTTTTATAAATACCATTAAAGGAAAAAGAAAAGGCACCATTATTTTACATCTTTTTCAGGGTGATAAACGGTATAGTGAATTGGTTCGGCTTATGCCGGATATTAGCGAACGCATGATGTCTAAACAGTTAAAAGAGTTAGAGCATGATGGTTTAGTTATTAGAACGGTTTTTCCGGAAGTTCCGCCTAGAGTAGAATATAGCCTAACACAATTAGGAATCAATATTCGTCCTGTTTTAAAAGGAATGTATAAAGGTGGTTTGCTGTTTGAAAAAAGTATAGATTAGCTTTGAAGTGATGTCTAATTAATTGTTTATTGTTTATCAGTTTTTTATTTATGAAGTATTTATTTGGCGTTACTATGGTTTGGGCTTTTTCGTTTAGCTTAATAGGTGTCTATCTTTCTGGGTATGTAGATGCATGGTTTTCTGTATTGATGCGTATTGGTATCGCAACAATGTTATTTTTACCTTTTTTAAGGTTGAAGAAAATTAAAGCGGACATAATTTTAAAACTAATCGGAATTGGTTCGGTTCAATTAGGTTTAATGTATTGTTTTTACTTTCAGTCATTTCAATTTCTTACGGTGCCAGAAGTGTTGCTTTTTAGTGTGCTGACACCAATTTACATTACTTTATTAAATGACATTTTAAGCAAGCGATTTCATAAAAGACACCTGCTTACTGCTTTAATTGCTGTTTTAGGAGCAGCTTATATTCAGTATTCAAGTATTAGTGAAAACGTATTTTTAGGTTTTATGATTACGCAAGGTGCCAACCTTTGTTTTGCTGTTGGTCAAGTTGCTTATAAGTATTTATTAAAATCGGCACCTGAATTAGAAAATACGCCAAAACATACTATTTTTGGGTTGTTCTTTATTGGTGCGTTTTTAGTAGCGCTCATTGCTTTTTTTATTTTTGGTTCAACAGAAAAGTTACCAACTACATCCGTTCAGTGGGGAGTACTAATATATCTGGGCGCTGTGGCTTCTGGCCTTGGTTATTATTTTTGGAACAAAGGTGCTGTTATGGTAAATACAGGCTCGTTAGCGATTATGAATAATGCGTTAGTTCCAATAGGCTTAATTGTCAACCTTGTTATTTGGAATAAAGAAGCAGATATTCAAAAGATTTTAATTGGTGGAAGTCTTATTTTCGCTTCTCTTGCACTTAATGAGTACCTTAATAAAAGAAATAGCTCTAAATCCTCGATAATTAAAAGTATAAAGACTGATTAAGATTCTCTTTTCTATATTTCGTTTAAATTACAATTTTGATATATTTTTAGCCACCTAGCTAACTATTAGTTGCTATTTTTTTTATACTTATGCAATATATCTAAAGGAATGTGACAATACGAATGGTCATTAGGGTGCAAGGTTAATCTATGTTGATGTTCTGCATCACTTGGGATAAAATTTGTTAAAGGAAGGACTTCAATTGCTATTTTTTTGATGATTTTATTTTTGAGATTTAATGTCTCTTCTACTTTCTGAATGTAATTTTTTGCCTTTAATAGATGATTTTGATGATTGCTGTAAATACCTGTGCGGTATTTCTCGCCGATATCGTTTCCTTGTTGGTTGATGCTATAAGGATCTATGATTTCTAATAAATGATGTATTAAATCTTCAATTGAAATAACCTTAGTATCAAAGATGGTTTTAACACATTCAGCAAAACCATCATAGGGTGTTTTGGTAGATTTGGTAATGCCATTAGCTCTTCCAGCTTGGGTTTCAAGTATACCAGGGATGTATTTTAAGAACTCTTGTACTCCCCAAAGGCAACCACCTGCAATGTATATTGTTTCTTTTGATATTTTTTGGTCTTTTGATTGTTCTTTTTTTGTCAAAACTCTACAAGTTTTATTTAAAATAGCAATAGTTTAGTGACTAAGGTAAACCTTAAGTTTTTGTCAATGATGTTTATGTTTTTTTTAACAAAGTACAGATGGTTTTCCTGAATCTTTGGAGTTTTTTTTAGAAACTATTCAAAAATAACTTACCAGAGTTGTCTTTATCATCTAGTCTTAGACAGATATCTTTATCTTCAATCATATTAGGCATATCTTTCGGTAAATCAGAATCTATTAAAGTGACTATATATTGTAAATCGTATTCTTCACAAAACTCTTTTATTAGTTTGATATATCTAATCTTAATTCTATCGTCTAAACCTTCTAATACTCCATCGTGATATACAAATTTATAGAATGATTTGTCAGAATAGTTAACTAATAGAGACAAGTCAAATGCAACACAAAGTAATTTTTTATATGTTGTGCCTTGTGATTCAGAAGTTTCTAATAAATCCGTTTTATTTTGATAATCAGCATTAAATTCAATATTTCCTTGATTATTTAATTTTAATGAAATTAAAGCATTTGTATCTAAGATTTCTTTAATAATTGAGTTGAAAATTCTATTGATATTCGAGTGTTTCCTTTCAGTTAAAGATTCTTTTAATGCTGAAATTTTATCATTGATTGTTTCTTTTTTGTGTTTTATATCATTTTCTAAGATTAAAGTCCTATCAATAACTTTTAATTTATCTTTAATACGTTCAATTTCAACTTCAATACCAATTGTTTTTTTCTGATATTCCTTAAACTTAAAGTAACTATCCTTCTCTGTCAAAAAAGACAATAAATCTGTTTTTTGAGATTCAATTTCCTTTATACTTTTATTTAAAACTGTATAATCAAGTTTTAATATTTCTAAAGTTTCAGAAAGGTACTTTTTACGTTCTGTTGTTAAAGATTTTTGAAAGTTAATTAAATCATCATACTCCTTTTTTAACTGCTTAGGATAGTACAAATTCACATCCTCAAAAAGACTATTAATCTGTTTATCGTCAATATCATTATTTATTTCTGATAATGAAGATTCTATTTTATTAATTTCATATGATATTCTATATCTATCAGTATTAAATGCTTGAATTTTTGTATCTATTTCTTCAACAAGATGCTTGTTTGTTTTAATATCTTCTTTAAAGAAGTTGAATTTATCTATTTGATTTTTAATTTCTAAAAGTTCAATTTTTTTAATCTCTAAAAGTCCTTCTAATCTATCTTTTTCAGAAGTATCTATTTGTGCTTCTAGTTTTAAGGTCTTTATTCTTTTATTTAATACATCTATTTCTTCTTCAGTTTCTAATTTTGATAAAATTAAACCACCTTTAAATCCTAGTAAATCAAAAACAAAAGGTTTCCAGTCTTTATGTTTTCCTCTAAATTTGTTTAATTTAAAAACATCTAAATAGTCTTGTTGACTTCTTAGAAAGTAAGTAATTGATTTCCTATAATCCCAATTTGGTAAAATATTAAAATTTAAATATTCATTTAATCTCTTTTTTGCTTTATTAAATGTTAATTCTTCATCCCAATCAATATCCAGTTTAAAACTATCTAGTTTATAATCGTTTAATTTAAAAAATATTTTTGTAGCTGTGTTTATCGAACGTTTAACAATTAAATATTTTCCGTTATTTAATTTTAATTCTCCGTAAAATTCTTGACCGATAAAAAGGTTATTACCTAATAATTTGTCTGTGTTTTTATTATAGCTTGATAGGAGTAAAAAATCAATAACTCTAATTAAGGAAGTTTTACCTAAATTATGGGTATCATCTTTCTTATCACTTTCAATAAACGCTACAATAGCATTGAATTTTTCATTAAATTCAATATTCTTAAAACTTTTATTAGAATAGATTTTACTAATCTTCATTATTATCGTTGATTAACGTAATTGCGTCAATGTTTTTTAAGTATTCAATTTTTCCTATTGCAAATAAAAAAGTTAAAGAAAAATCAATATTATTTTTTGCTTTTACTCCAAGTTCGCTAACTAACATTGCTTTCAAATCTTCATATTTGATTAGTGTTTCATTTTTAAGAAAGCCCAAAACTTTACCTGCAATATAAATTACAGAATATTTAATGTTCGTATGTTTTGTTGGTGTTAGCATAATTTATTCATTAAATCCAATATCACAGTTATAATACATATAGTGCAAAAATAAACGAACTAAATTTCTGTTAGATTTTAATTCAGGATTATTTTCTATTATAAATTTATATAAATAATTAAAGATTAAATCAAACTTGTCAAATTCATCTCTATGCACAACAATTTCTTCATTTATATCATCAATTGTATTTTCATATTTACCTAAGAACTCTGTATTAATCGGATTTGTTAAAAACTCTCTGATTTGTTCTAAATATAAAAGGTTTCTTTTAATTACATTATTAAAGTATTCCTTACTTAAATTATTTATCTCATTTTTCTTTTCAATATCTCTTTTAGGAATTTTAGGTAAATCACCTTTTTTCTTATCTACTTTACTAAAAGAATTTATTATTTCTTTTAAATCATTTTCGTCAAAACTTAAAGGAAGTAAAAGTTTATTTAAAGTTCTAGCAATTTTAGGATATTGGTTTATCCAATACTCTATAGTTTCTAATCCAATAACCCTATTTTCAATTCCAGTTTTTGTGTCAAATATATCTTCAATTCTAAAATCTTGTACTCCGCTTAATTTTCGGTTAGTAAAAAGTAAGTAGAAATCTAATTTATTAGCTTCTTTCAGACCATTAATAGCAGGTATTACACTATTTTTAATTATAGTTTTGAAAGCACTATCAGAACAACTAGCGTTTACCTTTTCGGAATGTTTAGCTTGTATAATAATTTTACCTTCCCAAGGCTTGGATTCACTAGGAAATTTGTTTGCTCTTCCATAAAATTTGGCGTCTTTACCAAAATCTGTGCCCTTAGAAAATACAACAGTACCCATTCCCAAAATTTCGCTACAAATTAATGCAACTAAATCTTCAAATTCTAAGTCTGTTAAGTTTTCTAATGGGTATTTCATATTGTTCACAAAGATATTAAATTATAGCTTTCGGTTTGTTTGAATCTCTATTATAAAACCATCACAACTATAAAATGAATAAGCAACATTTCCATTTTTTTATAATGAGAATTAGCTAAGATAGTTTTTTAGAACAGAAAAAGCAATAGTTAAAATACTCTTTTTTCAATTATAAAATTACAAGTTTTTACTAAAAACGGCAATAGTTTAGCGACTATAAAAAATTTGAATTTTTGTGAATGGTGTTTATATTTATTTATAAAAATTACGGATGATCGGCAATAACTTTATGTGTTTTGTGAAATAAGTTAAAAATTTTCGCTAGGAATCTTATTTCTAGTAACTATTAGGAATGGATATCAATTTAATTCTAAAAGAAATATATAAAGTTGGTTTGCTGTTTGAAAAAGTATTGAGTAGTTGTAAAGTGGATTATTTTGATTTTTATAAGGTTATGTTTTTCTTTTAAAAGCATTTTTTTTATCCTTAGATTCTATTAATGAATCTTTCTTTTTTAAGTAAATATTAGAGAAAATAATATTGTTGTTTAATATTAATTAATAGTTCTTTATTCTTATATAACATTACTTTTGTAGTAGAAAAATAATAGTATGATTAGACAATTATTTATAATACTGATGTGTCTTGCTCTAGGTGAGATAATCGTTTATTTCACTGGAATTAAAATTCCCTCAAGTATCATAGGCATGTTGTTATTAACAGCAGGACTTCATTTTAAAATCATTAAACTTAAATGGATACAGGAGGTTGCTGATTTTCTTTTAGATAACATGGTCTTCTTTTTTATACCACCTGGCGTAGCTATTATGTGTTATCTAGATTTAATTTCAAAAGAATTAGTACCAATACTAGCAGCAATTCTGGGGAGTACTGTTTTAGTTTTACTAAGCACTAGTTTTACACATCAGGTGTTGAGAAAAATAAAATTAAAGAAACTAGCAAAAGACAAAAAATGAAACTGATTTCAGAACCTTATATGTTGTTAACCATAACTGTAGGTATTTATTGGTTGACAAAATATCTTCAAAATAAAACCAACTCAGTTCTTCTAAATCCTATATTAATAACAATAATTGCTGTAATAGGCATTTTAAAATTAGCTGGTATTTCTTATGAAACTTATCATGAGGCAGGTAAGTTTATTGAGTTTTTTCTAAAACCTTCTATTGTAGCATTAGGAGTACCTCTATATCTTCAATTAAGCAAAATAAAAAAACAAGTGATCCCTATTTTTATTTCACAATTAGTAGGTTCTATAGTCGGTATCATTTCGGGGGTTCTTATTGCTAAGTGGCTAGGAGCTTCAAATGATGTAATAATTTCGATAGCACCTAAGTCTGTTACGACTCCGCTTGCTATTGATATTTCTCAGTCAATAGGAGGGATTCCATCTCTTACGGCATCAATGGTTGTTATGGTAGGGATTTTTGGCTCAGTAGCAGGTTTTAAAATTTTACAACTTTTTAAAGTGAAAAACCCAATATCTAGAAGCCTTTCAATGGGTACTGCAGGTCATGCGCTTGGAACGGCTCAAGCGATGGCTATAAGTCAACGATTTGGAGCATATTCTAGTATGGGACTTATTTTAAACGGATTGTTTACTGCCATATTTACTCCCATTATTTTAGCATTACTTGGTATTATATAAGAAAGTTGCTGTCTCTGAATAACGTTTTAAAGTATTTTTTTATAATGATGTTCATTCTGTAGGTTTATTTTGAAATTTTGTGAATCCAAATACTTCAATTTGATTTTCATTAATTCTAAAGACTATCGTATAGCCTTTGTATATTAAGTCTCGTATAGAGTCGTTTTCGAAATAAATTGATTTTCAGAATGAATACGGAGATTTAGGGATGTCCTTTATCCTTTGAATTAGTTCTTTTTTTAATTTTTGAGCAGAATTCGGACTATTTTTAGAAATGTATTTTAATTGCTTTTCTAACCTTTCGATAAAAGTATCTTTATAAATAATATTCATAAGAAGGCTAGGCTATTTCGTTTAACCGATCTTCAAATTCTTGTTGAGAAATAAAATTAGCTTTTCCGCTTTCAATTTCATTTAATTCTTGTTGTAAATAATCTTTTGTCCCATTAAAATCAGCGCTCTCACTAACAATTTCAACTTCGTCTTTATTGAACTTGCTTAACAACCAAATAAATTTGTCATAAACTTTTTCGCTGATTTTTAATTGTATGCATAGTATATCCTTTTAAGCAAAAATACAAAAAAAGTTTCTAAGCTTCTTATTTACAATCAAACCACTACAACTTCTCTCTCAAAAGAGCAATTTCATCACGTAGTTTAGCAGCAACAATAAAGTCCAAACCTTTAGCGGCAGCTTCCATGTGTTTGCGTTTTTCTCTAATACGTTTTTCTATTTCCTCTTTTGGTAAATACTGTAAATCTTGTTCTGCTGCCACCTGTTTTGCATTATCATAATGATAACTAGAAACAGCAGATTTAGACAAAGTATCATCAATTTTTTTGTTAATCTGAGTCGGAGTGATGCCATGTTTGGTGTTGTAGGCAATTTGCTTTTCTCGTCGGCGTTCGGTTTCGTCAATGGTTTTTTGCATGCTGTTGGTCATTTTATCAGCATATAAAATAGCCAAACCATTTACATTTCTTGCAGCTCTACCAACAGTTTGTGTAATAGAACGGTGCGAACGTAAAAAACCTTCTTTATCAGCATCTAAAATAGCGACCAAAGAAACTTCTGGTAAATCTAAACCCTCACGCAAAAGGTTGACGCCAATTAGAACATCAAAAATACCCTTACGCAAATCTTGCATAATTTCTACACGCTCTAAAGTATCAACATCAGAATGAATATAACGACAACGAATATCTACTCTTGTTAAATATTTAGTCAATTCTTCTGCCATTCTTTTGGTTAAGGTGGTTACCAAAGTACGCTCGTCTTTTTCTACTCTTTGTTGTATTTCTTCAATTAAATCATCAATCTGATTCAAACTTGGTCTAATTTCAATTACAGGATCTAACAAACCGGTAGGTCTAATTACTTGCTCTACAAAAATACCTTCAGTTTTCTCTAGTTCGTAATCTGCAGGCGTTGCAGAAACATAAATTACTTGGTTTTGTACACCTTCAAATTCATCAAATTTTAAAGGACGATTGTCCATCGCCGCAGGCAAACGAAAACCGTATTCTACCAAGTTTTCTTTTCTACTTCTATCGCCACCATACATAGCGTGCGTTTGCGGAATGGTAACGTGGCTTTCATCAATAACCATTAAATAATCATCAGGAAAATAGTCTAACAAACAGAACGGTCTTGTACCCGGTTCTCGTCCGTCTAAATAACGAGAATAGTTTTCAATACCAGAACAATAACCCAATTCACGAATCATTTCTAAGTCGAATTCAGTTCGTTCTTTTAAACGTTTTGCTTCTAAATGTTTCCCAATTTCTTTAAAATAATCTACCTGTTTCATCATATCTTCCTGAATAAGATGAATGGCATTTTGTAAAATATCTGGCGACGTTACAAACAAGTTTGCAGGATAAATGGTCAGTTCACTAAAGCTTTCTAAAACGGTATTATTCTCTAAATCGAATGATTCTATTTCTTCAATTTCATCACCAAAAAAATGGACTCTATAACCATTATCACCATAAGAAGGATAAATAGTAACTACATCACCTTTTACTTTAAAGGTTCCACTTTTTATCTCGTGTTCGGTTCTAGAATACAAACTTTGCACTAATTGATGCAAGAATTTTGTTCGTGCAATTTGCTGATCTACATGAATAGGAATCACGTTTTTCTTAAATTCTACCGGATTTCCAATACCATACAAACAAGAAACCGATGCAATTACAATAACATCTCGTCTACCAGAAAGTAGGGAAGAAGTAGTGCTTAAACGCAAACGTTCTATATCATCATTAATAGATAAATCTTTTTCAATAAAGGTTCCGGTAACGGGAATATAGGCTTCTGGTTGATAATAATCGTAGTAAGAAACAAAATATTCTACGGCATTATTAGGGAAAAATTGCTTAAACTCAGAATACAATTGAGCCGCCAATGTTTTGTTGTGCGCTAAAACTAAGGTAGGTTTATCTACGTTTTTTATCACATTTGCAACGGTAAATGTTTTACCAGAACCCGTTACACCTAAAAGCGTTTGATATTTTTCACCATCATTAATACTTTGTGTAAGTTCTTTTATTGCTTGTGGTTGATCTCCCGTAGGAGAAAATTCTGATACCAATTTAAATTCCATGATGTAAAAATACGGATACTTTATAAAAAAGGATCTGTATTATTTAAGTTTTAAAAGGTGATTTAATCTTCTTTAAAGTGTGGTTTGTACTAGTGGTAATTAATTATGTGAATTTTACTTAAAAATAAGTAACATGTCTGGTTGAGCGCAGTCGAAACCTATGGTAATCGTTAAATAATTCTCTACAAGGTTAGGGTAGAGAATACAAGATTTTCAATATTAAAAAATATTTAATTTCAGATGCTAAAATTTAATAAACGCTAGGTTTCTGTGATAATTAGGCATCATTTTTTAATAAATATTCAATTTATTGTAACAAATAAAGAACTTTAGCTACTTATATTTTAGAGGCGATTTTGTTTTTATTTGAAAATTTTTAACGAAATTGGTTGTCTAAAAATTGTTCAACTTAAAAAAACACCAAAAATACTATGTCAGAAGATTTTGATTTACTAGAAACGAGTGCCAACAAAAAAACGGAAACAGTAGATGTAAACTGGGGAAAAGCAATTGACACCATGAAATCTAAATTGGCACAAGAAGACGATCCAGAATCTCGCCAAAAAATACTGAACGCAACCTTAGATGATGTTGTGCACATGGCAGAAAAAGACAGAAGTACACTTTTAGATGCTATTAAAGACCTAACAGATTACCAAGACGAAGTTGGTATCATGTTCGAGAAATTTTCGGCTTTAAATCCATCAGAACAAAAAGTGATTGACGATGCTCAAAAAGGATTAGAGAGAGCTAGAATAGAATTAGAAGATGCTCAAAATAAAGCAGATACTTGGTGGAACAATTTATGGGGAAGAAAATCGAAGATTAAAAAAGAAGAAGTAGAATTTGCAGCAGCAGAAAAATTACGTGCAGGTGCAGATAATCAAGCAAAAGCATTGTTTCAGCAACGTATAGAAAGTGCCGATATTCAGACTTTGTTAAGCGAGCTTTCCTACAAATCTCAAGCAGCCGTAACCCGACTTAAAAATAGAGAAGTAGAAATTAAAGAAGTAGAAGAAAAGTTAAAAGATGCCATTGTTGAGGCATCTAAAAATCATACCAGAGCGTTAGCAAAAAAGAAAGAAGTAGAAGATCAATTAGAAGAGCAATATGCATTGTTAAAACAATCGCGTCAAGAATTAGAAGAAATTGCAGACAAACAATCTACAGCCTATTCAGAGGCGATTGGCAAAATGACCGCAATTGAGCAAAAAGTAGAAGAGTTAGAAGGGCTTAAAAATGCCTACACAACCTTGGCTGCCAGTAAAGATAGTTTTGTACACAAGCATAATTTAACCATTAAAGTATTGACTTCTTTACGTTCTAATTTACAAACTCACAGAGCAAAATTAAAGTCGGATACCGAAGAAAGAGTAAAGTATTACGATGGTTATGTGGTGGCTTTAAAAGCAAGAACAGATCAAGAATTCGCGGCAATTTTAGAGCATTTAGGGGTTAAAACCGATGAACATATTGGAGAAACTTTAGCATCTATGCATTCTGCTAGTGCCAGAGCGCGTCAAGAAATGATGGACAATATTCCGGTGCACGAAAAAGTGATGACGGGTGTGTATAGCTCGTATGCAGAGGCTTTGCATGAAATTAGAGAGAAAGATATCGACATTCAAAAGAACTTTGCAGACCGTTACGGAATAGATATGAAAGAGATTTTCGAAGACTATTACAAAGCAGATGCAACTGCACCAAAAGGTGATGATGCTCCGGCAGCAAAACCAAAAGCAGCTACTTCTAATGATGATTTGTTAAGTTAACGTCATTGCGAAAGAGGTACGATTGAAGCAATCTGTTAATATATATAGACTAATAATAATTTGGGCGTTTCCTTCTTTTAAAAAACAAAAGAAGGTCAGGCTTTCCATTATATCTTTTTTCTGAAAAAGAAAAAAGGATGCCATTTCAATCCTTAACGCAGGCGTACTTGCTAATTATTTGAATATTAAATAGGTTTTTAATTGTCTATCGTATTGAAAATAAAATGGTTAAGCTTGGTTTTTATCAATATTTATAAATATAATTCATAAATATAAATTATATTTGTAAAAAATAAATATAAAATGGCAACATTCACATCTTCTTTACCAGATAGTCTTTTAGAAAAATTATCTGTTTTGGCAAAAGAGTTACAACTTCCTAAAAATAGGCTCATAGAAAATGCTTTAGAACTGTATTTAGAGCAAGTAGAAAAAGCGAGTTATATAAAATCGTATCAACAAGCAGCTACAGATAAAGATATTTTAAAGGTTGCAGAAGAAGGGATGCAAGAGTATTTTACAGAACTTAACGATGCAGATGCGAACTAAATGAAGCAAGGAGAAATTTGGGAACTGTATTTAAACCCTGTAAAAGGAAGTAAGCAAAGTGGCAGAAGACCCGCAGTTATTATAAGTGGTAATATGTTAAACAAACATTTACAAGTTGTAATTGTTTGTCCGTTAACCACAAGTGTGAAAAATTATAAAGGAAATTTAATTATCAACCCAAATGAAATAAACGGGTTGACTAAAATTTCTGAAGTATTAACGTTTCACGTTCGTTCGGTTTCAAAAACCAGATTGGATAAAAAAATAGGTAAAATTCCATTAAAAGATATTGAAGTAATTAAAAAAACTTTAAACGATATTCTTAAATTTTAAAAATGATTACAACACCTTTAGATTCTGCACTTTTAGACTCAAAAGAACAATATGTTTTTTACCATAAAATGGTAGATTTTGTCTTAAAAGAACTCATTGTAAGTGTACAACAAGAGCAATTATGTACATACCAAGAGTTATTACTTTTTAAGCAATATTCAGATTTACTTTTATACTCTATCGAAGCCATGCGTATTAAATATATGTATGACGAAGAAGATAATATGAAGGTAGATTTAACAGATTCTGGTTTCCCTAATTATTTAGAATTCCGGTTTTTGTACAACGATTTAGAGTTAAAAAACGATTATGTAAATAATTTAAAGGATACAAAGATTCTAAAAGCAGAATTTTTAAATACACTTTTAGTAAAAAAACAACCGATCAAAAGATTAGAATTGTTTAAAGCTTCTTCTATTGTTTATTATACATCCGTAGAAAAAAAATACATTTTCAACCGTTTTGTGCAAGGTAAAATTACAACAGCAGAAGAAGGAGAAAATTATCAATATATGACGAGTTGGAGTTTCTATGATGTAAGTCATAACCGACCTTTTATATGTTATTTATATTTTGATTACGATGGCAAAATTGACAAAGAAAAAATTTACGAAGTCTTAAAAGAAAGTGCCGATAGAGAAATGTCTTTAGACACAATGGCGTATAATATTGATCGAAAATTACCAGATATTCAACCAAAGCATCTAAAAAGAATCGATTTAGGGCCTTTTCACAATGTTTTTGCAAAAGATGAAAATGAAATAACACATACTATTTTAGGCGGAATTGCTAAGAAAGAAATTCCTTTAGAATCGTATGCTTTATCGTTAAAAATAGACGAGGTTTTTTCTGGAGATACATTTACAGAAGGAAGTTTTTTCTCGAAGCAAACCATGCAAAAATGGAGTGAGGTAATTCAACAAAAATACGTTTTAGCGCCTCATAGAATTATTCAATTATTGTATAATCAGACACCAAGAACATTAGATAAATTGGCGAAACCACCGATAGAGTTGAGTGGATTAAAGTAGGCAGTTTGCAGTCTACAGTTTGTATGAAAATAGGGTTGTTGAGAACTCTTTTAAAGGTTAAAAAAAATATAAGTTAGAAATATAATTTCGGCTAAAGCCCTTATGTTGTTTAATTTTTTAAACCTGTGGATAAATCCACAGGCTATTAAAATCCATCGTAATATTATTTATTAAAATTTTGAATTGTCCCAGGTTTAACCTGTGTGTATGGAATGTTTATTTTGGAGTTAAATACCTGAAAAAAAAATATAATTTTGGCTAAAGCCCTTGTATTGTTTAAATTTTTAAACCTGTTGATAAATTGACAAGCTATTAAAAATTATCATAAGATTGTATTTATTAAAATTTTGAATTGTCACAGGTTTTAACCTGTGTTTAGTTATTGAATATTATATTGGCTTTAGCCAAATTATTGCGAAAAAAATGCTAAACTAAACGTTGAAAAAGTCTTCCAAACTTTTTTTAAAAAACGTCTAAAAAATATAAAGTTTGTTCAGTTAAATGAAAATTAAATAAAAGATGCAAAAAAACTCAACTTTTCCAATAAAACAAAACGAATTAGATATGCTCAGAGATGAAGCGTCTGGTTATTTAAAAAGTATTCAATGGGAACAAAGTAGTAGAGCAAAAAATAAAGACAAAGACGCAAAAGACGAATCAATTTTATTGTATTTGTCGAGAGCTAATTCTGGAAGCAATTTAGAAATTACTTCAGTTTCTAAAACTATTTTAGCTTTAAAAAAGCGCTTATTACCAGATTCAATTGCAATACCTGTGTATTTGAATCAGACGTTGTATGCTGTGCAAGAAGGACTCACTTTAGGTATTTGGATTAAAGATAATTATTACGATTCTTCGGGATTATCAAGTTTACACGAACGAAAATCTGCTTTAGATTCTCAAGGAAAAAGAGAGTTTGAAAGTAAGATGCAAACAGCAACAGCTTTTCAATTATTTGCGACTTCCTATAAAATTTTACACGATTTAAAACCACATGCTTCAGATGATTTATCTGTGATGAAGCAAAAGTTTGCGGGAATTCCAGAAGTTTCGCTTTTATCACCTTTAAAAGGAATAGCATGTTCTTTATTTTATTTCGATAAATATTTAGGACATCCAGAGATTGTAAAATCCGACAAAGATGTGATAGATTTTACGGTGGTTTTTTACGAGGCTTTAATTGATGAAATTCAACTTAGAAAAAGCAGTTTAGAATACACAGAAACCATTGTAGATAGAACGTATAAATTAGAAAAATCTGATTTTGCTGTTTCAGGTTGGGACAATGTTTTTTCGGGAACAGCTAAAAGTATAGCCTTTAATAAAATTCAGTTCGAGCAAATTGTAGGGAATAAAGATGCCAAACATTTTGCACGTAGATTAACAGAAAGAATGTTGAGTTACGATTTTGATGCAAAGAAAAATCCGTTTCAGGAATTAGGCGGTTTTATGCCAGTTTTTATGGGGTATGGAATCCCAGGAACTGGAAAATCCATGTTAATTGCGGCGATAGCAACACGATTAAAAGAACATGCAGATAATTTAGAGATTCCGTTTTTATTTCATCCAATGCCAGACACGTTGATTTCTACTTTTCAAGGAGGGTCTGCAGAAAAAATGGTAGAATGGATGAAGCCAATGCAAGACCCAACAAAATTAATTTTTGCACCTATTGACGATGCAGAAAATAATTTACAAGAAAGAACTACACAAGGAGTTTCTGCCGGAGTAAAAGAAGTAATCGGAGTTTTCTTACGATACACAGAAGGTGCTTATGCTGTAAATTATGGAAATTCGTCTATCGGATTATTTACCAATTTACCAGAAATGTTAGACAAGGCAGTTATTTCTCGAGTACAAGGTAGATTCAAAATTGATGGAGCAAGAACAGAACACGATTTTCTAGATCAAGATTATATTTGGTGGAAAAAGTTAGAAAAAACAATGCCAGATTTTGTGAATATGCAAAACCCAGCTAATTATCAGTTTTTAAAAGACCAAGGATTGGCAAAAAATATGGGAGATGTTTTGGGTTCTGTAGAAAAACCATCTGAAGCAAGAGTTTTAGAAGCGTACGATAAAGCAGAAAAACTTCATAAAACGACAGATCATCAGTTTTTTTCGAGTTTATATAAAGAAATTCAACAGATATTTCCTTTCTTTTCATCAAGAGATATTAGAAATATTCAATCTGCAATTTCATTGCGATTAACAGATTTCGATTTAGAACAAGATTGGTTTGAAAATCCGGAAACTTACTTCAAACAGAAATATGAAACCAAGTTTAATATGTTGCAAGAATTGATGAAAAGCAACATGAAAGGATTAAATTTTTCTGAAATAAGAAGACAAGAAGTCGTACGTTATTTAGACAATGTAGCCGCGATTGCAGATACAGATTTTAAGAGAAAAGTAGATGCGAGAGTCAACCAATTAAACATAGATTTAGAAGCAAGAAAAACATTTGATCATGGAAAGTAATCGAATAAAAGATATAGAAAAGACATTATTGTCAGATAATTATTACACGTTAAATAAATTCAAGTTTAAGTATCAAATGTCTGATGGAAGTTGGGTAAACCAGATGCGAGAAGTTTATGAGCGTGGTCATGGAGCAGGAATCTTATTGTACAATACCACTAAAAAAACGGTAGTTTTAATCAAGCAATTCAGATTGCCGACTCTTTTACATGATAATAAAGACGGATTTTTAATTGAAATTCCTGCTGGATTATTAGATTTAGATAATCCAGAACAATGTGTCATAAGAGAAACAGAAGAAGAGGTTGGAATCCGTTTAAAATCCGTCAAAAAAGTATATGAAGGCTATTCATCACCGGGAGTTTTAACCGAAAAAATGCACTTTTTTGTTGCTGAATATACAGACGATATGAAGGTGAGTGAAGGTGGAGGTTTAGAAAGTGAAACAGAAGATA
This sequence comes from Polaribacter sp. 11A2H, assembly GCF_011379025.1. NCBI lineage: Bacteria > Pseudomonadati > Bacteroidota > Flavobacteriia > Flavobacteriales > Flavobacteriaceae > Polaribacter > Polaribacter sp. 11A2H. Next base: position 355,540 of record NZ_WTLD01000002.1, read on the forward strand.
TTGAAGTTTTAGAAATTCTGTTTACCGAAGCTGTAAGAATGTTAAATGAAGGTGAAATAGTAGATACAAGAACCATTGTGTTGTTGCAATATGCTATTATTCATAAATTGATAAATTAAAAATAATAACACAAAGATACACAGAGTTTTTAAAGAGTTTCACGGAGAATAATGTTGAAAAAACTCTGTGTATCTCTGTGAGTTCTCAGTGAAACTCAGTGTAATAATACTATGCAAAAACTAATAAAAGCCAAATTATACAGAAGCGAGTCTATTTCCGTTAGCGGAAAATTGGTAGAACGCTATAATAAATGTTTAATTAAACTAGGTTTTACAGCTACTAAGTTAACTTCATTTACCATAGACGGAGTAGGTTGGAGTCCGGAAATAGCAGAAGAAAAAGGAGTCTCTTTTTACTTAAATAATGGTGAAGCAAATACGTATGCCATAATTATTACACCAAAGCAAAAAGGATTACCAGTGTATAATCCGTTTAATTCTTTTGACAGAGAATTGATGAAAATGGTGTTTAAAAAACACGAAAAAACCATCAATGATATTACAAGAGATTCGGCAGTTTGTGTAGAATTTGATCAAAAAATAGATGTTTTTTATGAACCTTTAGATGTTTTAAGGTATAAAGACATTACCATAAAATTTCATTTAATTGATAATTTACACAAAGCCAAGGAAGAACAATTAAAGTTGGTAGCTTTATTTTATACTGATAACAACTTTATTGATGAAAAAGTTCATGAAAAACTGATAACATCAGCAAAAAAATATGGAGATTTAAGAGAACGAAATCTAAACATAGAAGAAATAACTTTTACAACAGATTCCTTTTATACAAAAGCTTTTGGAGGTGTTTTCTTATTAAGAGATTTAGTAACTCCGGTGCTTATTTTCGAAAATGAAGCTACGTATAAAGAAGCTATAAAAGACACAACGTATGATGTTTTAATGTATCATATTTCTCATAAAGAAATGATTGATAAATTAATCAGTTATAATGTTTTAGAATTAGATTTAGAAGAAGAAATTACCAAGAAAAGATACAAGAGAGTTCAGAAATTTATTTTTTCTTCATATTTAAAAGAAACAGCGCATCCTGTAAAAGATATTTTAGAAGAAGAAATTTTATTTAAAAGCTATTTAAACAAAATTGATATTTCATCAAGAAAAAAAATAATGGGATTAGAGCGATTCTTAGAAAAAAAGAAGATTTCTAAAAATGCAAACCCAAAAGATATTATTGATGAGGTAGTTTACACTGCATTGCACAAACCACATTCATCATTAAAACCGAATCATCAAGATTTAATTTGGTATTTATTGGTTAATATTGCTCCGAAAGATATGTTGTTTCTATATTGGTATGATAAAGAGCAGTTTTATGATGTTTTTAAGACCTTAGAAGATTCAACACAAGATTGGGTAATAGAGACAGTTAAGAGCGGGTTTTAGGCTTTATAGTTTTAAATTTGTGTATTTTTATAAAGGAAAAATAAATTAAATACTAAACCCAGCTAGGTTTCAAAAATCTTGTAGGTATAAAAAGTATAGTTAGTCAATAAACCTACAAGGTTATAAAAACCTTGCAGGAAAATCTATAAAAAAATGACCATAGAAATCATCATATTTATCGCAGCAATTTTATTCGGAATTGTTATTTATTGGAGAGAATCAAGAGGTAATAAAATGTATCTATTCTTCAATAAAGTAATGAATTCAGAAGAATTACAAATGAAAGATACAGACACAAAAGGGTTTGTGTTTCAACAAAACTTTGTTTTAAGGTTTGTTTATATCGCTGTTTTATTTCTAATAGGTATTTTAATTGTACAATTTTTAATTCCTATAAATTATGCAACAATTTCATTGTTTGCATCCATGATTTTCGGAACTTTGTTAGGAACTTATATTGCAGGAGTTGTTTTTAAATCATCAGAAATTATAGAAGAACAAACCGAAGCTTTTGAAGATAAATTAGAAGAAGTTATAGAAAAAGGAAAAGATTTTATAGAAGATTTTCAAACAAAAGAAGCTAAAGAAGTTGAGGTAACAAAAGAAGTACCAAAAGTTGAGGAGAAAAGCGCAAGAGAACGATTAAAAGATAAAGGATTATTGTAAAGATTCGTCATTACGAGTAGTTTTTACAACGAAGTAATCTTTAAATAGAAATAATAAATAAATAAATAGATTGCCACGACTTTTTATCAAGAGCCTCGCAATGACAAGATAAAATTATGATTAAGAATTATTGGAGTAAAGGAGCAAAGCAAAAGAAGAGAGTCATTATATTTTTTATAATATTGTTGGCTTTATTGTTCTTTTTTAGAGACGATTATCAGCCAGCATTAATATTTGTTAGAAAATTTATTTTCATAATTTTATTATGCTTTTCATTACTGTTTCTAGGTTTACGTGGTTTCAGAAGATCGGTAGGTGTTGGTAAAAGAATCGGAATTTTATTTTTATTATCAGCATTTTTCGGAATCTTATATTATGTAGGTTGGAATTTAAATTTCTACGATTATATGAAGACTTATAATGTTTTTAATGATTTAAATAAGATAGAAATTCATGAGTTGCCATTAACTCAAAATGAAAGAATTCAGCCATTAAGAAACATTTTTTCTATGGCAAATGAATCTGTAGGAGAAACCAAAGATGTATCATTACCACATTTGGTAAGAGTAGATGGAAACAATCAATGGACCATGGCAATTCAGCCAACAGAAAAATATTATTGGCAAGGACTAAAAGACAATACAGAAGAAATTTTTTCTGTGTCAAGTACCACCCCTTTTCCGCGTTTTTCATCAGAAAATAGAATTTCAGTTACATTTTCAATCGGAGAATCTTTAAAATTTAGTAGAAATACCTACAATGCGGTAGTGCAACGTTTAAACCCTTGGATGCTATTTAATTATGAGCCAAGTGACACGTATTACATGAAAAATGATAAAGGCGCTTGGGTAGAAGTGGTGAGTTTAATAAAGTGGAAAGGCTTCTTTTTTCCATACCCAAGTTTTGGCGGTGTTGTGGTTATAGATAACGGAGAACATGATTTTACAGATTATTTAGAAAGAATTACCATTGGTAAAGGGACTTATATTTCGCCAGATGAAATGAAAAATTATGCCTATTTAACCAAGCAAAACACATTATCAGAGCGCGTATCTCGTTTACAAGCAGAAAGTTTAAAATTTTTAGCAGGTTTTTCAGATCCATTACCTTGGAACATGGAAAGTGCTGTAAAAATTCCTACCGTACCAAAAGATCAAAATGCACAACCTTACGTAACCGATTTCGATTTTTCAAACAGCAAAACAGCTGCTTTTAGCGGCTTATATCACTGGTTTGGTTTAGAGCCAGTAGGTAATGAAAGAACCAGTTTAAGTTACAGCGTATTTATCCCTGCAGACGGTACAGATAAGTTTTATTATTACGATCATGCATCAAAAAAACAAGGATATGCAGGCGTTTCTGCAATGCCTTTAAAAGTAAAAGAATCTAAAAAAGAGTACGATTGGAACTCAAATACACCCGTAGAATTTAGACCTTATATTAAGAATATTGCAGGTAGAAAACGGATGTTTTTTCTAGGAACAGTTTCTACAATAAGTTCAGACAATCCAGAACAATTTGATGGTTCTGCAACGCCAGATTTAGCCTTAATTGACAGTGAATATAGAGATGTAGTTTGGATAAACGCTAAAAAACCAAGTACTTGGAACGAGGAGGTTTACAACCAATTAAATGAAGCTTGGAAAACGAGTGAAGGATCTAATTTGTACTTTGAAAAGCAAAAAACAATTTTAGAGCAGAACAAACAAGTTTTAGATTCTATAAAATTAATTTCTAACCTAGATAAAAATCAGCAAATATTAGATTCAATTAAGCTAATGTCTGCACAAGATAAAAAACGTACAGAAATAGAAAAGCTTCAAAGAAAAATAGATTCTATTAAAGAGAATCAGTAGTTTTTGTAGCTATTTCCCGCTTTCATTACTCGCTTTTTTTGTTGAAAAAACAAAAAAGAGCTCAAACAGACCATTCAATCGGGGCTAAACATATTTGCCAACTTATATAAAACAGTCAATTTTGTTTTTTTAAGTTGGCTTTTTTTTGGTTCTGAAATTCCCTTGTGCATATGTTATTTTAGGTTTATATACTTAAAAAAACTTTAGAAAATCGTTATATTTGTTAGCTACAATTAATACTAAATTAATTTTATTACGTCGCTAAATCAATTGAGAATCTAAATGTATTCCTGAGCTTGTCGAAGGACATTCAATAACCAAAAAAAGTCTTCGAATAAGCTTGTACTGAACAAAGTCGAATTGCTCAGACAGACAAGTCATTTTTATAATTATAATAGTTAAAAACTAAAAATGTATTTTAAAGCGACTTTAAATACTTAAATTGGTATACTAAATAAAACCTATGATTTTTATTGATAATGAGGGTTGTACAGATCCTAAATTAAACTTAGCATTAGAAGAATATGCGTTAAGAAATTTTGATGCTTCTACAGATTATTTATTATTTTATATTAATGCGCCATCTATAATTATTGGTCGTAATCAAAATACGATAGAAGAAATTAACCAAGAATATATCGATAAAAATGATATAAAAGTAGTTCGACGTATTTCTGGCGGAGGAGCCGTTTATCACGATTTAGGAAATTTAAACTTCAGTTTTATTACCAATCATGACGGAAAAAGTATTAGTAATTTTAAAAAGTTTACAGAACCTGTAATTCGTGTTTTAAATGAATTGGGCGTACATGCCGAGTTAAAAGGTAGAAATGATATTCTAGTTGATGAAAAGAAAATTTCTGGAACAGCTCAATTTTCTACAGGAAAAAGAATGATTAGTCATGGAACTTTATTGTTTGATACAGATATGAGCGAAGTAGGGAAAGCACTTCAAGTAAAAATGAGTAAAATTCAATCTAAAGGACATAAATCGGTTAGAAGTCGTGTAGCAAATATTAGTAAATTTTTAAAAGAACCTATCACTATGGATCATTTTAAAAAGCAATTACTAACAGGTTTGTATGAAGCTAAAGAAGATTTTGAAATTCATAAATTAACCGAAGCAGAGTGGAAAGCTGTAAAAGAATTAAAAGCAACAAAATATGATTTGTGGGATTGGAATTTTGGAAACTCACCTAAGTTTAATATCCAACGTAATAAGCGTTTTCCAATCGGAGAAATAGATGTGCGTATTTTTGTTGAAAAAGGACATATTTCTGACTTTAAAATTTTTGGAGATTTCTTTGGCAGACAACCCATTGCTAATCTTGAAAAGTTATTAATTGGTGTTCCTTATAATAAAAATGAAATCACTAATAAGTTACGCCATATTACAATTGCAGATTATTTTGGAAAATTAGAAAACTCAGACTTTACAGCTCTTGTCTACGGCAATGATTAATTTTTTTTAAATTATCTGAACAGTATGTTGTATTGTTTTAGTTAAAAATACTTCCTTGGATTTATTTTCCTTGGTAAATAGTTTTTTATATTATATCTTTGTCGAGAATTTAAAAACCATTCGAGATGAAGACTACTAAAATTATATACTATATTTCTACGGCATTATTAACTGTAATCATGCTTTTTTCTGCAGGCATGTATATTTTCAATCATGAAGCAGTAGTAGGTATGTTTACTAATTTTGGTTACCCTACATACATCATTTATCCGTATGCAATAGCAAAATTATTAGGTTTGGTCGCATTATGGTTTTTATCAAATAAAACAATAAAAGAGTGGGCGTATGCAGGTTTTTTCTTCGCATTTATTTTTGCTTTTTTTGCTCATGTAATGATTGGAGACGGAGAACAAGGAGCATCTATTGCAGCAATGGTTTTTTTAATCACCTCTTATGTTACTCAAAAAAAAATAACAAATGGCAGAGCTTAAAACAGCAGAAGTAGTTTTAAGAAACAAAAACTATTTAGCAGAAGCAAAAACAAGAAATCACTTTTTAACAATGGATCAATCTGTTGCAGCTGGAGGAGATGATAGTGGAGCAACTCCAGTAGAATATTTATTAACGGCAATTGGCGGTTGTGTTTCTATGACGTTAAGAACCTATGCAGAGTTAAGAGGTTGGGATATTGGAGAAATTACAGTAAATGTTACCCAGCATCAAGACGAAAACGGAACGTATTTAACAGAAGAAATAGCTTTCGAAAAAGAAATAACAGCAGAACAAAGAAAAAAACTGATGGTCTTTGCAGGGAAATGCCCCGTTGCAAAAATGGTAAAAGGAGAAACCAGAATAGTTAGCAGTATTTTGTAATATAGTTTGCTGTTTTCAGTTACAGAAAGTCAGTTTGAGTGATTACGCTTTTTCGATGTAATAGTATAGAAAACTAATAAAATTTAGAATATGAAAAAAATATTAGCATTTGCAGGTAGCACAAGTTCTACATCTATCAATAAACAATTGGCAACATTTGCAACAGAAAATTTAGAAAATACTTCATTTGATATAATTGATTTAAGAGATTTTATATTACCAATTTATAGTGAAGATGAGCATAGAAAAGCAATTCCAGAGGATGCTAAAAAGTTTACTTCTTTATTAGATAATTACGATGGTTTTATCCTTTCTTTAGCAGAGCACAACGGATCTTATGCAGCTGCTTTTAAAAATATTTTCGATTGGAGTTCGGTAATAGAAGGAAATGTTTTTAGAGACAAACCTTTATTGTTAATGGCAACATCACCAGGAGCAAGAGGCGGACTTTCAGTTTTAGAAACAGCTATTGCAAGATTTTCTAGACAAGGAGCTAAAGAATTAATTTCTTTCTCTTTACCTAATTTTCATGATAATTTTAAAGAAGGTACAATTGTAGATATAGCATTTTTATCAAGCTTAAAGGAGAAGGTAACAACATTTGAAAACGCAGTAAATCAATAATAAAATGAAAATAGTTTTATACGGAAGAGCAGGACATGCCTATACAGTAGCATTTAAAAATTTTTTGAATTCAACCGATGTTCCTTATATCTATAAAGATATTTCTAAAGATGTAGAAGCAAGAGAGCATAGCAAAGAATTGTATGATGGCGTAGCAAAGTATCCAACGTTGTTTGTAGATGATAAAGTGTATTTAACTCCAACTACAGAAGAGTTTAATAAAATAATGCAAGATTTAAGTTTAAGAGCGTAGGTTTTTTAGTTTTAAGAGATAAGAGATAAGAGACAAGACTGCGGACTAAAAAAGACATAAGACATAAGACTAAAGCTATGTTTTCTATGTTACTATGTGGTGGTTTTTTAAAAGTTTTAGAAACAATAAACAATAAACAATAAACAATAAACAAGAAACAAGAAACAAGAAAAAGAAGGCTTCAGACATAAGATAAATGACAAAAAAAGAAGAATAAATGTTGTTATTTAAAGGACATTTTTTAATTTTCGAATACTGAATACTGAATACTGAATACTGAATACTGAATACTGAATACTGAATACTGAATACTGAATACTGAATACT
>NZ_WTLD01000002.1:363157-457897 GCF_011379025.1 Polaribacter sp. 11A2H
GACATGGGAGACATTTCTAAAGACATAAAATCGAAATTTGCAAGTAATAAGTTAAAGGCTTTAATCAATATTAAATACACTGCACATTGGTTAAGTAGCAAAGAGAATGAGTTTTTTAAACCTTTCGGGATTTCGCCACAGCAATACAATATTCTAAGAATTTTACGTGGAGCAAAAGATAGAATTAAGGTACAGATTGTAAAGGATAGAATGATTGAGAGAGCGCCAAATGCAACGCGTTTAATGGACAAGCTATGCGAAAAAAACTTAATAGAAAGAGAACGTTGTGAGCAGGATAGACGAGTTGTATATGTGAAAATTAATGAAAAAGGTTTAGAATTATTATCTAACATAGATGATAATAAAAACCTTTCTTTTTTAGAAAAATTAACGGAAGAGGAAGCAACTCTTTTAAGTGATTTATTGGATAAAATTAGATAATTATGAAAAAAATAATTCATACTGCAGCCACAAGAGGAAATGCAAATCATGGATGGTTAGAAGCAAATCATTCGTTTAGTTTTGCTAATTTTTATGATCCTAAGAGAATACAGTTTGGAGCGTTAAGAGTTTTAAATGACGATTTAATTGCACCAAGCATGGGGTTTGGTACACATCCTCATAAGAACATGGAAATTATTACTATTCCATTAAAAGGTGTTTTAAAACATAAAGATAACATGGCAAATGATTGGATTCCCGTTTTGCCTGGTGAAGTACAAGTAATGTCTGCCGGAAAAGGAGTCTATCATTCAGAAATAAATGGTTCTGCAAATGAACATTTAGCTTTATTTCAAATCTGGATAATGCCAGAAAAAAATGAAGTTACTCCAAGATATGATCAAAAGGAATTTGATATAAAAGATAGAAAAAATAAATTACAATTATTGGTGAATTCTTTTAATTCTGACGATGAAAATAGTTTGAAAATTCATCAAGATGCACAAATTTTTAGAATTGATTTAGATAAAAATCAAGATTTTAAGTATCAGTTAAAAAGTAAGAATCGTGGAGTATATGTAATGAATATTTCTGGTGATTTTGAAATTGATTCAACAAAACTAGGTAGTCGAGATGCAATAGGAATTTATGAAACAGATAGTTTTATAATTAACAGTCTCGCTAATTCTGAATTACTATTGATTGAAGTTCCAATGTAAGTAACATCTATTTAAATAAATAAGACCTCAAAGAATCATTTCTTTGAGGTTTTTTCTTTTCAAAAAATAAACATATCTTGCAAAGTATTATGCATGCATAGTAAATTTAATTCCAAGATTATGAAATATAAGCACATTTTTGAACCTTTAGATTTAGGTTTTACAACGTTAAAAAATAGAATTTTAATGGGTTCTATGCATACAGGTTTAGAGGAAGAAAAAAACGGTTTAGAAAAAATTGCGGCTTATTATGCAGAGCGAGCAAGAGGAGGAGTTGGATTAATTGTTACTGGAGGTATTGCACCTAATATACAAGGTTGGACAGCTCCTTTTTCAGCTAGAATGTCTACAAAAAAGCATGCGAAAGAACATCAGAAAATAACAGCTGCAGTACATAAAGAAGGTGGGAAAATTTGTATGCAGATTTTACATGCAGGTCGTTATGGTTATCATCCGTTTAATGTTGCACCTTCCAAAATAAAATCGCCAATAACACCTTTTAAACCCTTTAAGTTAACGCAATCTGGAATTAATAGAACCATTAGAGATTTTGTAAATTCTGCTAGATTATCTAAAGAAGCAGGTTACGATGGTATTGAAATTATGGGATCTGAAGGTTATTTAATCAATCAATTTATTGTAAAAAGAACCAATAAAAGAACCGATAATTATGGAGGAAGTTATAAAAACAGAATGCGTTTACCAATTGAATTGGTAAAACAAACAAGAGATGCTGTTGGTAAAGAGTTTATTATAATCTATAGATTATCGATGTTAGATTTGGTAGAAAACGGCTCTTCTTGGGAAGAAGTAGTACAATTAGGAAAAGAGATAGAAAAAGCAGGAGCAACCATTATAAATACTGGAATTGGTTGGCACGAAGCCAGAATACCAACGATTTCTACATCAGTTCCTAGAGCAGCTTTTACTTGGGTTACTAAAAAAATGAAAGAAGAATTATCGATTCCTTTAATCACCTCTAACAGAATAAATATGCCCGAAACGGCAGAAAAAATATTGGCAGAAGGAGATGCAGATATGATTTCTATGGCGCGTCCTTTTTTAGCAGATCCTGAATGGGTAAATAAAGCTAAAGCTGATAAAAGTGATGAAATAAATACATGTATTGGTTGTAATCAGGCTTGTTTAGATCATGTGTTTCAACAAAAAGTGGCAAGTTGTTTGGTAAATCCTAGAGCTTGCCATGAAACAGAATTGAATTATTATGAAACCGTATTTAAAAAGAAAATAGCAGTTATTGGCGCAGGTCCTGCGGGTTTATCTGCAGCTACAATTGCGGCACAAAGAGGTCATAAGGTTACTTTATTTGATGCTGACAAAGAAATTGGTGGTCAGTTTAATATAGCAAAACAAATTCCGGGTAAAGAAGAATTTTATGAAACCTTGCGTTATTATAACAAACAAATAGAACTCCATGATGTAACTGTAAAATTAAATACTAGGGTATCTGTAGAAGATTTAAAAGATTCAGATTTTGAAGAAATTATTGTTGCAACAGGAATTAAACCTAGAGCGTTAAAAATAGAAGGCATTAATCACCCAAAAGTATTAAGTTATATTGATGTTTTAAAATTGAAAAAACCAGTAGGAAAACGTGTTGCAGTAATTGGTGCAGGCGGAATTGGTTTTGATGTTTCAGAATATTTAACGCATGAAGGAGAATCGACATCCTTAAATATTGATGCTTGGTTAAAAGAATGGGGAATAGATAAATCTTTAGAAGCAAGAGCTGGAATTGAAGAAGTGAAACCTGAATTTGAAGCGTCTCCTAGAGAAGTTTTTATGTTTAAAAGAAGTAAAGGTAAGTTTGGTGGCAACCTTGGTAAAACTACCGGTTGGATTCATAGATCGACTTTAAAGAAAAAGAAAGTCCAATTTATTGGTGAAGTTTCTTACACAAAAATTGATGATGAAGGGTTGCATTATATTCAGAATGAAAAAGCAGAAATTTTAAAAGTAGACAACATTGTTATTTGTGCAGGTCAAGTTCCTTTTAAAGAATTGTATCAACCTTTATTAGATGCGGGTAAAAGGGTGCATGTAATTGGTGGTGCAGATTTTGCAAGTGAATTAGATGCAAAAAGAGCAATTAATCAGGGTGCACGATTAGCGGCAAACCTTTAAAGTATAAAATATTTTAATAAATTATTATATTTTCAAAAAATAGAAGTAGAAGTTTTTTTAGTAGCTTGCACCTAAATAAGAAACATAAACTAGATAATGAAGAAAATACTTTTTATTGTAATCCTTTTTTTTACTTTTAATATTGTAGCACAACGCTCTAGAGGTGGTGGTGGAGGAAGACAACAAGGACAAAACCCAGAATTGAATCAAACAAAAGAGGTTAAAAAACTGAGTGCAAAAGAAATTGCGGGTATTTTTTATTATGATGTTGATGAGGTGATAAAGAAAGTTAAGATTAAAGATGATGACAAAAAATATTCAGCAACCAAAGCATTAAGAAATTATAATTTTAAAGTAAAAGAAATTTTATTCTTAAATGCTGAAAAATTTACGGATTTAGATCTTTTAATGAACGCAATGTCTAATGAAAGAGATAGTGAAAGTAATAAAAACATAAGAGAAAAGGTAAGAGAAGTCACTAGACCAATTAAAGAGAATGTTCATGAACATGAAAAAGAACTCAATGAAATTCTAAGAGGTGTTTTATCAGAAAAACAAGATAAGAAGTGGTTAAAATATCAAAAGAGCATCATAGAAAGGTTACAGCCTAAAAAAGCAGAAAACAATAATCAAAATTCTAGACCTAGTAGAGGTAGCGGAATGAGAAGACAATAACTGAATTAAATCCTATGTTTATAGGATTTTTTTGTGTTAATAAATATTATAGTACATTTAGAAAAAATTAAAAATAATCTATGAAATCATTTTCTGTAGAAGAAATAACATCGCTTGTAAAAGGAGAACAAATTGGTATTTGTAAAGACAAAATTAATGCTCCAGAACAAATAGAAAACGCCATAAAAGGGAATGTTACTTTTATAGGGAATTCTAAATATGCAAAATTATGGGAAAACTCTAACGCTAGTATTGCTATTGTTTATGATGGAATAAAAATTACTCCGGAAGAAGGAAAAGCATTTATAAAAGTGAAGAATCCAGATTTGGCAATGGCAGTTTTATTAGAAGCTTTTGAGCCAGAGTCTCCTTATTTTGAAACGGATATTCATCCGACGGCAGTAATAGATAAAACAGTTAAATTAGGAAAAGGATGTAAAGTCGGTGCAAATTCCTATATCGGTAAAAATGTAGTTTTAGGAGATAATGTAACAATTTATCCTAATGTTTCTATTTTTGATGACACCACAATTGGCAACGAGACTGTAATTTGGTCTGGAACGGTTATTAGAGAACGTACTAAGATAGGAAGTCATTGTATTTTTCATATAAATGTGAGTATTGGAGCAGATGGTTTTGGTTATAGACCAAGTCCGGATGGTAGAGGTTTAGTAAAAATTATTCATATTGGAAATGTTGTAATTGGTAATGCCGTAGAAATTGGCGCAAATTCTTGTGTAGATCGTGGTAAATTTAGTTCTACTATTTTAGGTGATGGTTGCAAGATTGATAATTTGGTGCAAATAGGTCATAATTCTGTTTTAGGAAGATGTTGTATCATGGCAGGACACAGTGGTTTAGCCGGTTCTGTAACTTTAGGAGATGGCGTAATTATTGGCGGAAGTGCTTCTATTAAAGATCATGTTACTATACATTCTGGTGCCAAAGTAGGTGCTGGCTCTGGTGTTATTGCAGATGTTCCTGCTGGTAAATCGGTTGTTGGTTATCCTGCATGTGATTCTAGAGAAAAAATGAAACAATGGGTAGCAGTGCGTAAACTTGGAAGAAACTAAATCTTTATTCCGAGTTACTTTATTACTTACTATTTTTAAAGGCTTTTTACTAAAGGCTATAATTGGGCAATACCAAATAATTACCGATATTTGCCAATCAAACTAACGAATTACAAATTATGGGAATGAATAAAAATACAGTATTAGGCTTTGCTACGCTTATTATGATACTTGTTGGCTTAGGCTTAATAGCTTTAGGGGCTTTTAGATATAATGAAGTTGCTGGATGGGGATTTGCGGCAGTTGGTTTTGGTTTCTTTTGTATTGCATGGGTTTTTAATGCATTAAAAGGTAGAGTATAAAATAATATACAGTCTTAGTTTACAGTAATAGTTTTAGGTTTTAAGCAGATGCTTAGAACTTTTTAATTTTCAATTTTTTAATATATAATACAATGAGCGACGATAAGAAAGTAATCTTTTCGATGAATAAGTTGTCTAAAACTTATAAATCAACAGGGAAACAAGTTTTAAAAGATATTTATTTAAGCTTCTTTTATGGAGCAAAAATTGGTATTCTTGGTTTAAATGGATCAGGAAAATCAACTTTATTAAAAATTATTGCAGGTGTAGAAAAGAATTTTCAAGGTGAAGTTACTTTTGCACCAGGTTATAAAGTTGGGTACTTAGAGCAAGAACCACAATTAGATCCAGAGAAAACAGTTTTAGAAGTTGTAAAAGAAGGAGTTGCAGAAACAGTTGCAATTTTAGAAGAGTACAATAAAATAAACGACATGTTTGGTTTGGAAGAAGTGTATTCTGATGCAGATAAGATGGATAAACTAATGGCACAACAAGCGGTTTTGCAAGATAAAATTGATGCAGCAAACGCTTGGGAGTTAGATACCAAATTAGAAATAGCAATGGATGCGTTAAGAACGCCAGATTCTGATAAGAAAATCGGGGTACTTTCTGGTGGAGAAAAAAGACGTGTTGCTTTGTGTAGATTATTATTACAAGAACCAGAAATTTTATTATTAGATGAGCCTACCAATCACTTGGATGCTGAATCTGTACACTGGTTAGAGCACCATTTAGCACAATATAAAGGAACTGTTATTGCTGTAACGCACGATAGATATTTCTTAGATAATGTTGCTGGTTGGATTCTTGAATTAGATAGAGGTGAAGGAATTCCTTGGAAAGGAAATTATGCTGCTTGGTTAGATCAAAAATCTAAGAGAATGGCACAAGAAAGCAAAACAGCTTCTAAGCATCAAAAAACATTAGAAAGAGAATTAGATTGGGTTCGTCAAGGAGCCAAAGGTCGTCAAACAAAGCAAAAAGCACGTTTGAAGAATTATGACAAGTTAATGAGTCAAGACCAGAAACAAACAGACGAAAAATTAGAAATCTACATTCCTAATGGACCACGTTTAGGGACAAATGTTATAGAAGCAACCGGTGTTTCTAAAGCATTTGGAGATAAATTATTATATGACAATTTAGAATTTAATCTTCCGCAAGCAGGAATTGTAGGTATTATTGGTCCCAATGGAGCTGGTAAGACTACCATTTTTAAAATGATTATGGGAGAGGAAACTCCAGATGCAGGAAGCTTTAATGTAGGTGAAACTGCTAAAATTGCATATGTAGATCAAGCACACTCAGATATTGACCCAGAAAAAACAATTTGGGAAAACTTTTCTGACGGACAAGATTTAGTAATGATGGGAGGCAAGCAAGTAAATTCTCGTGCTTATTTAAGTCGTTTTAATTTCTCTGGAAGTGAGCAAAACAAAAAAGTAAATACACTTTCTGGTGGAGAGCGTAACCGTTTGCATTTAGCAATGACGTTAAAAGAAGAAGGAAACGTTTTATTATTAGATGAGCCTACCAATGATTTAGATGTAAATACACTAAGAGCATTAGAGGAAGGTTTAGATAACTTTGCAGGTTGTGCGGTTGTAATTAGTCACGATAGATGGTTTTTAGATAGAGTTTGTACACACATTTTAGCTTTTGAAGGGAATAGTGAAGTATATTTCTTTGAAGGTGGTTTCTCTGAATATGAAGAAAACAAAAAGAAACGTTTAGGTGGAGATTTAATGCCAAAACGAATTAAATATAGAAAATTAATTCGATAATATTTCGAAATTATATTTTACAAAGAGGTTGTCTATAAAGTGAGTTTTTGTCAATCTGAATTTATTTCAGATTCTTTTGAAATTTGATATTCAGTAAATTAAGATACTGAAACAAGTTCAGTATGACAAGATTTATTGCTTTTTAGACAACCTCTTTTTTGCAACCTGAATTTATTACAGGTTATCATATTGCTTGCTTATCATTGTGTTGAGATGCTGAAACAAGTTCAGCATGACAAAGTTTATTGCTTTTTAGATGACCTCTTTCTAGTTTGCAATAGTTTCATCATTTTTTTCACAAACGACATATTTGTCGATAATATATTTTGTAATTGGATCTAGCTCCTTTAATGTTTCTGGATGAACACCTCTTTGTGTAAAATACTCCATTTTTCTTTTAGCAGATTTTCCATACCAAATTAATGGCTTTCCATTTTTAAAGAAAGGAGTTTCTTTGGTGACTTCAATTTTCTTGAAATTTTCGATATTGATATTATAAAAAGAATTATCTATTGTATTTTTCAGGGTACAATCACTCTTTTCAAAATGTGTTTTTTTCCACAGAATACATGTTTCAGAATTATTTGTATTGTAACTATTAAGAACAAACAATGCAGGGAAAAGCATTAAAATAGAACTTCCAATAAATTTTTTCTTGTGTTTTTTTAGCACAAATTCCTTTTCAAAGACCTTGGAAATAAAATTTACTTTTTCTTCAATAATTTCTTTTGTTGATTCTTTTTTAGATTGATATGCTTCAAAGTCTGACCAACCCAAATATTGAGACATAAAGTCTAAAAGATATTTATTAGGTTCTTTAACAATTACCTGTTCTCTTTCTTCAACATACTTATTATATAATCGTGTAGCTTTTCTTACACTGACATAATTTTTATCATTAGAACTAACATCTTGTAGTTCTTCTACCCAAAAAGTGGCCTGTGCATTTTTATTCTTCTTAAGTTCTTTTTTTTCAATTTCATTGAAAAAATCAGTCACAAGTACTTTAATCATCCTTAGTTGTTTGGTTGTCCAAAAGTAGACAATTTAGACAGAACAAGATTGACACTGTCTAAAAATAGACAATTTTAGATTGGTTAAAAACTGACTATTATTTGACTACTGCTAACTTTAACTCACTTCGGATATTTGCAGCAGGAATAGTTTTCTAAAAAAAAGAAAGGAAATTATTACTAAAAAACTAGAATGACATAGTGATGTTTTTTTGATTGGGAAAACAAGATTACAAAGCTATTTCATGCTACAACTTCCCGTTAAAGAGGCGCGCGACTCTTTTAAATTTTAATGTGTTGTGAATAACAAATAAGCTGAATTCTAAAATTCGGAGGGCAACACTTTTGTTTAATTTTTAAAAGAAAGTAACATGAATAAAGTATTTTTAGTATTTGCAATAGTACTAACAAACAGTGTTTTTACATCCTGTACAGATTTAGATGAAAACTTAGAAATAGCACCTGTAAAATTAGAGGTTTCTGCAACTGAGGTGAAGGAGGGCAAGATCCTATAGAGGAAGAAGATCCTGTAAAGCAGAATTAGTATTTCTAAATATAAATAGTATTTTAGAGGAATGAACCAAGTAAAAGTTACATTCCTCTTTTTGATACTGTTATCATTTTTTTCGTGTAAAAAAGAGGTTGAAATTGAAAATAATTTAATAAAAAAGTCTCATGTTAAGGACTTATTTAGAACATCTGATTATTCAAAATTAGATTATAAAGAGAAAGTTCGCTTTACAAAAAGAATCTCTAAAGATATAAATTTAGACATTGCAGATACGTATTTTATCTATAATAATATTAGCTATTTATATGGCAAGTTGCATAAATTAGACAGTGCTATCTTCTTCTCAAAAAAAATGTTAAACTTACCAAATGTAGAAAAAGATGATAATTTAAAAGGAAAAATCTTTTTTAAATTAGGTTCTTATTTTAATAGGATAAGTTTAAAGGATAGTGCCTATTATTTTTATTCTAATTCTAAAAAACATTTTTCTAATACTAAAGACAGCATCTATACAAGTAAAGTTTTAATTAATTTATCAATTTTAGAATCAGATTTTGGTAGCTATTCTATTAGCGATTCTACAGCCGTACAAGCTTTAAAGTATTTAAATGATAAAGAGGTAAATTTAAGAGCAAGAGTATTTAATTGTATGGCTTTAAATTCTACCTACCAGTCTTTATATAAAGATGCGATTTCTTACTATAATAAAAGTATTGGTATTTCTAAAAGTAAAGGCTCAAAAATTATTTATAAAAACAATATCGCTCTTGTTTTTAAAGAGCAAAAGAAGTATTCAAAATCAATTTCAATTCTAGAAGATTTATTAAAAGATACTATTTCAAATCAAAGAACTAAAGCTAGAATTATTGATAATTTAGCACATACAAAATGGTTAAGTAATTCAAATAGGCATGTTTTAAAAGAATTATTATTAGCAGAATCAATAAGAAATGAACAAAAAGATAACTTTGGATTGATCGCAAGCTACAGTCATTTATCAGAATTTTTTAATGAGAAGAATAGGAGTAGATCATTGTTTTATGCGAATAAAATGTATGAAATATCAAAAAAAGAAAAAAGTCCACAAGATCAAATAGAAGCACTAGATAAAATTGTAAATCTGCAAACACCCCAAAATGCTATTAATTATTATAAAGAGAGCATTCGCTTAAGAGATAGTTTACAAACGGCAGAAACTAAGCGTCAATATAAGTTTGCTAAAATTAAATACAATTATGAAGAAGAGGAGAAGCAAAAACTAAAATTTGAAACCCTTGCTATAGAAAATAAATTAGTTGCAGAGCGAGAGGAGAATCTGAAAAAGAATGTTTTAATTTTAGGAGTAGTGTTAATTTCTGGTTTATTGTTTTTAATTTATAGAAGAAAAGTACAACACAAAAAACGAATTTTAGAAGAAAGTTATAATACAGAAACAAGAATAGCAAAAAAGTTACACGACGAATTAGGGAATGATATTTTTAATACGCTTACAAAAGTTCAAAACCCTAAAATTAAAACCGAAGAAATTATAAATGATTTAGATAAAATCTATTTACAAACACGAGCAATTTCTCACCAAAATGACTCCATAGAAACAGGTGGTAATTTTGAAAATTATTTTAGAAATTTAGTGGCAAGTTATAATTCTGATGCTTGTAAAATTATTTTAAAAGACATGTCTTCTTTAGGTTTAAATAACTTAAATAAAGACAAACAGATTGTTCTGTATCGAGTTTTTAATGAGTTGTTTGTAAATATGAAAAAACATAGCAAAGCAAGTTTAGTGGTTTTAGCCTGTAAGAAAATAAATAATAATTTAGAAATAAGTTATGTAGATAATGGAGTAGGATTTAAGGAAGATACTATTATTTTAAAAAATGGACTTAAAAATATGGAAACCCGTATAAAAACTATTAATGGAACCATTAACTTTGAAAATAAATCCAACAAAGGTTTAAAAGTAAAAATTCAATTTAAAAATTAAGAATGTTTAAAAAAGTTTTAGTTGTAGAAGATTTTGATGTTATTAATAGCGGAATTAAAATGGCCTTAGAAGGGTTAAACATAAAAGAAGTAGATTATATTTCTTATTGTGATGAAGCTTTTCTTAAAATTAAAAAAGCTTTTTTAAATGGAGAACCTTATCAATTAATTATCTCTGATTTATCCTTTGAAAATGACGGAACTCCACAAGAGTTAAAATCTGGTGATGAACTCATAGAAAAAATTAGAAAAGAATTTTCTGATTTAAAAATCATTGTTTTTTCTGTAGAAGATAAATCATATAGAATTCAGAATTTATACAAAAAACTTAAAATTCAAGGGTATGTTTGGAAAAGTAGAAATGGATTAAAAGATTTAAAAAAAGCAATTCACTTTATTTCTACTTCAGATGAATTTTATATTTCTCCGGATTTAAACTCTGCAATTCACCCCAAAAAGGCAATAGAGATAACAGATACAGATATTTTTCTTATGGAATGTTTGTCTAAAGGTTTATTACAAGAAGCAATTAGTAAAAAATTAAAAGAAAAAGAGATATCTCCTTCTAGTATTAGTGCTATAGAAAAAAGATTAAAGACTCTAAAAATACATTTTAATGCTAACAACCCCGCGCATTTGGTTGCTATTGCTAAAGATTTTGGACTTATTTAGATTTCTATTCAATTTTAAGTACTAGTCAGTAAATTTAAAAAAATAAAATAGATAAAAAAAAAAGCCTCATTTCTTTAAAAAAATGAGGCCTTTTTTTTAAAATATTATAACAAATCAGTAGTAGGTTTACTGAGAGATTATTTAAGTAATTATACTAAAAAATTAAAAAATAATTTTTATTACTATAATGTATAAATACCTGTTATTTTAATTTCTTCTTTTTCTGCTCTCTTCATTCCTTTTGGTTTCTTTCTGCTTTTTAGTTTTTCTTTTAACTACAGTTGGTTTTCTACTAGAACTATTATCATTTCTTGTAATAGAAGTTGTCTTTCCTCTAGTTACTGTTGTTGGTCTTCTAGAGGAGGTATTATTACTTCTTCTGTTAATGGTACTACTTTTTTTTGTATTTAAGGTAGCAGGTCTTCTTGTTGTTACATTATTTCTTCTGTCTACTACAGTTCTTCTATTACTATCTATTGTAGCCGATTTTCTATAAGTAGTATTACTTCTTCTGGTAGCTGGCGCTTGTTTTCTTCTTCTTAAAATTTTACTTTTTTTACCAATTTTAGCATTTGGGTTTGCTCTATAGTAATAATAATTATGGTCTTCTCTAATTTTAGAGTAATGTCTAGAAAAATCTCTGTGTGAAAAATAAGAATTATTATAATCAAATATATTTCCAATATTTAAGTTGATTCTTATACCGTTATGGTGATAATAATTATCTTTTACATTTCCGTAAAATTCAGGGTTTCCCCAATAATCATATCTAATTTTTAAATTTCCTACATCGGTTAATTGTCCTCTATAGTACTTCATAAAAACGTTTCCAATTCTGGTTACATTTCCATAATGATCATAGTTTATAAAAGAGTTTCCTATTCTTTCAATTCTACCTCTATAATCTCTAGTTATGTATACACCTTTTCTATTTCTATTAGAAGTATAATGCGTATTAAAATCAAATTCACCGTTGGTAAAAATAAAGAATTCAACATCGCGTTCTATAAAATTTACTGTATTTTCGTATGAGTAATTAAACCTAATTTTATTAGGTATTTCTTTATTGTTTTCTGCTTTAGTAGTTGCTACAAGAAAGAACATTCCTATGAATATAAGTATACCTTTTTTCATAATATATGGTTTTAGGGTTTTGCTTACTCTAATATACTTTTCAGCTTCCGTATTTGATTATTATAATTTCAAAGAACGTGCCAAAAAAGGAAATAGGCATTTACTGGTCTTAGATATACTTTTTTACTTACTATTTAATTTATTGATTATGAATTAATTAGCTTAATGTTTGTGTTTTATTAGAAAATATAGATAAGAACTCGTAAATTCATGAAAAAATTAACGACAAAAAGGAAAATTATTTTTTATGATTGAAGCTATTGAGAAAAACTTACAGAGAGGTATCTCTTTATTAAATACAATTTCTAATGAACAATATTCAGACAACTCGGTAGCTCCTTATTACTCTAGCATAGGTTGCCATATGCGTCATATTTTAGACGTATTTTCTTGTATTTTAGACGGATTAGAGACAAAGTCTATTTACCTAAATAAAAGAAACAGAAACGAATTATTAGAATTACATACTCAATTAGGTATTGAATATTTTAATGAAACAATTTATAAATTAAAAGAAATTAATACGCTAGATTTAGAAAATACAGTATTGGTTACGGATGATTTAGGTTTGGGAGTAAAGTCGGTAAATTATACCCTAGCAGCTATATTAATGCAAGCACACAGTCATGCAATTCATCATTTTGCTAGTATTGGTTATATTATTTATCAATTAGGAATAGAATTACCAGACGCAGATTTTGGTTTTAATCCAACAACACCAAAAGTAACTATAGAAAGAAGTTAAAACCTATTTAAGGCGTTAATTTGTAAAATATACAACTTATTGTTTTGCATAATAACAGCTTCTTTACAATTGGTAGGATACATAAATTGATGCTCTTCTAAATAATTAAAACATTTTTTATCAATGCTAAAATTAGCATAAAAATCTTTTGTTCCTTCAGAATCAAATCTAGATATGCTATAGGTTTCAGCATCAATTTGTGCTTCAATCTTAAACCAGGCACCACTTCCAATTCCGCCCAACCAAGTACCTTTTTTTAATTCAAAAACCTTTTTATTTGGATGCTCTGTGCCAATTAAGTTAGGTTCAATATCAAATTTATTAAAAAAAGAAGTATTGTATTCTTTAAGAATAGATCTATTCTTATAATCTTCAATTTTTTGATTGTAAATACTATGAATAAGGTTATCCGTATTTCCCTTAATTACATTTCCAATAGGGCTTGGCGTTAGTAAATTAGATCTTTTTAACAGCTTTCTAATTTTTTTATTTGAAGAAGAGGCAATAATTGTATCTGTTACAAAACGAGCACAATTGGTACCATTTTTTATAAAAGCTCCGTATGGAATTTCTTTTTCATTTATTAATTGAAAAATATAATTATTCGCTTTTTCAAAATCAATCTCAGTATGCATACTTGCAACCAATCTTCCGTCTCCATGTGTTTTTTCAGGGTGCTTTTCAATCCAAAGTAAAATTTCTTTTAAGTTGGTTAATTTTGCATTTTCAAATTCAGCATTTATAGAAACCAAAAGCTCGGGATCTGTTTCTTTAGATCTAACACGGCCATTAGTGTAACTTGTAATATACCTGCCAAAATCGAAATAATTAATTTCAGTTTCGTCTTTTTTTATCAACAATAATGCCGCATGACCAGCTTGCACAGCGTGCTTACTACCAATACCAATTAGGGGCCATATTTTACTAGAAGGCTCCCAATAAGCAGGCCTTACAACAGTGTCTGGGTAAGAGAGAATTACTATAATTCCGTTAGTCTTGTCTGTACTCATTAATTATTAAAAATAGCTTTTAGTAGAATGTTAAAAGTTTTAAAAGCAAAGTACAAGGTAAATATAATTATAATTACAGCAGCAAATAGAATAAGGTAAGAGAGGTATGCTTGAGGTGTATTGTTAAACTTTTTTAAAGCTTTAAAACCCATTGTAAGTGATACAGGTGAAGCTATAAAAAGAATAAGTAAAATACTTAAATTTCTTAAACCCTTACCCAATAAGTTATAATTAGTACTCATTTTTATAGTTTTTAAGGACGTTTCTAACATTACCATATTTAGTAAGTAACGCACTTGCCTCGGTTTGGTCTATATTTAGTTCTAAAACTAACATTTTTTCACCTCTTTCTACCAATTTTTTGTTAGAAAGTTGCATGTCTACCATTTTATTGCCCTTAATTTTACCTAATAAAATCATGGTTGCTGTAGAAAGCATATTTAGCACTAATTTCTGAGCAGTTCCTGCTTTCATCCTAGAGCTTCCGGTTACAAATTCGGGTCCCACAAGCACTTCTATAGGAAATTGAGCAACGTTGCCTAAAGGACTATTTTTATTACAAGCAATACACCCCGTAACAATATTATTTTTATTACATGCTTCCAAAGCAGAAATCACATAAGGTGTGGTGCCAGAAGCAGCAATACCAACAACCACATCTTTACTAGAAATATGGTGGGCTTGTAAATCTAACCAACCTTGGTTTTTAGAATCTTCTGCAAATTCTACAGCATTTCTAATAGCAGTATCTCCACCAGCAATAATACCAACAACCATTTCTGGCGAAACACCAAAAGTAGGTGGACATTCCGAGGCATCTAAAACACCCAATCTGCCCGATGTACCTGCCCCTAAATAGAAAATCCTTCCACCGTTTTGTAATTTAGTTACAATCTGTGTCGTTAAATTTTCAATCTCTGGTAAAGCCTTTTCTACGGCTAAAGGTACCGTTTTATCTTCGTTATTTATATTGCTTAATAGTTCTGTTACAGACATCTTTTCTAGATGATTGTAGTTAGAATCTTGCTCTGTTGTTTTTATAAAATTCATTGGTCAAAAATACAGAATTCCATACGAATCTTAAATGTTTTTGGGCGTTTTAACGGGCTTTACACTATATCTTTTTTATAATTTTCTTTATGTAAGTAACTGCATAAGTAATATTAGTACATTGTTTAGTAACAAGAAGCTAACTCGCTAAATATAAAAAAGGATGCCGTTTCAATCCCTAACGCAGCGCCAATAACAGTACTAGACAGTTACTTTTTTTCTACCAAGCCTATGGTGTATGTATCTGTTTCTGCAATATGAAAATAGCCTAATGGAAAATTATCTTCGTTTGTAGTGTTAACAATATTACCTAATAATGATGAAGGAATAGATTGAAAAGGACCACCACCACTTTCTCCACTCTGACTAGATAAAATGGCAAAATAAGTGTAGTAATCTTTAGAGACTCCATACAATTTAATGTCAATTTCTTTAGGTAATTCCATCTTTTCATCTTCATAGAAATAAGAGAAATTATAATTAGAACCATTAAAATAGGTATCGTCTATATTTACAAAATTATTTTTATTAACCTTAAAAATGTAGTAATTTTCTTCATTTTCATTATCCGAAAATAAAATTTTCAACTCAATTTGATCCTCAGAAAAAAAAGTTTCATCACCTTGTGTAATGCTATCTATAACGGTAGATTTTATTTTGGTAGCTTTTCCTTTGTAGGTTTCATTATTGTAGATTACAGTTAATTCATATTCGGTATCATCCTCAGGAATAAAAGAATTTATTGGACTAAAACTTCCATTAGCATTTGTGTCTACAAAAGGAATTATGGTGTTAGTTGATAAGTTGGTTAAAGTAACAATTGCATTTGTAACAGTCGGAATTTCATCATCAAAATAATCTGCAGATAAACTAAGCTTTACATTCGTATTTGCAACAACAGGACTTTCACTAAAAAGTACTTCAAAAGAAGCATCAATAATTAATTTTGGTTCTATAGAGGGTACATCAATATCTACAACTTTCTCGCAACTTGCAAAAAGGATGATACATAAAACGATAATAATTTTTACATTTTTCATAAGAGTAATAGTACTTAAACCTTTCTAAGAGGTTTAGAATTTAAAATTATAAGTAACAGAAGGCACTAAGCCAAAAATAGAAGTTTGTATTGCTTCATTTCTATAAGTTTCACTATTCTGAGTAAAATTAATAGATGCTGCATTTTGGCGTCCGTACAGATTATAAACTCCAAAAACCCATTCTCCTTGCCATTTTCTATTCGCATTCTTTTCTGGAGTTAAGGTTGCAGAAATATCTAGTCTGTGATAGGCCGGTAACCTATCTGCATTTCTTCTATTATCATTGTAAATTGGCACATTTAAACCTTGGTATTCATATTGTCCAACAGGGTAATTTGTAGGTTGCCCTGTCTGAAAAACAAAGTTTGCATTAAACTTCCATTTTTTATTAAAGTCGTAACTTCCATTAATAGAAAAATCGTGTGTTTTGTCATAAGCAGTATTGTACCATTCTCCGTTATTAATACCAGGTTCTGCAGCTGTTCTACCAGGTGTTAATTGTTCAGATTTAGATAAGGTATAAGAAAACCAACCTTTAAATTTTCCTGCGTTTTTCTTAAGCAAAAACTCTAAGCCATAAGCTCTTGCTTTTCCGTTTAAAATTACCGTTTCAATTTCATTATTGGCAACCAAGTTAGCGCCGTTTATGTAATCTATTCTATTCTGAATGTCTTTATAAAAAACTTCTGTTTCTATAGAATAATCACCATTTTTTAAAGTTTTAAAATACCCAACAGCATATTGATCTAAAAGTTGTGGTTTTATATATTTTCCACTAGGTGCCCAAACATCTAACGGAGTAGGGGAAGAGGTGTTAGATAATAAATGTAAATACTGTGCCATTCTGTTATAACTTCCTTTTATAGAAGTATTATCATCTAAAATATATGACATAGAAATTCTTGGCTCAAAGTTGTTAAAACTGCTAATAACATCACTTCTTTTATATGATTCTGTGTCTGTAGCATCTGCAGATTCATATTTTTTAAACTCACTATTATAAAGTACAGCTTCATTATTTGCGTAAACATTTTGTTCATCTTGGCCTAGTCTTGTAAAATTACTAAAACGAAGTCCGTATTGCAACCTTAGCTTTTCACTTACTTTATGTTCTGCATCTAAATAGACTGCAAATTCGTTGGCATATTTATCAATTAATTTTTCAGGTAGAATTCCAGAATCCTCTCTGTTTGGTACAATTTCTCCAGGATTAAATTTGTTGTAGATGTTGTTTATACCATAACTCAATTTAAATTTATTATTGATGTAATGGTTAAAATCATATTTTAGGTTGTAGTTTGTTATACCAGAATCCCATTCAAAACCAACAAAATCTAGAGTTAATCCGTAAAAGTAATCAGAATAAATAACTGATAGGTTAGAGAATAGTTTATCAGAAAAAAGATGATTCCAACGTAAATTGGCAACTTTATTTCCATAAGTATTTACAAAATTATCACTAATTTCAAAAGCGTCTTTTCCAAAATAACCAGAAAAGAACACACTGTTTCTGTCATCAATTCTATAATTTATTTTGGTATTTAAATCATAAAAATATGCTTTGTTATCCATATCAAATAACGGTAAGAACAAATGTGCATAAGATGATCTACCACCCACTAAAAAAGAAATTTTTTCTTTTTTGATTGGTCCTTCAATTAATAATCTAGAGGATACCAAGCCAATTCCTCCAGTAACTTTAAATTCTTTACTGTTTCCTTCTTTCTGATAAATATCTAAAACAGAAGACAACCTACCTCCGTAATTTGCAGGAATTCCTCCTTTATATAATTTTACATCCTTTATTACATCTGGATTAAAAACGGAGAAGAAACCAAATAAATGTGATGAATTAAAAACAATTGCTTCGTCTAATAAAATTAAATTTTGATCTGCAGCACCACCTCTTACGTTAAAACCAGATGCGCCTTCTCCGGCGCTTGTTACTCCGGGTAATAAGATTAAAGATTTTATAATATCTGCTTCTCCTAAGACTACAGGTATTTGTTTAATCGTTGCAGACGTAAGTCTGTTAACACTCATTTGTGGAGTTTTAACATTTAAGTTTTCTACATTTCCTTCTATGATAATTTCATCTAAACTTTCTGATTCTTCTTTTAAATTGAAATTTTTAATCTCTTTATCTTTTAGATTAATGGTTTCAATAATTGTAGAATACCCTAAGTAACTAACCTGTATTTTGTATGTACCTTCTGGGAGTGTAATGGAATAAAATCCATATTGATTGGTAGTAGTACCCGAGTTTAATTCTGGGAAATATATAGAAACACCAATTAAAGTTTCATTATTACTATTATCATAAATAGTACCACTAACAGTATGCTTTTCTTGGCTAAAAGCCGTAAAACTAAATAAGAGTAGTAGTAAAAGTGCTTTTTTAAAACGAAACATTTTGTTTAATGATTTAATTTGTAAAATAAAAATACGGTTCTAATATTTAATATAAAGTGAATTCTATTTTTTTTATATAGGATTTATAAACAATAAAAGCCGATGTATAAACATCGGCTTTTATTAAAAATATTGTATTTAGAAGTCTAAATAGCGTTTAAAATAATATTTAAGGTAGCATTAGGTCTCATTGCAGCATCCGCTAAATTTTCGTTTGGTAAATAATAACCGCCCATTTCAACCGAGTCTCCTTGAATCTCGTTTAATTCAGCAACAATTTTAGATTCGTTATTCTTTAACTCTACAGCAACTTTAGAAAAAGTAGCTTTTAATTCAGCATCTTTATCTTGTGCAGCTAAACCTTCTGCCCAATAAGAAGCTAAGTAAAAATGACTTCCTCTATTGTCTAATTCACCAACTTTTCT
Organism: Polaribacter sp. 11A2H; assembly: GCF_011379025.1. Classification (NCBI taxonomy): domain Bacteria; kingdom Pseudomonadati; phylum Bacteroidota; class Flavobacteriia; order Flavobacteriales; family Flavobacteriaceae; genus Polaribacter; species Polaribacter sp. 11A2H. Next base: position 382,292 of record NZ_WTLD01000002.1, read on the forward strand.
TGAAGGAGATTTATCGTTTTCTAAGAACTTATCTGTAGCTTCATCTAACGTTTCAGCTAAAATTAATGCTTTAGAATTATTATTTGCTGTTCCTAAATGTTCTAGAGAAACTGCTAAAGCTAAAAATTCACCTAAAGAATCCCAACGTAAGTGGTTTTCTTCAACAAATTGCTGTACATGTTTTGGAGCAGAACCACCAGCACCAGTTTCAAACAATCCACCACCATTCATTAAAGGAACAATAGATAACATTTTAGCAGAAGTACCAACTTCTAAAATTGGAAATAAATCTGTTAAATAATCACGTAAAACGTTACCAGAAACAGAAATAGTATCTTCTCCTTTTATAAGTCTTTCGCAAGTAAATTCAGTTGCTTTTATTGGTGATAAAATTCTAATATCTAAACCTTCAGTGTTATGTTCTGGTAAATATTTTTTTACTTTTTTAATAATTTCTGCATCATGAGCTCTGTTTTTGTCTAACCAAAAAACAGCAGGAGTTTCTGAAGCTCTTGCTCTTGTTACTGCTAATTTAATCCAATCTTGAATTGGTAAATCTTTTGCTTGACACATTCTCCAGATATCACCTTCTTCAACTTTGTGCTCTAAAAGTTTCTTTCCAGAAGCATCAATTACAGAGACTTTACCTGCAGCAGCAATTTCAAAAGTTTTATCATGAGAACCATATTCTTCTGCTTTTTGAGCCATTAAACCAACGTTAGGAACAGTCCCCATAGTTGTAGGATCGAAAGCACCATGTTTTTTACAGAAATCTATGGTTGCAGAGTAAATACCTGCATAAGCACTATCTGGTATAATTGCTTTCGTATCTTGTAATTTTCCATCAGCATTCCACATACGACCAGAAGTTCTAATCATAGCTGGCATAGAAGCATCTATAATAACATCAGAAGGTACATGTAAGTTTGTAATTCCTTTATCAGAATTTACCATTGCTAATTCCGGACCATGATCTATAGCATATCTTATTTCTTGTCTAATTTCGTCACGTTTTTCTTTAGGTAACTCACTTAATTTAGAAAGAAGGTTTCCTAAACCGTTGTTTACATCTGCACCAATTTTCTTAAAAGTTTTTCCATGCTTTTTAAATAAATCTGCAAAAAATACACGAACTGCATGACCAAAAATTATTGGGTCACTTACTTTCATCATCGTTGCTTTCATGTGTAAAGAAAACAATACGTTTTTGTCTAAAGAATCTTCATACTGCTCTTCTAAGAAAGATATTAATGCTTTTTTACTCATTATAGTAGCATCAATAATCTCACCATCTAAAAGGGCTAAATTCTCTTTTAAAATAGTTTTAGTTCCTTTTTCTGAGGTATGAATAATATTTACTGAAGTTGCATTTTTTACAGTTACAGATTTCTCATTATTTGCAAAATCACCTTCTGTCATTGTTGCAACATGCGTTTTAGAGTCTGAAGACCATGCACCCATAGAATGTGGGTTTTTACGAGCGTAATTTTTAATTGCTTTAGGAGCTCTTCTGTCTGAGTTTCCTTCACGTAAAACTGGGTTTACAGCAGAACCTTTTACTTTATTATACAATGCTAAAACAGCTTTATCTTCGTCTGTTTTAACTTCATCGGGATAATTTGGAAGAGCAAAACCTTTTTCTTGTAACTCAGAGATTGCTTCTTTTAATTGAGGTACAGAAGCACTAATATTTGGTAATTTAATAATGTTAGCTTCTGGATTTTTTGCAAAATCACCTAAAAAAGCTAAAGCATCTTCTACTTGTTGTTCTGGTTTTAAATAATCTGAGAAATTAGCAAGTATCCTTGAAGATAAAGAGATATCTTTTACTTCAATTTCTATATTAGAAGATTTTGTGAAAGCTTTTACGATAGGTAAGAAAGATCGTGTTGCTAAAGCAGGAGCTTCATCAGTTTTAGTGTAAACAATTTTAGCTATTTTACTCATTTTGAGATATATTTTTATATGTTATTTTGTTTTTAACGAAATGCATTTCGTAAAAAAAAGTGGAACAAATTTATGAATTAATAATGATACTCTTGTTGATTAATTATCATTAATTATGTTGATTTGGTGTGTTTTTAATAATAAATTAAGTGTATTGCTGAGAATGTGAGTTAAAAACAAAATAAAAGCCATATCATACAATTTCTTGTAATGATATGGCTTCTTCGAAATAGTGTTTAAGTACTGTTTGTATTACTAGAATATCAAATAAAAGTTACCTTTTATACCTCTTTAATAAAGAGATTACTTATTGCTATTTCAGTTTTTGAAACATCCTTAATTTTAATCAAGCATTCTACTTTTTTAAAATTTTTATTAATGTTTCAATTGTAATCATTAAAAATAAATCTTTTTAGACTTAAGAACTATTTACACAATGAATAAATCTAATTTTCTTTTTATTCTTTCAAATAAATAGAAGTTTCAGTTTAGTTTTTATGATTAACAATATTATATAAAGAACGTTACTTTATCTATTTACAGGTTATTTAGTAGTTAACTTGTAAATTATATCATAAATATACGATTTGTTTATAGATATATTTCTTTTTTAACATTTTTGTTGTTAACAATCTGTTAACTGTAGTTGTTAATAATTGTGTACTAAAAAAGCGTTGTGATTTCTCACAACGCTTTTTTTAAATCTAAGTAAAAAGAGATTATTTTCTTCTTTTTTCAGTAATTCTAGCTTTTTTACCAGTAAGACCTCTAAAGTAGAAAATACGAGCTCTACGTACTTTACCTCTTTTATTAACTTCAATTTTTTGAATAGAAGGTAAGTTTACAGGAAAAATTCTTTCTACACCTATAGTACCAGACATTTTTCTGATAGTAAATGTTTCTGAAGCTGCAACTCCTTTTCTTTGAATAACTACACCTCTAAAAAACTGAGTACGTACTTTTTCTCCCTCTTTAATTTCGTAATAAACAGTGATTGTATCACCTGCTGCAAATTCTGCAAATTCTTTTCTTGCTACAAATTCGTCTTGTACAAATTTTACTAAAGATTCCATATCTTTTAATTTAATTGGTTTTGTAAAACAACGTTCACGATTTTTTCGTCAGAGGTTAATTTAGCGGTTGCAAAAGTAGTCATTATTTTTTGTTGATAAAATAAAAACTAATTATTTTTTAACCTGATAATTAGCTCAATAGTAAAGCTAAAAAATTATAGACGTTCCATTATTAATTTTAATAAAAGATTGTACTTTTTATGGCTAAACATTCTTTTGATAATACTTCTTTAAGAAGTTTCATCAAGTAAATCTGGTCTTATTTCTTCTGTTCTTTTATAGGCTTGGTCACTTCTCCAGTCATCAATCTTAGGGAAGTTTCCAGACAATAGAATGTCAGGAACTTTCATTCCTTCAAATTCCGAAGGTCTTGTATATACTGGTGGCGATAATAAATTGTCTTGAAAAGAGTCTGTAAGTGCAGATTGCTCATCTCCAATAACACCCGGAATTAAACGAACAACAGCATCTACTAGTACCGCAGCGGCTAATTCTCCTCCTGTTAAAACATAATCTCCAATAGAAATTTCTTTGGTTATGTATTTATCACGAATTCTTTGATCTACACCTTTATAATGACCTGTTAATATAAGTATATTCTCTTTTAAAGAAAGTGTGTTTGCGGTAGATTGATTTAATGTTTTTGCATCTGGAGTCATATATATAACTTCATCGTACAATCTTTCTGCTTGCAACTTTTTAATACAACTTGCAATCGGCTCAATCATCATAACCATACCAGCACCACCACCAAATTGGGTGTCGTCTATTTGTTTGTAATTTCCCAAACCATATTCACGTAAATCGTGAATTATAATTTCTGCCAAACCTTTGTCTTTAGCTCGTTTAATAATTGAGTGATTAAACGGACTCTCTAATAAATTTGGGGCTACTGAAATAATATCTATACGCATGCCGCAAATGTACTATTTTTGTTGGATTTTTAAATACCTGTTTTAGTAATAAAATAGTGCTTGATTTTTTATTAGATGTTCATTATTTCTTAAATTTGTTAGTTATATGGAAGAACTAACTTTAACAACACCAGCGCTTTTATTTTCGGCAATATCTTTAATCATGCTAGCATATACAAATCGGTTTTTGGCCTATGCAGCGGTGATAAGAAATTTACATGATATTTATTTAGAAAAGAAAGACACTTCCTTATTAAGGCAAATTAAGAACTTAAAGTTGCGTTTAAACTTAACAAGATGGATGCAAATATTCGGGATTTCTAGTTTGTTATTTTGCGTGGTAACCATGTTTTTAATTTATATAGGTTTAAATATAGTGGCAGCTTGGGTATTCGGATTTGCGTTAATTTTATTAATTATTTCTCTTGGATTATTGATAAAGGAATTACAGATTTCTATACAAGCACTGCAACATCATATTGAAGATATTGAAGAGCATTTAGAAAAATAATAAAGATGAAATTATTTTACTTTCACAGTAAAATTAGAGAGTATTTTTGCTAATCTTTTTTTCGTTTTAAATATTCTGGTAGACTTTCTGTTTGTTGGATAGCTTCTATTTTTAGTCATATTATTAAAAATAATAGCGGTTACAAACAATATTAAAACGCCTGTTAGAACAGGAGATAAAATATAAAAATAGCCTAAAGAAGTAATTTTTTCTGTTCCTATAATTGGTATTAAGGCAGTTGCTCCTCCTGGAGGATGCAATGTTTTTGTGTACTGCATTAGTATAATGGAAGTTGAAACAGCTAAAGGAGCCGAGATCCAAATAATATCAGGACAAAATTTAAAAACGCTAATACCAACAAAGGCGGATAATAGATGTCCACCGATAAGATTTCTAGGTTGTGAATAAGGACTTTGTATTGCCCCATAAATTAAAACGCTTGAGGCACCAAAAGAACCAATTAAAAAGATGTTTTCTACTTTGCTGAATGATTGAGATTGTATAAAAGCAATTAATCCGATACCGATAAAAGCACCAAGAAAAGACCAAAATTTTTCTTTATAATCTATTAAAGTTTCTTTGTAGATTATATATTTAGTAACCCTATACGTTCTTTTTAATTTTTTTTGTACCATCTATTTTTTCTTTACAGTTTTGTAGATAAACAGCCTACAAAGTTATATCAAAAAGAGTAGATAATAAAGTAGGTTTAAATATTTACGAATAACTAAAAAGAATGATGTTTAAATAGATTTTAATTGTCAATTTATAGATAACACGTTTGTTTATTGAATAAAATAAAACGTTCTAGTCTGTTTATTCCTAATCTTTAAATACTATGCTTTTTTGTCCATTTGAGAACCAATAAATGCAGTTCTTGGTGCTAAAAAATAACCTGTTAAACTAGCAAATAGAATGGGTATAAAATAAGAGAAACCAGTTAATGTAGCTAGTAATATAGTAGTACTCATTGGTGTTCTTGTAACACAAGCATTTATTCCTGCCATGCAACAAATAATTGCTAAGGAAACACTTATAGACGGAAAAAAATGATGAATTATTAAACCAAGTGTTGTGCCTACAAAGAATAATGGTATTATAAAACCACCTCGCCAACCAGACGTTACGGTTACAGAAATAGCAATAATTTTAAAAATGAGTATTAAAAATAAAGAGGTAATAGAGAAATCACTGTTTAATAGAGAGTTAATCTCCTCATGTCCAAAATATCTTGTTAAAGGGAAATAATAAGAAATGATACCAAGTACTATACCGCCAATTAAGGTTTTAATATAAATAGCTGTTTTTATTTTTTTAAAAACAGATTTTAAAAATTTTGTACAATAGATAAATATCCAACCCACAATTGTTGCTGCTATTGCTAATAAAACGGCAATACCAAAATCAAAGGTTCCAGAGTATTGATACGTAGGTAAAGTCCAAGTAGCACCTAAGCCCAAATGGATAATTAATGAAAAAACAATATAACTAAAACAACTTGCAACCAAAGCAGGCATTATAGCTTTGTAATATTCTACCGCATGTTTGTGATGTAATATTTCTAAAGAAAATAAACTTCCTCCTAAAGGAGCTCCAAACAAAGCAGTAAAACCAGAAGCCATACCAGCAATACTTAGAGAGCGTAATTCTTCTCCTTTTAATCTAAAAATTTTTCCTAACCATGTACCAGTAGAACCTGTAACTTGTACTAAAGGGGCTTCCGGACCAAGGCTTCCTCCAGAGGCAACACAAAGTAGTGAAGAAAGTACCATTGATGGGTTGTTTTTTGGAGTTAATTTTCCTTTATTAAAACGGATGTTATTTACAATTAAATCTATCTCTCCAGGATCTCCAATATAATGGATAATTAATCCAGCTAATAAACCACAAATAGCCATTGTAGGGATTACTAAGAAGCCTTCAAAAAAAGCGATTTTATGAATTAAAAATTCTAAAACAATCCAATAAGTACCTGCAATTATACCACCAATCAATCCTACGAGCGCCCAAAGTAAAAAGGTGCGATTAAAAACAAATGGATTAAATTTTATGGGTTGGTCTAGTAGGTTAGAATATGAAATTAATTTTCTTTTTCTTTTAATTTTCATTTTTCTTATCGATTTGTAAATATAAAAATAGGTGGCGAAATTAGATGAAAATAGTATAGAAACAAAAAAATCTCAAGTGAAAGCTTGAGATTTTAAATTATATTAAAAGGGAAAATAATTTACATTGCTCCCCATTCTTTTAAAGATGCTGTGTTCATTTTAACATAACCTGCATTACCTGCTTTTTCCGCAAGTCTCAAAGATTCTTTCGCAGCTTTAATAGCTCCTTTTTTATCTCCTGCTTTTGCATGAATTAATGCTTGTCTTCTTAATACCCAAAATTTAGGTGAATCAGACATCATTTCTACCGATTTATCAATCCAAGTTTGCGCTTTTTTAATGTCTTTATCTGATTCTAAGTAGTAAGATGCAGCTGCATAATAATCATCAGCAGCAGGACCGTTCATAATAGCTGTAATTTGTTTAGAAACCATAGTGTCTGTTGGTGTTTCAACTTTAAAACCTACGTAGGTATTTTCCCACATAACTCCTAAAACAGCAGAATTATTTGTGATGTCATCAAAACTAATTGTAAAAGTCTCAATTACCATTGGCATTGTTTGTGGAGTTGCTTTTGCATGTGCAGCTACTTTAGCTTCATCCCAATTTTCTGGATTCCCCCAATTTGTAGCATCTGCATAAAAATATACATCCCAAGATTCTTTTCCTGGTTTTGTGTATACGGCATAGGTTCCTTTCTTTAATTCGTTACCATCTATTGTAACATCTGTAGAAAATGTAATTTTAGTATTTTCATTTGCCCCAGTTCTCCAAACTTCATTGAATGGTACTAAATCTCCAAAAATAGTTCTTCCTTTTACTCCTGGTCTAGAGTATTCTATAGTTACGTCTGTTAAACCTACTTGTTGTTCAATTTTTTGAGCTGTACTTGGTGCTGGTGTTTTAATTTGTGCATTTACAGATAATGTAAAAATTGCGACAAATAATGATAAAATAATTCTACTCATAATTAATGGTTATTTAGTGATTTTATTGATAGTCGAAATTACAACTTCAAAATAATAGAATTGTTAACAAAACCTTAAAAAGGATTGTATCTTTGTTAAGTTTGTAGAATTAAAAAGTCTTTTTTTATGAGAAATGTTAGTGTTTTAGGTTGTGGTTGGTTAGGAAAATCTTTAGCGATTTCATTGTTAGATGAAGGCTGTTTTGTAAAAGGTTCTACTACGAGTGAAGAGAAGCTAGAACTTTTAGAAATGAATAGTATAGAACCTTATATTGTTAATATTTCTGAATTTGAAGAGTTTGATGATTTCTTACAAACAGATATTTTAATCATTGCCATAACTTCTAAAGATGTGGATGGTTTTGAAAACTTAATTTCTCAAATTGAAAATTCTGAAGTTCAGAAAGTAATTTTTATCAGTTCTACTTCTGTCTACGGACAATTGAATAAAGTAATGACAGAAGAAGATGCCGTTTTAAATACGCCTTTAACTGAAATTGAAAATTTATTTAGAGAAAACACTTTTTTTGAAACCACAATAATTCGTTTTGCTGGTTTATTTGGTGATGTTAGACAACCTTACAATTGGTTTAAAAATGGACGAAAAATTCCGCAGCCAAAAGGATTTGTGAATATGATTCATAAAGACGATTGTATAGAAATTATTCAGGAAATAATAGCACAAGATTGTTGGAATGAAACTTTTAATGCCTGCTCTAATCATCATCCAACAAGAAGAGAGTTTTATACCATAGCAAAATTAAGCAACGATTTTGAAATGCCAGAATTTGAAGATAATGAAGTCTATGAATGGAAAATTATCAGCTCTAAAAAAGTACAAGAAGTTTTAGGGTATACTTTTATTCATGATGACTTGTTAGATATTTAGAGAGTTTAGTGTCATTTTGAAATAAGCTTTTCTTTACAATTGAGAAGTCTTTTTAATTAGCTAATTGTTGTGAGATTTCTCCTCATTCTTCGTTCGAAATGACAGTGCGCTTGTGGAGGTGAGTGTTTTTTTTGATAGACGATATTGAAAACTTTTTAGATCAGCTAAGTGTGAGTTCAAATTGTCACTTCGAAGTAATGAGAAGTCTCATATGAGTGATAAGGCAAAACAGAACAACTTTACGAGGTTTCTCTTTTAGTTTATCTTGAGTGAAGTCGAAAGACTAAAAAACGCTCATTTCGAAATGACAGAACCCTAGATAAAAATAGTGATTCAATAAGTAAAAATAAGTAGCGCTAATTTGTAGAAAAAACTCAGCGAATCTCTGCGTTTTCTCTCTGTGAATCTCCGTGTTACAACCTACTATACTTTCTCTTTCTCAAATAATTAAAAACAAACCCGAAGGCAAATAAAAGGATCAATGGGAGAACAACATTTAAAAACTGCCAGAAAGTACGTTCTTTAAACGCTTTTTGTTTGTCTAATGTTCTAATCTGTAAAGTCTTGTTTCTAAGCAGAATTAAACCTGCATCATCTAATAAATAATCGACAGTATTTAAAAGAAAATCTTTATTACCAAACTGTTGATTCGTCCATTTATCTCTATTTAAATCAAACGGTTGCTTTTTTAAAATCTGATTTTTTCCAATATCACCATCAGAAATTACAACCATTTTATTGTTGGTCGCATGCTCTTTAAAAAGAGGTGTTTCAAATGGTTTTACTCTGTCTTTATAAGCCGATTTAAAATTACCTTCTAGTAAAACTGCAAATAACTGATTTCCGCCTCTGTATTCATCTTCAATTACTTCATCAGCAATAGATTGTAGCTCAATAAAACTAGGAGTTCCAATTCTTTTCGTTAAAGTAGAACTTAATAATAAAGGTGTTTTTTTAATGTTGTTTTTTAACGTATCTATCTGGTTTGCAAATTGCAATCTAACAGGAGAAACATTTTTTGTAATTGGGTGATTTGGATTTCCACCAACCAAAGGATGGAAAAACCAATCTAAATTTTTAAACTGTGTTTGATTCCCAACTTTACCCGTTGCTAACGGAATTTGAGCAGCAAATAAGTCTTTAATCAGAGTGGTATTAATTCTTATTCCGTAAGAAAATAATAGGTCTGTTAAGTTTAAATCTCTTGGATACGCTAACATTTTACCAGAATTGAACAAACTATCTTGATCTGCTTGCACATTGTCTAGCATCCACAATGTTTTTCCGCCATTGGCGATAAATTGATCTAAAGTCAGTTTTTCTTTTTCAGTAAATTTTTCAGTTGGTTTTGCAATAATTGCCAAATCTAAAGACGTTAAATCTTTAAGAGTTTGCTGCGGATTGATTTCTACAGAGTCTAATGTAAATTTTGCTAATTTATATTTCTTAGCAACTTCACTTAAAAAACTATATTGATAAATATCTTGTAACTCTCCGTTTCCAGTAATTACAGCCACACTTTTTTGTTTATTTTGGGTAACAGAATTAATCGCATTAGAAAAGCTATATTCCAAGTTTTCAATGGCTTTTTGTAGTTGTTCGTCTTGCGATGCTACAATGGCATTTGGCAATAAAGAAACAACAGTAGCTTTTTTACCGTATGCTACTTCTGCAAAAGGAAAAATAATAGCTTCAGATAATTTACCATCTTCTTCAACGGTTAACTGGCTAGGTAACATGCCTCTTTTAATCAGCTCTTCTCGTTGATTATCTGGGTTTTCAAAATTGATTCTTATGTTAGAATTAGTAGTGGCTAACTCTTCTAAATATTGTCTTGTTTCTGCTTGTAACCTTTTAAATTCTGATGGGAAATCTCCTTCTAAATAAACGGTAACAAATAGAGGATTGTCTACTTTAGAAAGTATGTTTTTTGTGGTTTCAGAAAGTGTGTAACGATTATCTGCTGTTAAATCGAAACGTTTGTAAAATGATTGGTTGATGACATTTAACAGAATCAATCCAACAATTATAAGGATGCTATTTTTTATATTTTTATTCATGATCTAAACGTGTTTTAGTAATGAATAAAAAGAATACAGTTACACTTAAAAAGTACAGAATATCTCGTGTGTCAATGACACCTCTAGAAATACTTTTAAAATGTTCGTTTAATCCCATTTTTTTAAGGGTTAAATTATTACCGATAGAATCGGAAATTACATCAAACCCGTAAAATAAAAAGAAGGTAATAAATACACCTAATATAAAGGCTACTATTTGGTTTTTAGAAAGTGTAGATGTAAATAAACCAATAGCAGTATAGGTTGCGGCTAAGAATAATAAGCCAAGATAAGAACCAATTGTACTACCAAAATCTATGTTTCCGGCAGGGTTTCCTAATTGATAAATCGTATAAATGTAAGTTAGTGTTGGTATTAAAGCAACAATAACTAATAGGAGGGAAGCCGAGAATTTACCGAGTACAATTTGCCAATCGGAAATTGGTTTTGTTTTTAAGAGCTCTATAGTTCCGTTGTTAAATTCATCAGCAAAACTTTTCATGGTAATTGCCGGAATCAAAAATAAAAATACCCAGGGAGCTAAGAAGAAAAACGAAGTTAAATCTGCAAAACCTGCGTTTAAAATATTAAAATCGCCTTTAAAAACCCACAGAAACAAACCGTTTAACAATAAGAAAACACCAATAACTAAATAGGCAATTGGGCTTGCAAAAAATGAGTTGAATTCTTTCTTTAAGATCGCTATCAATGTAAAATGTTTATGCGTTTACTTGGTTCTTTTTATTTCTAATTTTGTTAATTCGAAATGACAATGAATCTATATAATATCAGTCTAAGCTTGTAGCAGACTAAATTCATTTATCAAAAGCACCTCGACAAGTTCAGTGTGACATTGCTTTTTTAATTGTTCTTAGTTTTTAAGATGTTACTAAATTAATTTCAAGAACCAATTAATATTTCTGATGTCAGTCTGAGCTTGTCGAAGACTCTTTATTTTGATCTCTAGTTTCTATTTTTCTAACTTATAAATTCTATTGTCTTCAAAACCTTCATCTGTTCTGTCTACTTGCAAATCAAAATCTAGTTTATGTAATAACGTAATAGAAGCAAGATTATTTTTGTGCGTAAAAGCTTCTATGGTTTTTAATTCCATTTTTTCAAAAGCATATTCTAATACTTCTTCAAAAGCCTCCGTCATATAACCTCTTTCTTGGTAGTCTGGGTGAATTTCGTATCCAATTTCTGCATAATTCTCTGCAACATCAAAATTACGTAAACCAATTGTACCTAATAATTCTGCACTGTTTTTAGATTCAATAACCCAAAAAAGCCCTTTGTTGTCTGCTACTAAATTAGTGGCTTGGTCTATAAAAGCTCTAGCTTCAGAAAGATTTTTAAGAGACTCACGTTGTATATATTTGTTAACCTCTTTGTTTGCTCTTAAACCAAAAACTGCTTTTGCATCTTCTAAGTTTATTGCTCTTAATGTTAATCTGTCTGTTTCTAAAACAGGAAAAGTAGTAAAATCGAAATCCATTATTTATTTATATTTGTCTTAATTTTTTATTGTAAACTCACTTTTTTATCAACGCTCCATGCTAGTGGTTTGTCGTTAAAAAACACCTTTGTTTTTGCCCAAACATCTTTAAAAAGAGCTGAGTTTCTGTAATTTTCTAAATCTTCTTCTTGTTCCCAATAAGAGTAGGTGAAAAAGATTTCTGGGTTTGTTTTGTCTTGATATAATTCTAATAAGTTACAACCTTTAGAAGCTCTAATGAATGCTTTTTTTTCTTCAAACATTAATAAAAACTCTTCGATGTGTTTGGTATGAAAACTTAATTTTACAATTCTAACAAACATGTTTTTAGGTTAAGTGAGTGAAATCTGGTTTTATGTCATCGATAAAATCGATAATTATAGCATCTCTATAGCCTAAACCTAGCAGGGTAGATGCGCCACCAACTGTATCTAGATTACTTCGGTAAATTGCAATTTCTAAATAACCAGCAGAATTAAAAATAGCTAATTTATGGCCTTCGTATTGTTGATTACTATAAGACTCATTACTTACTACTTCGTTATATTTAGTAAATATTTTTGTGAAAGAATGTTTTCTTGCATGCACAATAAAATCTCTTCCTTTACCAATTTCTCTAAACATTTTTTTACTGATATTGGTAATTACATTTCCGTAATTGTCAATATAAATAATACCCCCAGTAATTTTATTTTGTTGTTGATTTGTCTTTGGCTGAATTTCAACAATCTTTTTAAATTCAGGAATTTCTTTACCTATAACCGTTAAGTTTCCTCCTCTAGCAATAAAACAAGCCACTTGTACAAATACATCTAAAACAGGAAAACTACTTTCTACTCTGTCATGAATATTAATTTCTACAATTTTACTGGGCTGAATTTCTGATGCTATCATAGAGATTAAACCGTTATCTGGACATACAAAAAAATGACCATCTAACTCTATGGCAATGTGTTTGTTGTCTTCACTTAACTCAGAATCTACCCCTACAATATGGATGGTTCCTTTAGGGAAACTTTTATAAGAATTTTTTAAAATATAAGCCGTTTCTGTAATGCTAAAAGGAGATACTTCATGTGTAATGTCTACAATTTTAGCATCTGGTAATTCAGAATAAATAGCTCCTTTTACAGCGCCAACAAAGTGGTCTTTTGTTCCAAAATCTGTGGTTAAAGTGATTATAGACATTAAAAATTGGGCTGTTAATTAAATGTGTAAAAGTTGTTGATTATTTTACGCAAATCTAATCATTTTAAAAAATTTATTGGTTATTTTTAGTTGAAATATAAATGTAATTTATTAATAAAAATTAATCATTTGAACGAACGCACTATAGAGCTTACAGAAATTAGTCCTAAAGATTTTTTCGGAGCGCAAAACAGTACTATTGAACAATTAAAAAGATACTTTCCAAAAATTAAAATCGTTGCGAGAGGCTCTAAATTAAAAATTTATGGAGAACCAGAAATTTTAGATGAGTTTGAAACTCGGTTAGATCGGTTAATAAAGTATTTTAACAAATACAATAAGTTAGATGATAACAGTATTGAACAAATTTTAACGTCTAACGGAAATGAAGAAAAAACTACAGCAACTAAAAAAGCGAAAGAAGTTTTGGTGCATGGAGTTAGTGGACGATTGATAAAACCACAAACCGAAAACCAGCGTAAAATGGTTACTTTAATGGCAAAGAATGATATGTTGTTTGCTGTTGGTCCTGCTGGAACAGGAAAAACCTATACAGCGGTTGCTTTGGCGGTTAAAGCTTTAAAAGAAAAAGAGGTCAGAAAAATTATTTTAACAAGACCCGCAGTAGAATCTGGCGAGAATTTAGGTTTCTTACCAGGAGATTTAAAGGAAAAATTAGATCCGTATATGCAACCTTTATATGATGCATTAAGAGATATGATTCCGCATGAGCGTTTAGAATCTTATATAGAAAAAGGCGTTATACAAATAGCACCTTTGGCATTTATGCGCGGTAGAACTTTAGACAATGCATTTGTAATTTTAGATGAAGCGCAGAACACAACCCATAATCAAATGAAGATGTTTTTAACAAGAATGGGTAAAAGTGCAAAGTTTATTATTACGGGAGATCCTGGTCAGATAGATTTACCTAGAAAACAAATTTCTGGTTTAAAAGAGTCTTTATTAGCCTTAAAAGATATAGACGGAATTGCACAAGTATATTTAGATGATAAAGACGTGGTGAGACATCAATTGGTACGTAAAATTATTGGTGCTTATAAGAGTATAGAAACAGAATAAAAATTTTAGTTGTTAGTAACTAGTCTTTAGTTTATTTTTGCGGCCACAACAACATAACATATAATGAATACAATTAACAATACTAATTTCAAATTTCCTAACCAGAAGTCTGTATATATAGGTAAAGTAAGGGAAGTTTATAATATAAATGACGCTCTTTTGGTGATGATTGCAACAGATAGATTGTCTGCTTTCGACGTTGTTTTACCACGTCAAATTCCGTTTAAAGGACAGATTTTAAATCAGATTGCAACAAAAATGATGAATGATACCTCAGATATTGTTCCGAATTGGTTGCTCGCAAATCCAGATGAAAACGTTGCCGTAGGTCATTTATGTGAACCTTTTAAAGTAGAAATGGTAATTCGTGGTTATATGTCTGGTCATGCAGCACGTGAATATAAATTAGGAAAAAGAACTTTGTGTGGTGTTGCCATGGCAGAAGGTTTAAAGGAGAATGATAAATTTCCAGAAGCTTTAATTACGCCATCTACAAAAGCAGATAACGGAGAGCATGACGAAGATATTTCTAGAGAAGACATTCTTGCAAAAGGAATTGTATCCGAAGAAGATTACATTATTTTAGAAAACTATACAAGAGCTTTATTTAATAGAGGAACTGAAATAGCTGCAAAACGTGGTTTAATTTTGGTGGATACTAAATACGAATTCGGAAAAACGAAAGAAGGGAAAATTGTATTGATTGATGAAATTCATACACCAGATTCTTCTCGTTATTTTTATGCGGATGGATATCAAGAAAGACAAGATAAAGGAGAAGCTCAAAAACAATTATCTAAAGAATTTGTACGTCAGTGGTTAATTGAAAACGGTTTTCAAGGAAAAGACGGACAAGCAATACCTGCAATGACAGATGATAAAGTCATCGAAATCTCTAACAGATATATAGAGTTATACGAACAAATTACTGGAGAAGCTTTTGTAAAGGCGACTACAGATAATGTATTAAATAGGATTGAAGAGAATGTACTTCAATTTTTAAAATAACACATAAATTTACGTCATTGCGAGGAGGAACGACGTGGCAATCTGATTATTTTAATTATAAATAAAAGATTACTTCGTCATGCTTCCTCGTAATGACGAATTTTTTAAAACCAACAACCATGATTATAGAACCAAGAACAAGAGGATTTATCTGTTTAACATCGCACCCAACAGGATGTGAGCAAAACGTGATCAATCAAATAGAATATGTAAAATCGAAAGGAAAAATAGACGGAGCTAAAAAAGTACTAGTAATTGGTGCTTCTACAGGATTCGGATTGGCTTCAAGAATATCTAGCGCATTTGGTTCTGATGCTGCTACAATTGGTGTTTTCTTTGATAAACCAGCTACAGAAGGAAGACCAGGTTCGCCAGGTTTTTATAATACTGCTGCTTTTGAAAAACAAGCAACTGCTGCCGGTTTATATGCAAAAAGTATTAACGGAGATGCGTTTTCTAATGAAATAAAAGAACAAGTTGTAAACTTAATCAAAGAAGATTTAGGTCAGATTGATTTGGTAATTTACAGTTTAGCATCACCAGTAAGAACACATCCAACAACAGGAACAAGATATAAATCTGTTTTAAAACCAATTGGAGATGTTTTTTCTAATAAAACAGTAGATTTCCATACAGGTAAAGTTTCAGAAATTTCTATCAATCCTGCAGAAGGAGAAGATGTAGAAAATACGATAAATGTAATGGGTGGTGAAGATTGGAAAATGTGGATGGACGCATTACAATCTGAAAACTTATTAGCAGAAGGAGCTACAACAGTTGCTTATTCTTATATTGGCCCAGAAGTAACAAAGCCAGTATATAGAAACGGAACTATTGGAGCTGCAAAAGATCATTTAGAAGCAACTGCTTTTACTATTTCTGACGATTTAAAATCGATTGGAGGAAAAGCGTATGTTTCTGTAAATAAAGCCTTAGTAACACAAGCAAGTTCTGCAATTCCTGTAATTCCATTGTACATTTCTTTATTGTATAAAGTGATGAAGGCAAAAGGAATTCACGAAGGTTGTATCGAACAAATTCAGCGTTTGTATAGCGAGCGTTTATTTGGAGGTGATTTAGCTTTGGATGAAAAAGGAAGAATTAGAGTTGACGATTGGGAAATGAGAGAAGATGTACAAGCAGAAGTGAACAAGCTTTGGGAAACTGCAACTACAGAAAACTTATCTGAAATTGGAGATTTAGAAGGCTATAGCAACGATTTTTACAACCTTTTCGGTTTTAAAGTTGCTGATGTAGATTATGATGCTGATGTAAATGAAGTAGTAAACGTACCAAGTATTCAGTAAGATTATTATCCCGCGATAGCGGAAACTAAAATACAAACCTCACAGTTAATGCTGCATTTATTTCGGCAACTATTGTGAGGTTTTTTTTATCTTGTAAAAAATTAAAGTTGATGAAAGCAGTAACTGTAAAACAATTAAAAGACGAACTTTCTCATAAATCTGCCAATGAGTTGAAAGAGTTGTGTTTGCATTTATCAAAATTTAAAAAAGAGAATAAAGAATTACTAACGTATTTGTTATTCGAATCTCATGACGAAGAACAATACATACAAAGTGTAAAAGATCAAAACGAAGTATTGTTTTCTGAGATTAACACAAAGAGTTATTTTTATATTAGAAAAAGTGTTCGGAAGATTTTAACGCTCAATAAAAAATTTATTCGGTATTCTAAAAAGAAAGAAACAGAAGTGGCGTTATTGCTCCATTTTTGTCGTTGTTTAAAAGAATTTAAACCATCTATAAAAGGGAGTGTAAGATTAGTAGCAACTTTTGATAGGCAAGTGGTTTTAATTAAAAAAGCAATTGCTACGTTACACGAAGATTTACAATACGATTATCAACTAGAATTAGACGAATTATTAGATGAATAAAAAAGAGAGACCAGTATTAACGGATTTAGTGAATGAAGGAACTTCTGAAATGGAAAAATTTCAGAATGAAGTATTAAGACCTGTAATAAAAATGCAGCACAGTTTGTTGATTAGTTCATTTAAGCACCATCTTATAAAAAGAAAAGTAGATTTTACCGATTTAACGGATAAGAAAAGAAGAAGTAAAATTACTGCTGTTTTTAAAACGGATAACAATTATAAGAACTTTACTTTAGGGATAATTATTGGTCATTTTTCTTCGGATGAATTTACTTTTTATGCTGATAATGCATCAGAAATTAATAGAAGAATTTTGCAAATTGTTACGCAAAGATTAAAAGATAGTATTTTGGAATTAGTATAGGTGTTTAATAGTATTAAAAAAACCTAGTTGAAAATAGAGGTATTGGGAGTTATATGTAATTTATGAAAACCGTATAAAATGAATGAATTGAAAATTGAACCATATTATAATCAACCTAATGAAAATTCCTTCTTATACAGATATTTAACAATTGACAAACTATTAGACTTACTATTGAGTGAAAGAATTTCTCTTGTTAGACTTAATCTGTTTGATGATAAATTAGAAGGTAGTTCTTTAAAACATTTGCGCTTAAATCATTTTAGTGAACTCGCTAAAAAAGATATGCAAAAACAAGGTGGAACTTTTGCTAGTATTTCTCTAACGGTTAATCCAACAGAAAGGAATAAACGAAGTCGACACAGAGAACTTTTTCAAGACACGAACTACGCAAGTTGTTGGTATATTGATAATTATGAGTCTGTTGCAATGTGGCAATTATATTCAAAACCTGATAGTGTCGCTATAAAAATTCCTTATAAGGTTTTAAATAAAGAATTATTGGAGGGGAATTTTGAAATTAATGGTAAATATGAAAAATTAAAATTCGGTGCCATTTCTTATCATAGATTTAAAAATATAGCTAACGTTGAAAAGAATAATATAGAAACTGACATTCAAGGTTTTATTAAAGATTCAAGTTTTGATCACGAAAGAGAATTTCGAATAATGGTTGAAAATAAAGATTCTGAAAAAAAATATTTAGAGAATCGAGGAGTATTGTTAGACGAAGATGTAGATAAATTAAATAATTTTAATGAAATAAAAGTAAAATATTTAAAATTTAATAATTTCAAGAAACTACCTTTTGAAATTATTTATCATCCAGAATGTCAAGAGTGGCATAAAAAAAATATTGAGAAGATAATTAGTCAATTCAATATAAAATTTGAAATTCATGATTCTGAATTAAAGAACACATTTAAGTGAAAACGACTAAACTACAGTGTGTTATGTTTTTTGTTGCTTCGATTTTTCTTCAAAAAAGAGGTTCAGATAACACACGTAATCTCCAAGAACATAAACACATTAGCAATAATTATGAATAAAGCATTATACATAATAACAGTCATTCTTTTAGTCAGTTCTTGTAAAAAAGAAAAAAGAACGATTGAGCAAATTGATTTTACAACAGAATATAAATTTTCTAATGAAATAGAGACTAAAGTAGCAAAAGACACTATAGCTTGGAAATATCAAATTTCGGCTTCAGATTATGCAACAAAAGGAGATTACAAAAATGCTTTAATCCAATGGGATTTGGCTATGGGAACAAAGGATCGAAAATTTACAGAAAATCAAGTAGATTCTATAAATCAAAAATATTCCAAAGTTAAAGCAACAGATTATATTTTTGAACTTGCAAAGAAAAATCAAGTGATAATTATAAATGAAGCGCATCATAATTCTTATCATCGCGTATTTACAAAATCACTTCTTCAGGGACTATTTGATAATGGATATAAAAATCTAGGTTTAGAGGCATTAGGAAATGGAAAGTACTTAGATACATTACTTAATAATAGAAAATATCCTATTCTTAAAACAGGTCATTATATTAAAGATCCACAATTTGGAAATTTGGTTAGAGATGCTTTAGAGATTGGATATAATTTATTCGCATATGAAAGTGTAGAGGAGGTAAATGGAAAGCTTAGAGAAATTGAGCAAGCAAAAAATATTGAAAAAGTAATAAATGCGAAGCCGAATGAGAAATTTTTAATTCATTGTGGTTTTGATCATGCTTCAGAAGGAATTCATAGCTATTGGGAGAAAGCGATGGCAGGAAGATTTACAGAATACACAAACATAAATCCTTTAACGATTAATCAAGTGGTTTATAGTGAGAAAAGTAAATGGGAGTTTAATAATCCTTTGTTAAAGGCTTTAAATATAAAAGAATCATCTGTTTTAATTGATAAAGATAATAATCCGTTTAGATATGAAAGAGGAGAAACTTGGACTGATATCGCTATTTTTCATCCGAATACAGAATACGTTGATAATAGACCAGGTTGGTTATTTAAAAACGGCAATGAAAATGTTTCAATTGATTTAACAGATATAAAAATTGAATTCCCTGTGATGGTTTTAGCTTTTAAGAAAGGTGAAAATATAGATGTCGCTGTTCCGGTTGATATAACCGAAATTCAAGAAAAAAAGCAAAACTGTAATCTAGGTTTAAAAAAAGGAATTTATGAAATTGTAGTAACAAATGGAAAAGAGTCATTTAAGTTTGAACAAAACGTAAAATAATTAGATTTAACTCGGAGTATAAAAAACGCAATTTCCTAGAACATAAAACACATTATCAATAATTACCAAATGAAAATAATTTAGAAACGAGGAGAAAAAACAAAAGAATTAGAGCTAGTAAAAGATAAATTAAAAATTAAAGAAAAAAGATTTTTAAATTCAAAAGAATGGTCATTAGATATTGAAAATATAGGTCATAATATATTAATTGAAAACCATTCTAAGAAGGCTGTAAATATAATTGGAATTTTCTTTGTTTCAATAGTAGTATTAAGTTGGGTTGGATTATTTATTGAAGGAAACTCTAAGGGTAAATATGATGTTTTAATATGGGGAGGTATTTTTATGTTTTTTATGGGAATACTTTGTTTTAAAGCATCGATGAATAATAGACTAGTTTTAAGTGGATACAATTCAAGTATAACTTTCTTTTTAGACTCTCCATCTAGAGAAAAAGTTGAAGAATATGTGAATCAATTAATTGAAATTTCTAAACTTAAACTATCTGTAAAATATGGTCGAATAGATTCTGACATTCCAGAAGGTATTTATATGGGATAGTTAACATGGTTATTAAATAATGAAATTATCAATATTACCGATTACGAAAAAAAGAAAGCTGATTATAAAATTTCAAAACTATTAAAATAATTACTAAAGCTAACACCTTATAAACTTTATTGCTGGTTTTGTCTCACTTGGGGGATTTTTCCAGAATTTCGCTGTTCGTGTTTTATTTACTAAATTAACTGCTTAAACTACGTAACAAAGCTTTGTCAAATTCGTAGGCAATAATTAAAAATCCGAACTCTGAAAGAACAACTTTACCATATAAAAACAGAGGATAATCAAAGAATAGCTCTTTGGAAATTGAATTCTAAAAAAATATTAGACAAACATGTTTTTTTAACTCACGGAACATTTTCTAACAGGAAAGTATGCGATGGAATTGCTGTATATCTAACTGAAAAAGGATTTACGTGTTGGATTATGGAATGGAGAAATCACGGAAAAAGCTCAAGATCAGAGCAGAAATTTAATTTTGAGACTATTGCAAAATATGATATTAAATCAATATTCAGCTTTCTATTTAACAATCAGAATTTAAAAAATATAGATTGTATAACTCATAGTGGTGGTGGAATTATTTTGACCATGTTTTTAATAAATAATCCGAATTACAATTTAAAAATCAACAGTATTACGTTATTTGGAGTACAAGCATTTGGAGCTGGAGAGAAGTTAAGTAGTAGAATAAAAATATTGTTAAGTAAATATTTAACAGCATTATTAGGTAAAGTTCCTTCAAAAACTGCTGGCTCAACTGAACATAGCGAAAGTTACTACACCATGAAACAATGGTTTAATTGGAATTTAAACAAGAACTTTCTTGGAGAAAATGGTTTTGATTATTTAAAGAAAATGAATGAAATTAGTGTACCAATATTATCAATTTGTGGAAAAGGAGATAATTTTATAGCACCAAAAGAAGGATGTGAAAAATTTCTAAAAGCATTTGAAAACGAAGAAAATAAGTTGCTTTTTTATTCAAAAGAAAATGGGAATTTAGAAAATTATAACCACAGTCGGATTTTAAAATCTCAAAGTTCAAAGAAAGAAATATGGCCAATTGTTGAGAATTGGATTACAAGCAAAAATACTGCTGAGAACACCTTATAAAATTTATTACTGATTTTTACTTATTTGGGAAATTCTTCTGTAGTTTTGTTGTTCGGGCATTTTTATTCACTTAAATTTTCTTCAAAAAAAGACGTTAACATAAAGCACAATCTCCCAGAATAGAAACACATTATCAATAATTACCAAATGAATAACGCGCTAAAAATAACATCTCTATTGTTTACTTTGATATTTATTTCTTGTGAATATCAAAAAACGGAGGAAGATAAACATCCTGAAATTCCAATTTTCCCAGAGCATACCAACAATAAGATATCTATAAAACAATTCACCACTAATTTAATAGATATTAACTACAATGAGAAAAACTTATTTGCTAATAATGAAAAAGGTGATTTGATAATTTTAGATAGAAAATTTAATAAAATAAAAGAATTAAAGGTGCCTAATAATTACATTAGTAAAGATGGAACTATCTATTTTATGCAACCTAATGAAAAACTTGAATTAATTGAGGTTTATAAAATGTCTATTGATAATAATTTCAAGAAAGAAAAATTAAATAATTTAATCATCAATTCTAGAGAACCATTTGCAATCAGAGATTCTTTAAATGTAGTTTATAAGCGTAAAATAAATGATAAAGACAATCTTAAAATTAAGAGTGATATAGATAGTTTGGTTCATGTTGTTTATCAAAAAGAAAATAATTTAACTTCTGATAAAATTAAAAAACTAAAACCAAATCTAGTTTCAATTTATCCTTTATCAAATTCAGTAAGTGTTTTAAAGTTCAAGGACAAAGAATTTGCATTATATACAAGATACGATCATACGAGTGAATTTAAAGACGAGTTAGAAAAAACACGCCTTAATGGATTAAAACCTATATGGAATTTAGAAAAAAGTCCAAAATCATTTGACAAAGTTATTTTAAGTAATTCACTTTCAGGAAATCATTATGTAGGCGGTTTTACTTCTTACGGTTACAATTATGTTGCTCTTTCTCTACATAACGAAACAACTAAGTTTAAAGCAAAAAACTCAAACAACGGAAATGGTGTAAATATTTTATATGAAAGCAAGGACACAATTATCTTAAACGATTTTGAAAAATTGTATCATATAACATTAAAAAAATAACGACTACCAACACTGTTTAAATCTTATTTTTGTTTTTATTCACTTAGCAATTTATACTTTCTTTAAAAATGTGAATTTGAGAACAAATAGAGTAATAATTTAAAAAAACACGAAACACTTTATAAATGAAAAGCCCTATATATTTCCTATTTTTTATAACTTTATTTCTTGTCTGTCAAACCTCTTTTGGGCAAGAGAATTTCGAAAAATCGAAGATTGTAACCAATGTGTTTAAAGCGCTAAAAAAACAGAAAGTAAAAATGTTTTTAAAGAGTTTGCCTACTAAAGATGATGTTACTTACCTCATTCCGATAGAGCACGCTGCGCAACCGGACAAAGAGATTCCTGATGTAAATACCATAATTTCAAACTTTAAAACAGATGCCTCTGAAAATTTTAGAAAAGTAATTAAAAAAGGAAATGATTTTGGAATTGAATGGAAAGATATTATTTTACAGAAAGTGCGCTATGATGCCAACCCAGACCCAAGTTTAGAAATAGAGAGAGGAGATATTACTTTGGTATGCAAAAGCAATGATAAAAAATTTCTAATAGTAATAAGAAAAACTTACAAAATACGAGACACTTGGCGATTGATGAATAGGGTGAAGCTCACATTATTATAGTAATAAAATAAAATAGGATTTAGGAAAATGACCATAAGTCTTACGCAAACAGAACGTGAGAGGTGTTTGTTTTTTAATTGTGCCAAAACGAATTTAATCGATTTTTTTTGATGTTTATTTGGTATTACCTAAAATTTAATATATAAAATAAAATTAATAAAATAAATGAGTTCAATTTTTTTTGATTTAAAGACTTATTTTATTGATGAAAAAGTCAATATTTTTAAGTTTAAAAATTGTTATAAAGTATTTAATGATAAAGGAAATGAGGTTGGTTCTGTAAATCAAAAACTAACTTCAGGACAAAAAGCGATTAGATTATTATTAAACAAAACGATGTTGCCTTTTCAGCTGGAGATAAATGATGCGTCAGGAAATTTACAAGCATCGATATCTAGAGGTTGGACTTTCTTTATGTCTACAATTCGCATTGATGATTCTAAAGGCAATACTATTGGTACCATAAAACAAAAATTTAAGTTATTAAAACCAACTTTTAAAATTTATAACAAATCCGAAGAACTTGTTGCTGTAATTACTGGAGATATGAAAGCTTGGAACTTTCAAATTAATGATGCTTCTGAGAAAGAAATAGGAACCATAACTAAAAAATGGAATGGACCTCTGAAAGAAATTTTTACCACAGCAGACAAGTATAAAGTAGATTTAAAAGCAGGTTTTACTGATGAGTCCAATAAAATAGTAATTCTATCTAGTGCAATAACCATAGATATGGTTTGGAGAGAAAGTAGATAATAATGTAAGTAAAGCGAATACTAATTAATGGTATTTCCTTTCTAAAATTCTTCAATACTAATTAAATATAAAAAAAAGAGGTTATCTAAAAAGTAAGTTTTTGTCAATCTGAATTTATTTCAGATTCTTATGAGTAATGAAATTCAGTAAGTTTAGATACTGAAACAAGTTCAGTATGACAAGATTTATTACTTTTTAGAGAGCCTCTTAAATTTAGTTTTTAAAAATATATTATTTGCTTTTTTTTGCTAATAAGTTCTTTTGATATTTACCTTGTACAACATCAACAATAATTAAAATTGCCAATACAAAATAGAAGGTTGTTTTACTCATTGGTACAATTTCTTCGCCAAAAAGTTTAATGTGTGCTAAATGCCCGCCTTCAGTAACTAGCATAATTCCAACAATAAAAAGGATAAACAAGCCAAGTACTTCATACATTCTGTTTTTAGATAAGAAAGTAGAAATTTTATCAGCCATAATTAACATTAATAAACCACTTATTACAATAGCAATTGCCATAACAATAAATGCGGTTGTAGTGTTTTCTATTTCGCTCGTTAAACCGATTGCTGCTAAAATGGAATCGAAAGAAAATACTAAATTCATAATAACAATACTTGTAATTACTGCATTAGCAGATTTAGTGCCTTTGTCTGAAGCCATATCAGAAACTTCCATTCCTTTGGTAGAAATCATGTGCCAAATTTCTTTAATGGCTGTAAAAATAATAAAACCACCACCTAACAAAACAATGATGCTATGGCCGTTAAAAGCAAAATGAATGATGTTTTCTATTCCTCCGGATAAAAAAGAAAAAGGTTCTTGAAAAAAATCAATAATAGAAACTAAAACAAAAAGGAGTATAATTCTTAAAACAATGGCAATTAAAATACCTGTTTTTCTCACTCTTTTTTGATCTGCTAGTGGCGCTTTTTTAGATTCTAAAGAAATATAAAGTAGGTTGTCGAATCCTAAAACGGCTTGTAAAAGCACTAACATTAATAACGTGAAAAGAATTCCTAACATTTTTTATTTTTTATAATTGATAGATTCAAAGATATTTTGATTGAAGATAATACACAATTTTTATTTGAATTAGTTTTAAAGTTTGGATTTTTAGAGACAGAAGAGAAGAATTTAGAAACCATGAAGCAAGAGACAAACACAAGAGACAAGAAGGAAGGAAATAGGACTCTAATAAAAGTGCATTTTTATGAAAAAACTATGTTTTCTATTTGCCTATGTATTAAAAAAAAACAGTGTAAGCGCAGTAGAAAACTATTTAGTTGGTTTCTTAAAAAAGATATTTCCAAAGAATACGCACACTCACAAAGGCAATTAATATTGCGGTTGCTTTTTTTAATTGAATAGGAGTAAAGTACGTATTACTCATTCTGCTGCCTATTTGTCCGCCAATAAAAACGGTAACTAATAGAATAGAAGTTAAATTCCAATCAATTATAAAATCAGGATTTGAATATTGCCCTAATAAACCAGCTAAAGAATTTACTAAAATAAAAACACTTGCCGTAGCGGCTATTTTTTTAGGAGTGTCCCAATTTGTAAGATGTAATAATGGTGCTAAAAAAATACCTCCTCCAATACCAACCATTCCAGAAATAAAACCTATAGTTCCGCCAAAAAGGCCACTTTTAATCGGTTTAGAATTGTTGTTTTTTTCATCCGAAGAAATTATTCTCTTAGAAATCCACATAGTAATTGCAGCAAAAAGTAATGTAACGCCTAATAATATAAAAAAGAATTGCTGACTTATTTTTAATTTACCTCCTATATACGCGAGAGGAACACTAAATAAAACAACCGGAATTATTTTTTGAAAGTTCAATTTTTTCTGTTGTATAAAAAAGAACACGTTTCCAGAAACAACTACAATGTTACACAATAAAGCAGTAGCTCTAATTTGAGTAAAAACGATTCCTGTTAGTGCTAAAATTGCTAAATAACTAGAGCCACCACCAAAACCGACAGAAGAATATAAAACTGCAACTGTAAAAAATAGTAAAATGATGTGCCAATAAGTAAATAATGAGTCTATTAACAAAATTTAGGTTTAATAATGTAGTTGTATTTTTACCACTATAAATTAAAAATAAAGGTAGAATAAATATTGATAAAATTTAAGAATTAATTGACTTCTTAAATTGCTGAGGAGTCATTAATTCCATTTTTTTAAATTGTCTGTTAAAGTAGCTGGTGTTATTAAAACCAGATTTAAAAGCAATTTCAGACATTCTAAAATCTTTAGATTCTTTTATCAATTTTTTAGAGAATTTTATTTTTTCAGAATTTAAAAAATCAATAGGAGAAATACCTAAAGTATTTTTAAATTTTTTATGAAAATGAGAAGCGCTCATGTGTGCTTTTTTTGCTAAAACATCTACATTAATGTCTTTATTGGTTAGGTTTTCTTTTATATATTTAATAACCATACCTATTCTTGTATCGTTAAAAGTAGGCAATGTATCGTTTAATAAAATAGCTTTTGCATTGGTTTGTAGTAAGCGTACAATAAGTTCTTGAATCATTAAATCTAACAAAACATCTTTAGAGGTGTTATTGTTGGTAAAGGTGTAGGTTAGTCTTTTTATAAGTTGATTAACGTCGTTATTATTAGTTAAATGGCTGCTGCTTTTATCTAAACTCCATGTATTATTCTTGTTTTCTATGGCAACATTTTGATTGAATCTATCTACAACCTCGTTAATTTTTGTACCATCAATACCTAAGGCTAAACATTGTGTAGGATTGTCTTTTTTAGCCAACGGAAAATCAATAATCATTTCTTTATTTCTTGGCATCACCACAGATTCTCCAGGGTAAAATTCAAAAGAAGGAATGCCTTCTATATGCATTATTTTCTTACCGGTAAGCATACTTGCAATGATAGGAAAATCGAACTTTAAAGCCACTTTTTCTGCATATTTATGAGTTTCATAAATATTTAATTCGGCATAATCTGCATTATAAGTTGTTCTGTTTTCTACTAATGTAGTTAGTTTTCTATGCTTTTTATGTTGCTCTAATAAGTGACTCATAATTAAATGTATAAAAAATAAAATGACATTCTTGTAAATAATAGAATTGTTCTACAATATAATAAATATGTTCAATTTATAGTGAATGTAATAAAATAACTTTACAAAAGTTGATAATGTATTGTTATTTGAGCAATAATATTATCAATATACTAATTAATAGATCTCTTGTAAAAGAGGTAAATCATATATAAAAAACACTAAATTATGAGTTATTCTAAACCTAAGTTTAAAGACAAGTATCACAATTTTATCAATGGAGAATTTGTTGCGCCAATAGGCGGACAGTATTTTGATAATACCTCACCAATTGATAATAGTTTTATAGCTAAATATCCTCGCTCTCAAAAAGAAGATGTAGAATTGGCTTTAGATGCAGCCAATGCCGCAAAAGAAGCCTGGGGAAATACGTCTGCAACAGAAAGAGCAACAATGTTAAACAAAGTAGCAGATATTATTGAAGCTAATTTAGAAGAGTTTGCATTGGTAGAAACGTGCGATAACGGAAAACCCATTCGTGAAACCTTAAATGCAGATGTTCCTTTAGCCGTAGATCATTGGCGTTATTTTGCAGCTTGTATTCGTTCGGAAGAAGGAGGCGCATCAGAATTAGATCAACATACATTATCATTAACAATTAAAGAGCCGTTAGGTGTTGTTGGGCAAATTATTCCTTGGAATTTTCCATTATTAATGTTGTCTTGGAAATTACCTCCGGCTTTAGTAACTGGTAATTGTGTGGTTTTAAAACCAGCAGAACAAACTCCGTCTACAGCAACTTTATTAATGGAGAAAATAGCAGGTGTTTTTCCTCCGGGAGTTATCAATATCGTTCATGGTTTTGGTCCGGAAGCAGGAAAACCTTTAGCTTCTAGTTCTAAAGTAGATAAAGTTGCCTTTACAGGAGAAACCACAACCGGACAATTAATTATGCAATATGCATCTAAAAACTTAAATCCGGTAACGATGGAATTAGGAGGTAAATCGCCAAACGTGTTTTTTAATTCTGTAATGGATCATGATGATGCATATTTAGATAAAGCGATTGAAGGTGCTGTTTTATTTGCTTTTAATCAAGGAGAAGTTTGTACTGCGCCGTCTAGAATTTTGGTTCAAGAAGATATTTACGATGCATTTATGAAACGTGTTATTGAAAGAACAAATGCCATCATTCAAGACAATCCGTACGATGTAAATACAATGGTGGGTGCACAAGCATCTAAAGATCAATACGAAAAAATACAATCTTATATAGAAATAGGTAAAGAAGAGGGCGCTAAAGTATTGTCTGGTGGTTCTGCAAATAAATTATCTGGTAATTTAGCAAACGGATTCTATATTAAACCAACTATATTAGAGGGACATAATAAAATGCGCGTCTTCCAAGAAGAAATTTTTGGACCTGTTGTTTGTGTTACAAAGTTTAAAGATGAAGCAGAAGCTATAGAAATTGCAAACGATACACTTTATGGTTTAGGAGCCGGAGTTTGGACGCGAGATGCACACCAGTTATATCAAATTCCTAGAGCAATAAAAGCGGGTAGAGTTTGGGTAAATTGTTACCATGCATATCCTGCACACGCACCTTTCGGTGGATATAAAAAATCTGGTTTTGGTAGAGAAAACCACGTAATGATGTTAAACTATTATCGCCAAACTAAAAATATGTTAATCTCTTATGATAAAAATAAATTAGGGTTCTTTTAGTAGTTCGTTTTTAATCTTAAAAGCTGAATTATTAAAACAATTCAGCTTTTTTAATATCAATAAAATATGGAAAGAGTCGTAATTACAGAAAAGGCGGTAAAGATTTTAGAATTGTTAAAAGAGAAACATGGCGAATTAATTTTTCATCAAAGTGGTGGTTGTTGTGATGGTTCTGCTCCAATGATTTTTGAAAAAGGTGACATGTATTTAGATGAAAGTGATATTCTTTTAGGAACTTTAAAAGGTGTAAATTTTTATATGAACCAAGATCAATTTGAATATTGGAAACACACACATTTAACAGTAGATATTACAGAAGGTAGAGGTGCTAGTTTTTCTTTAGAGATTCCTTTAGGACTTCGTTTTTTTATTCACTCTAGGTTATTGACCAAAGAAGAGGAAGTTTTTTTTAATAAAAAGTAGTATTATCAAGGCATAAAACAAGGTTTGTTATTTCGAAATAAGTTTGCATTTATAGTGTTAGAATGATAAAATAAGAAGCTATTTTTGACTTTTATGTTAAAAAAATACATAAATAAATACATTGTTCTTTTAAAACAGAAATATAATTTCTATTTTTAGAATATCAAATACAATTAACTAAATAACAATGAGCAATTACCACATAAAACATTTAGAAGAATATTTTAAAGTATATAGAAAATCAATAAGAGAGCCAGAAGTATTTTGGGAAGAAATAGCAGAAGAGCATTTTTTATGGAGAAAAAAATGGGACAATGTATTAGATTGGGATTTTTCTAAACCAGAAGTTAAATGGTTTGAAGGTGCAAAATTAAACATCACAGAAAATTGTATTGATAGGCATTTATCTACAAAAGCAGACAAAACAGCTATTTTATTTGAACCTAATGACCCGAATGAACCTGCAGAGCATATTTCTTATAAACAATTATCAGAAAGAGTAAATCAATTTGCCAATGTTTTAAAAGATCACGGAATTAAAAAAGGAGATAGGGTTTGTATTTATGTTCCTATGATTCCAGAATTAGCAATTTCTTTGTTAGCTTGTGCAAGAATAGGAGCCATACATTCTGTTGTTTTTGCAGGTTTTTCATCAACAGCTTTAGCAACAAGAATTAACGATTCTGATTGTAAAATGGTGATAACTGCTGATGGTTCTTTTAGAGGGAAAAAATCAATCGATTTAAAAGGAATCGTAGATGAAGCCTTAGAAAAATGTCCGGGAGTAGAAAATGTATTGGTTGCAAAAAGAACCAAGGCAAATATAAACATGAAAGAAGGAAGAGATAAATGGTTACAACCATTATTAGACAATGCTTCTACGGATTGTAATCCTGAAATAATGGATGCAGAAGATCCTTTATTTATTTTATACACATCTGGTTCTACAGGGAAACCAAAAGGAATGGTTCACACAACTGCTGGTTATATGGTGTATACAGCATATACATTTAAAAATGCATTTCAATACAGAGAAAACGATGTGTATTGGTGTACTGCCGATATCGGTTGGATTACTGGGCATTCTTATATTGTATATGGACCGTTAGCAAACGGAGCAACAACCGTACTTTTTGAAGGCGTACCAAGTTATCCAGATTTTGGACGTTTTTGGGATATTATAGAAAAACATAAAATCAATCAATTTTATACAGCTCCAACTGCCATTAGAGCTTTGGCAAAACACGGAACAGAATTATTAGATACGTATGATTTATCTTCTTTAAAGGTTCTAGGGTCTGTTGGTGAGCCAATTAATGAAGAAGCATGGCACTGGTATAATGATAATGTAGGTAAGGGAAAAAGTCCTGTTATAGATTCTTGGTGGCAAACAGAAACTGGTGGAATTATGATTACACCAATTCCGTATGTAACCCCAACAAAACCAACCTATGCAACCTTACCGTTTATAGGAATTCAACCTGCAATTATGGATGAAAACGGAGGAGAATTAAAAGGAAATCAAGTAGAAGGAAGATTGTGTATCAAGTTTCCTTGGCCAAGTATTGCACGTACTATTTGGGGCGATCATCAACGATATAAAGAGACTTATTTTTCTGCCTATAAAAACATGTATTTTACAGGTGATGGAGCGCTGAGAGATGAGGTTGGTTATTACAGAATTACTGGTAGAGTAGATGATGTAATTATTGTTTCTGGACATAATTTAGGAACAGCCCCAATAGAAGATGCTATTAACGAACATCCTGCAATTGCAGAATCTGCTATCGTTGGTTTTCCGCATGATATTAAAGGAAGTGCTTTATATGGCTATATTACCTTAAAAAATGCTGGAGAATATAGAAATCATGATAATTTAGAAAAAGAAATCAATCAATTAATTACAGATAGAATTGGTCCTATTGCTAAATTAGATAAAATTCAGTTTACAGAAGGGTTGCCAAAAACACGTTCAGGTAAAATTATGAGACGTATTTTACGTAAAATAGCTTGTAACGAAATGGATAATTTAGGAGATACAAGTACGCTGTTAAATCCAGAAATAGTACAAAGTATTATTGATAATAGAAAGTAATTAGATATATTTTTTATTTGTAGATGGAAAACCAGATTACGTTAGAAGATAAATTAAAAGAAAGAATTAAAGAACTAACTTGTTTGTATAGAGTTAGTTCTTTAATTAAAGATAGTAGTTTTAATGATTTAAAAGAATTATTAAAAGAAATAGCCATAAGTTTAAAAGAAGCAGTTCGATTTCCTGAAGAAGCATTTGTAGAAATTAAAGTAGATAATTTTATTTTTATTGAAGGGAAAAAAAGAGAAGATGCTATTTTTATTATTTCTGCTATAAAATCTTTTGGAAAAATTAAAGGATCTGTAACGATAGGTTATTCCAAGCAAAAATTTTCTGAAAACTCTTTTTTAGAAGAAGAAAAATTATTGTTACATCAGATTGCTTCAGAAATTGGAGATTTTTTAGAACGAAAAGAAATCAATGAAAAAGAAGAGATTGCTAAAAGACAAATAGAAAGAGTAGGTAGATTAACTATTTTAGGAGAAATTACTGCGGGAATTGCACACGAATTAAATACACCTTTAGCTAATATTTTAGGCTTTTCAGAATTATTAAAAGAACAATATAAAGGCGATAAAGTTGGGCGTGAAGACTTAAATAAAATAATAAATAGTGCTATTTATTCTAGAGAAGTTGTTAAAAAATTAATGTTTTTTTCTTGTGAAATGCCTCAGCAAATGGTATCTGTAGATATCAATATTATTATAAATGAGGCAATTAGTTTGTTAAAACCTAGTTTTAATAAAAAACACATACGCTGTATCGTCACTTTTTCAGATGATAAAATTTATTTAAAAGTTGATAAAATTCAGTTAACGCAAGTAATTTTTAATTTGGTAATCAATGCTATTTATTTTTCACCAGAAAGGGGTAAAATACATATTGCTGTTATTGATAAATCTAAAAAGGTACAAATTAGAATTTCTGATGAAGGTTCAGGAATAGAACCTGCTAATTCTGAAAATATTTTTAATCCTTTTTTTACAACCAAACCTACTGGAGATGGTTCTGGTTTAGGTTTAAGTGTTGTACACGGAATTATTAAAAGTCATAAAGGCACTATAATTCATCAACCAAATTCACCAAAAGGGACTATTTTTGTTGTTAGTTTTCCTAAAAGTTAAAAGATGCTAAACAAAGAAAATATATTAATTGTAGATGATGATATTCTAATTTTAGAACTCATTCAACGGCATTTACAATCCTTAAATTACCATACTTATAAAGCGATATCTGTAAAAGAAGCATTAGAGATTTTAAAAGACACTTCTATAGATTTATTAATTACAGATTTACAAATGCCCGATGTAGATGGTTTAGAGTTAATTAAATACACGTCTGAGCATTATCCTAAAATTCCAAAATTAGTAGTTACCGGTTTTCCTTCTATAGAAGGTGCTTTAGAGGTAATGAAATCTGGAGCAGTAGATTATATTACAAAACCTTTTACAAAAGAAGAACTTAAAACGGCTATTTTAAAATCTTTAGAAATAAAACCGAAAGAAGATACAATTACCAAGATAAAAGTAGCAGAAACTCATAAACCGTATGGCGAATTAATAGGTTCATCGCCTGCAATGAAAAAGGTTACAGATGTAATAGAACGGTTAAAAAATAACAAAGCAACAGTTTTTATTCATGGAGAAAGCGGAACGGGAAAAGAGTTGGTGGCACGTTCTATTCATTATATGGGTAAATATTCCTCAGCACCTTTTGTTGCGGTAAACTGCGGAGCAATTCCAGAAAATTTATTAGAATCAGAATTGTTTGGTTATGTAAAGGGAGCATTTACGGGAGCAGAAAAAGATAGAAAAGGTTTTTTTCAGGCAGCCAATAATGGGACTATTTTTTTAGATGAAATAGGCAATGCATCTTTAGCAACTCAGTTAAGATTATTACGGGTTTTACAAGAAAAAGAAGTTGTAAGAGTTGGTTCTCAAAAAGCAGAAAAAGTGGATGTAAGGGTAATTGCTGCAACAAATATTAATCTTAAAGATTTAATTGAGAAAAAGCGTTTTAGAGAAGATTTGTACTATAGATTAACAGTTGTAGAAATTAAAGTACCAACTTTAGTAGAAAGAATTGCGGACATTCCGTTGTTGGTAGAAAAGTTTTTATTTAAATACGGAATAGAGTATAAAGACCGTTTTTTAAAAATTACACCAGAAGCTTTAGAAGTTTTAAAAAATTATTATTGGCCAGGTAATATTAGAGAATTAGAAAATGTAATACAAAGAGCTATTATTATGTCTGATAGCTTTGTAGATGTAGAGCATTTGCCAGAGCATATCAAATATCAAATAGATTTTTCTAAAACAAACAAGTTACTGTCTTTAAAAGAATTTGAGAAAAGCTATATTTTAAAGGTATTAAAAGCCACAAACAACAACAAAACAAAAGCTGCAGAAATTCTTAAAATTGATAGAAAAACACTTCGAGAAAAATTAAAATAAATATTTTTAAAAACGAGTAAAAAAGTAGCAGTTGAGGAATATTTCCTCAACTGTTTTTTTGTGATACATGTTTGTTTTTGTTTATGTTGTTGATTTATAAGTAATTGAACAGGTGTTTTAATGTTTTAGAATAAGTGGCATATAGCTTGCCATAAGGTAGTTGTAATTAAAACGATAATTATGGTTTTCAATAATAATAGTTTATGTAATACTTGTGTTCATAAAATAGACTGTAGTTTAACATCAAATAAAAATGCTATTTGGTCTTGTAGTGAGTATGAGAAAAGGGATTTATTAGAAACAAATACAATATCAGATTTTAGCTTTTAAGTAAGTGAGAAAGAAATTGAACTCATTTAATTATAAAGATATTGAGTGTGGAAATGTAAAAAATAAGCTAGCTAAATTAGGTTTAAGAAAACGTTTTAAAGTAGTTTCTGAGTCTATTTAATTAGTAAAAGGAAACCCTAATGAAACAATATTTGATATAACCAATATTGAACCTACTTTTCATATTCCTTTAGGGATGGAGAGTGAAGGTGTCTTTAAAAATAGTATTGTTATAACTCCAAGTATTTTATATTATTCTGGAGGTATTTTAGATGGTTATTTTTAATGTCTTCATATTAGGCTTAATAGACAAAAAGGAAAAGTATTAAACGTAATTAAAGATAGGCAAATAGATTTATGTTCTGCAGCCTAACTTTTGGTAACAGAAGTATTAGAAAGAGTGTATGTAAAACGTGGTGTTTTCCATAGAATTAAATTTTGAAAAAATGAAGTATGGTCAGTTAATTATAGAAGAAAATGAGTTTTTAATACTAGAAAAACTCTTAAATTTAAACAAAGTAGTAGAATCAAAAACGGTAAAAAGTCATATTTTAAAACTACAAGAAGAATTAAGAAATGTAACCAAAGTTGTAACGGAAAAAGAAATGCCTTTAGATGTAGTTAGGCTTAATTCTTTAGTTACAGTTTGTTCTTTAGATGGTTTATGGGAGAAAACTTTTGAGTTGGTTGTACCTTCCAAAGGGAACATTTTAGAAAACAAAATATCATTATTGTTACCTATGGGTACTGCAGTTTTAGGGTATGCCAAAGATGATTTAATTTTATGGGATTTTCCAGGAGGCTTAAAAGAATTAAAAGTTTTAGAAGTAATGCAGCCAGAAAGTATAACAAAATAAATAATAATTATGCAGATAAATAATGAACAAACTGAAAATCAAATAATTCAAAAACGTAGTCTAAACGAAGTAAATAGATGGATGTTAGATCTGAATGAAATTTCACAAGAATGTAATGACCTTGAAAGGAATAGTCTAGACGGAGATCTTTTAAATAAAGAAGTTTCTACTATTATTGAGAATAACAAGAAGATACATCGTACACTTTTACAATATAAAAATGACTTAGATAACCCAACTGAATGTATTGATTTAGCGTGTGATTTATTTTTTTACAAAGAGCATAAAAAAAATAGAAATTTATTTATAGAACATTTTAATGATTATAAAAACTTGAAAAAGGAATATGATTTAATTTAATTATTGTTAAGTTAGTTTTTTTGTAGGTGGCTCCAAATTAGATTTGGAGCTGCCTTTTTTTATTTAAAAAAAACTACAAAACGAATACTTTTAACTTCAGCACTTAGTTTCTTTAGAAAAACATTGTTTATAGGATTCTCAAAAAAAGTGGATATATTTTCTTTCTAAACCAATTCATATTATAAAAATTGAGGGAATTTATATCTTAGATACTGAATTACTAGTAATAAACTGATTGTGCCATCTTTTACCACATAAAATTGATGTTATAGTGGGATGTTTCCATGCTTACGATCTGGTCTTACTATTTCTTTATTTTCTAGCATAGAAAAAGCTTTTATTAATTTTCTTCGGGTATCTTTTGGCAGAATTACTTCATCTATAAAACCACGTTGAGTAGCACTATAAGGGTTGGCAAAATGGTCGGCATATTCAGCTTCTTTTTCTTTCCATTTTGCATCTGGGTTTTCTGCGGATTTAATTTCGCGTTTAAAAATAATTTCGGCTGCTCCTTTGGCACCCATCACTGCAATTTCTGCACTTGGCCATGCAAAATTCATGTCTGCTCCAATGTGTTTAGAGTTCATAACATCATACGCGCCTCCATAAGCTTTTCGGGTAATTACAGTAACTCTTGGCACGGTAGCTTCGCTAAAAGCATAAAGTAATTTTGCTCCGTGTACAATAATACCATTCCATTCTTGGTCTGTTCCGGGTAAAAAACCGGGGACATCTTCTAGTACTAAAAGCGGAATATTAAAAGCATCACAAAAACGGACAAAACGGGCTGCTTTTTTTGAGCTATTTACATCTAATACTCCAGCCAAAAACTTTGGTTGATTGGCTACAATACCAATACTTCTTCCACCTAACCTAGCAAAACCAACTATAATATTTTCAGCATAATCTTTATGTATTTCATAAAAAGAGTCATTGTCAATTATTCCTGATATTACGGTATGCACATCATATGGTTTATTGGCATCTAAAGGAACTATTGTTGATAGTTCTTCCCTAATTTCATCCTCTAATTTAAAAGGCAAAAGGGCAGGAGTTTCTTTATTATTTTGAGGTAAATAACTTAAAAGTTTTTTAATGTCTTCTAAACACGCTACATCATTAGAAGACGTTTTATGTGCCACTCCAGATTTAGTAGCATGTGTACTTGCACCACCTAATTCTTCACTAGTTACTTCTTCATTAGTAACTGTTTTTACTACACTGGGACCTGTTACAAACATATAACTTGTATGTTCTACCATAATGGTAAAATCTGTCATTGCAGGTGAATATACCGCACCACCAGCACAAGGTCCCATAATTGCGGATAACTGCGGAATGATACCCGAAGATTGTACATTTTTGTAAAAAATATCTGCATAACCACCAAGGGAACGAACCCCTTCTTGAATTCTGGCACCACCAGAATCGTTTAAACCAATTATTGGTGCTCCAACCTTTAGGGCTAAATCCATTATTTTGCAAATTTTTTCTGCATGTGTTTCTGATAAAGAACCTCCAAAAACTGTAAAATCTTGTGCAAAAACATAGGTTAATCTTCCATTAACGGTTCCGTAACCAGTAACTACGCCATCTCCATAAAAGATTTGGTTTTCCATGCCAAAATCTTTCGTTCTATGTGTAACTAAAGCTCCAATTTCTTCAAAAGAACCATCATCTAATAAATACATAACGCGTTCTCTGGCGGTTAGTTTTTTATTTTGATGTTGCTTATCAATTTTTTCTTGTCCGCCTCCTAAATAAGCGAGAGCAATTTTTTCGTTAAGGATTTTTATTTTTGATTCCATTATTGTGTTTGTTTTCTTGCAAAGACGCAAAGGCGCAAAGTTTTGCTAGTTGTGTTGTGTGTTTTTTTTCTCGCAAAGGCGCAAAGACGCAAAGGTTTGTGTTGTTGTTGTTGTTGTTGTTGTTGTTGTTGTTGTTGTTGACTATTTTTGAATTACTTTTATATGAAATAATAATTTACACGTCTAATTTTTATTTTTTTGAATACTGCGACTGCGACTGCGACTGCGACTTAATACTGCTACAGCCTACTAGAAACAGGTATTCTCAATAACTTTTTATCTTCTAAATACTTTTTCACTGCAATAATTGCGGCAATTCTAGCTTCTTCTTTCTGCTGATTTTTTATAGCTTCAGGAGAATAGTGTTTTTTAACAAAATGGGTATCAAAATTTCCAGAGCGAAAAGCATTGTGCTTACATACAAAACGTCCAAAAGGTAAAGTAGTTTCAATTCCTTCTATTTGATAATTTTCAATGGCAGTAATCATTAGCTCAATGGCTTCTGCTCTTGTTTTTCCGTAGGTTATTAATTTAGATAACATGGGGTCGTAATAAATAGGAATGTCCATGCCTTGTTCAAATCCATTATCTACACGAATATTTTTGCCTTCGGGTAATTTGTATATTTCTAAATTCCCTACGCTTGGTAAAAAATCATTTAAAGGGTCTTCTGCATAGACACGCAACTCTAATGCGTGTCCGTTTATTTTTAAATTTTCTTGGGTTATAGGCAAAGCTTCACCACGAGCAACTCGAATTTGTAATTCCACTAAATCTGTATTTGTAATCAATTCTGTTACCGGATGCTCTACTTGTAAACGTGTATTCATTTCTAAAAAATAGAAATTGTGTTTTTCATCTAATAAAAACTCAACTGTACCGGCACCTAAATAATCGCAAGATTTTGCTACTTTAATTGCAGCTTCTCCCATTATTGCTCTTAACTCTGGGGTTAAAACAGTAGAAGGAGCTTCTTCAATTACTTTTTGATGACGGCGTTGAATACTGCATTCACGTTCAAAAAGGTGTACAACATTGCCGTGTGCATCTGCCATAATCTGAATTTCAATATGTCTTGGTGAGGTTA
The DNA here is from genome assembly GCF_011379025.1 of Polaribacter sp. 11A2H. Classification (NCBI taxonomy): domain Bacteria; kingdom Pseudomonadati; phylum Bacteroidota; class Flavobacteriia; order Flavobacteriales; family Flavobacteriaceae; genus Polaribacter; species Polaribacter sp. 11A2H. The sequence continues at coordinate 420,400 of NZ_WTLD01000002.1, forward strand.
CATATTTTTCTATAAATACAGACCCGTCTCCAAAAGCAGAAGTAGCTTCGCTAATAGCTCTATGCATCTGCGATTCAAATTCGGCATCATTTTCTACAACACGCATTCCTTTTCCTCCGCCACCGGCAGATGCTTTAATTAAAATAGGAAATCCTATTTCTGTGGCTATTTTTTTAGCTTTTGGAATGTCTGTAATGGCTTCTTCCGTGCCAGGAACCATAGGGATATTATATGCTTTTACGGCTTCTTTTGCAGCCAATTTGCTTCCCATTATTTTTATAGCCTTAGATTTTGGACCAATAAATATGATGTTGTTTTTTTCGCAAGCTTCTGCAAAGTTGGCATTTTCAGATAAAAAGCCATAACCAGGATGAATGGCATCTACATTTAAATCTTTAGCAACTTCAATAATTTTATTGCCTAATAAATAAGATTTATTGGAAGGAGCTTCACCAATTAAAACAGCTTCATCTGCAAAACGAACATGAGGTGCATTTCTATCTGCAGTAGAGTACACAGCAACTGTTTTTAGGCCCATTTTTTTTGCAGTTCGCATGATACGAATGGCAATTTCTCCTCTGTTGGCTATTAAAAGTTTTTTCATATAATATTTATTGGTTTTATGAAAGATGGTAATCATAGAAAGGTTGATACCTACAAGGTTTTGAAAACCTTGCAGAATAAAAAAAATCTTATTTATTCAAATTCAACTAATAATTGATTCTTGTCAACCGCCTCTCCTTTAATAACTGAAATAGATTTTATAATTCCGGCTCTTGGCGATGTTAACGCATTTTCCATTTTCATGGCTTCTAAAATTAAAAGGGTATCATCTTCTTTTACTTCCATACCAACTGAAACGGTAATGTCTAGTATTAACCCTGGCATGGGTGCTTTAATTTCGTTGATTTCTTTTGTAAAACCAATTTCGAACCCCATTTCTTTAATGAGGGTATCTAGTTCGTTCTGTATGTTAATATTATAAACTGTATTATTTACTTTTACAGAATATGATTTCTCCTGAAAATTGGCTTTTGTAATTTCAGTTTTGTAAGAAACATTATTATGTAGTACATGAAATTCGGAATCTGAAACCTTTAAGACATCTAGATTTAAAACCGCTTTTTGGTCAATCTTAAAATCGAAGGTGTTGTTTACTGCTACTTGATAGGTGTTTTTCACTTTTTCAGAATTTGATTATTGTAAATATATGTTTTTTAAAGTTTTCTTTTTAAGTGGTTTATGTAAAACTTGGTGAAATGATATTGTTTTATGATAAAAAATACTGATTTTTTATTGATGCGTACTATTTTTAAGAACTAGTTTTAAAGTGTTTTTTAGTATTGATGAAAATTTAAAAACAAGAAAATCAAAATTAAATATAGAGGTTGTTTTTTGTTTTGCGTTAGGGATAGAAGCGGCATCCTTTTTTATTTTTTATAAAAAAGATATAGCGAATAGCCCGACCCTTTTGGGGAACGCCCTAAATATGATGTTGAAATAAAAAAAGGAATCGTTTTATATTACTACCATTGATTTATAGGGTGTTTGATGATTTATAGGGTGTTTGAAAAAATAAATTTATTTTCAACTTAAATTTATTTTAGAATTTTAGGAAGGTTAAGCTGTGTTCAATTAAGATACTCAAACAAGTTCTGTAAGACAATGTTTATTACTTTTTAGACTGCAACTTTTGTTTGTTGTAACTTTGCAAGTATGTCAGACTTCAACTTAATGGCATGTAAATTGAGCAATAAATTTCTCTACATTTTAAAATAAATTATGCAACATTATAAAGAATCTAAAAAAGATAAAACAAAACCAAAAGTAACCTTAAAACAAGCTTTTATAACCATTATTTGGCCAAGAAGAAATTTGGTATTTTTAGGATTAATTTTAATAATTATTAGAAGTTTATCTGGCTTTATACTGCCAATGCAGAGTAAGGTTTTAATGGATGAGGTGATACCTAATAAGGATTATAGCCAGTTATACAACTTAATTTTTATTGTTATTGGAGCCATTTTTGTGCAAGCAGTAACTTCTTTTTTATTGACAAAAGTATTGAGTATTCAGGCGCAATATTTAATATCAGAATTAAGAACACAGGTGCAAAAGAAGGTTTTGTCTTTACCAATCAGTTTTTTCGACAATACAAAATCTGGCGCATTGGTTTCTAGAATTATGAACGATGTAGAAGGTGTAAGAAATTTAATAGGTACTGGTTTGGTACAGTTAATTGGAGGTTCGTTTACGGCAATTTTAACGTTGGTTATTTTGTTAAAAATGAATGTTTGGATGACTGTTTTTACATTTGTGCCGTTATCTATTTTTGGAATAATCGCCTTAAAATCATTTAAATATATTCGTCCGATTTTTAGAGCACGAGGAAAAATTAATGCAGAAGTAACAGGACGTTTAACAGAAACTTTAGGCGGAATTAGAGTAATAAAAGCCTTTAATGCAGAAGAACAAGAAAGCAAAATTTTTGAAGAAGGTGTTGATAATATATATCAGAATGTTAAAAAAAGTATGACTGCAACTGCTATTATGACTAGTTCGTCTACCTTTTTAATTGGTTTGGCAACTACCGGAGTGATGGGAATTGGCGGTTATTATATGATACAAGGCAGCATGACTTTTGGAGATTTTATTCAGTTTACATTCTTGTTAGCATTTATGGTGGCGCCAATTGTACAAATGAGCAATATTGGTAGCCAGTTAACCGAAGCTTTGGCAGGTTTAGATAGAACCGAAGAATTAATGAACATGGCTGCAGAGGAAGATGATGAAAATAGAAAGGTTGTTTTAGAAGACTTAAAAGGAGAAATTAATTTTGATAATGTTTCTTTTTCTTATGAAGAAGGAAAGAAGGTAATTAAAAACATTAATTTTAATGTGCCTGCGGGTTCTGTAACGGCTTTGGTTGGTAGTTCTGGTTCTGGGAAATCTACTATTGCTGGTTTATCTGCAACATTTTTAAATCCGGAATCGGGTACCATTACGATTGATAATAAAGATATGTCTAAAATAAAGCTATCTAGTTATCGTAAATATTTAGGTGTTGTTTTACAAGATGAGTTTTTATTTGAAGGAACAATTAGAGCAAATATTCTGTTTCCAAGACCAGATGCTACAGAAGACGAATTACAAAATGCTGTAAATGCAGCCTATGTAAATGAGTTTACAGATCGTTTTGATGATGGTTTAGATACTTTAATTGGAGAAAGAGGCGTGAAGCTTTCTGGTGGGCAGCGTCAGCGTTTGGCTATCGCTAGGGCGATATTAGCAGATCCTAAAATTATTATTTTAGACGAGGCAACGTCTAGTTTAGATACCGAAAGTGAGTCTTTAATTCAGAAAAGTTTATCAAAATTAGTAAAAGACAGAACTACGATTGTGATTGCACATAGATTGAGTACTATTAAAAAAGCAGATCAGATTTTAGTGATAGAAGCGGGTAGTATTGCAGAAAGAGGTACGCATGATGAGTTGATTGCTGCAAAAGGCAGATATTATGATTTGTATACGTATCAATCTAAAATATAAGATAGAAATTAGTGGATAACAATCTTACTGTCTGTTCGAGCGCAGCGCAGTCGAGAACTAATTGATTTTCAAAATAGGTTTCGACTGCGCTCAACCTGACATTTTTCTTAAATTTAAGAGACTATAATTTATGCAAATACCTATTCATTTATAATTTAACATTTAAATACCTCTCCTTTTGTAAAGAATTACAATAAAAACGACTCTTAAAGTATCGAATTTAAATATATCATCGAATTATGAAAAAAGTACTTTTATTGTTAGTTGTAGTTATTGCTATTTCTTGTAAGAATGAAGCTAAAAAGGAGGTTAAGGAATTAGTACAAAAAGTTGAAGTTAAAAAAGAAAGTTTTCCGGAAGAATTAGGGAACGTTTTTGAAGCTCACGGCGGAATTGACACTTGGAGAAATGCTGAGGTTTTATCCTTTAAAAAAGGAGATGAAGTACATACAATCAATTTACAATCTCGTGTAAATGTAATTAATGCGCCTAATTATTCTGTAGGTTACGACGGAGAAAATGTTTGGTTAGACGAAGCAGAAGAAGGAACTTTTAAAGGTAACCCTGCTTTTTATCATAACCTGTTCTTTTATTTCTATGCAATGCCTTTTGTATTAGCGGATGAAGGTATTACGTATGAAAAAATTGCACCTTTAACTTTTGATGGTGTAGATTATCCTGGTTATAAAATGTCTTTTAAATCTAATATTGGTAGTTCTCCTGATGATAATTATAAGTTGTATTTTAATGCAGAAACTTATAAAATGGAATGGTTAGCATACACGGCTACATTTATGTCTAAAAAACCAAGTGATAAGTTTAATATCATTAAATATGGTAAATGGAATAATGTAAACGGATTGATTTTACCATCAGAAATTACTTGGTTTAAAGTTGATGAAAACGGTGTGCCAACAGAACCAGCAAGTCCTGCAGCAGTATTTACAGATGCAGCAATCAGTAAAAATAATTTAACAGATTCATTTTTTGAAAAGCCAGTAAAATAAATTATAGTATATAAAAAAGTAAGCGTCGTTTTTTACAAAACGACGACTTACCAAGTAAACTAATAAAACCAAGTATTAGTATAAATATTAGAAGTTAGCTTTCTAATAAATTGTTATTTGGTATAAGGTTGGTGATTATAACTCAGCACCCTTTTTAATTTCCAAATCTTATTTTCTAAAATCCAAAGGTGTGTAAAATCTGCAATTCCAACAGTTTTTAATACACCTTTTTGTTTTTGTTGAAACGTGTGTTTTCCTTTTTGAATAGCGCCATAAATAATGCCATTATTGTTTAATTGATGTACTTCTAAAGAATTATCAACTAATTGTCTGGTGTTATTTCCTGGGTTAGTACATAGGTTCTTTTTAATAACATCAATAAATTGTTCCTTATTTTGGAGACCTCCAACATCATGATAGAATTCAAAATTATCAGCAATAATTGGGGTTAGTTTTTCAATTTCACAATTATTAAACGCTCTTTCAAATAGAATACTATCTTTATCTTTTAATGTTTTAAATAAGTTTGAATTTGTATCAACTTGTGCATTTAAAACAAAGTTGTAAAACAACATCGCTAAAAACAGTACTACTTTTATTAAAATAGATTTTCTAAAAGGTTCTAAAAAAGAGTCCATAGTTTGGTTGCTTACTTAATTAAAGTTAATTATTTTTTTGAAATACTTCCGCCCGAAGTTGTTTTTTTATCAACTGTTTTTGGGTTTCCTTTAAAATCAATATCTCCACCACTAGTTGCTCTAGCTTCTAGTTTTTTTGATGCAAAAATATTAATATTAGCTCCACTAGTTACTTTAGCTATGGTGTTTTCACTTTCTAATTCATAAGCATCTATAGAACTTCCGCTTGTTGCGTTAGAAGCATGATTTATTGTAATTCCGTAAATATTAATATCAGACCCACTGGTAGAATTTGTTTCTACACTTGTTGCGTTTACCTTAATATTTATATCTGCACCGCTTGTAGCTGAGATAGAAATTTCATCAGTATCTATAACTTCTTTTCCATATACATCACTTCCACTTGTGGCTATTAAAAGAGTTAAATCTTTAATGGTAACATGTACTTTTTTGGCTTCTGCTCTCCAAATTCCTTTATCAGCATATATTTTTAATATACCATCTTCAACTTCCGTAATAATAATATCGTGTAAATTTTCATCAGCTTCTACAGTCACTTTATTGTTAGAACCTTGGGTTATGTAGACATCTAAACCTGTGCTTACTTTTATTCCAGTAAATTGATCTGCAATTTTTCTTGTTTTGGTAATTACATTTTTATTTCCATTAATTCTATTTATCATATCTACATTACAAGATGTAAAAAGAGTTGTTATAAATAGAATTGCGATAATTTTTGATACTGAATTTTTCATGAGTTTGGATTTAATTAGATTGTAAATTTCTTTTAATAGACGCTTAAAATCAATGATTGGTTACTCAATTGTTGTTTTTTTTGGTTGAATTGTATTAAATAACTTCTTCTGCATCTAAATCATCTACACAATCTGTACATTGTAAGGTTTCATCGGTCATTTTAAAATGATGATTCACCATATCTTTGTCATAAATATCTGTTTGATTCTCTACGTCATTTAAAAAGTTTTTTACAGAATGATCAAAATAAACAGTGCTACCTTTAGGTATATAAACTGTTATATTAATTTCTTCATCTTTCCAAATATTTTTAAAGTCAGACAAATAATAAGCATCTAAAACAATGGTATTATTGATAATTTCAAATTTATATTCAATTTTTTCAGCATTTGCATTTGCACTATTTCTTGTTTTTCCAGAGGATTCTTTTTCAAGAATTATATATCCCTCATCTGTATTGCTTTTTTTAACATCAACGCTAACATTATTAGAGTATATTTTATTTGTTCCGTCTATTTCAACCTCTTGTATACGAGAACTTCTCTTTAAATTATGTTTATAATAGATTTCATCATTATTGACCATTTTTAAAGAGACGGTATCATTTTCTACAATATTTAATGATGATTTTTTAACAAATTGGCCATCATTTACATGAGAGGTTCCGTATTCTATTCCTGTAAAAATCATGGTTAATAAAGCGATTACCCAAATACCTAAAAGGGTTAGTGATGTTGGCTTGCTTATTTGTTTTATACTACTAGATAATATGCGTAAACCCAGTACAAATAAGATTAAAAAAGGAATACCTATTAATAAAAAAGCAGCAAGTGTTAGTGCCCATTTTGGTAAAATAGCATCATAGAAAAATGGTGGATATTGTAAAAACTCGCCATTAACATTTAATACTTCTAAACTTCCTATTGAAAACCCACCAATAATTAGTGATAAAATAACCGCACCAGCAATAAATACCAGTAGAATTCCAATAAACTTACCAATCACTTTAAAGAATACCAGAATAATCTTGCCTATAGTGTTGATGAAATCTTGTAATCCGTTATTTTTTTTTGTCTTTCCCGAAAAAGTCTTATTCATTTTTTCTGAAAACTCATTGGCTCCGTCTTTAAATTTCTCTGATGCTTTGTTGGCAAAATCAGCTACATTTTCAGAAACATTTGTAAACTCTTCACGAATCTTTTTTTCGATATTATCGATGTTTACAGGTTCACCTTCCATCTGTAGTTTTTCTGCCGTAGTTTTAGCTTCTGGCAACAAAATCCAAAGGATAATGTATAAGATTACTCCAAAACCAGCTCCGAAGAAAAGGGCTAACAAACCAAGACGAACCCAGATGGTATCAATATCAAAATAATGAGCAATACCAGAGGCAACTCCACCTAAAAATTTATCCTCACCATCTCTAAATAATTTTTTTCCGGTAGTGTTATTTCTAGTGTAAGAATAATTAGCGTCACTATATTCTTCTTCGGCACCAGCATAATCTTCTGGTTGGCCCATAATTTTAATGATATCTTCTATATCACCTTCATTAATAACCTGTCTTGCGTCTGTTATTTTTTCTGATAACAATTCGCTAATACGTGCTTCTATATCTGCAATAATCTCATTTTTTCCTTGTGGATCATCGCTTAACGATCTAGAAATAGATTCTAGATATCGCTTTAATTTCTGATAGGCAACTTCATCTATGTGGAAGAAAAATCCGCCTAAATTTATGTTGATTGTCTTATTCATTTGTGGTTGGTTTTTTGCTGATTACTTGGTTAACTGCACTTACTAAATTGCTCCATGTTTTGTCTAATTCTTTTATAAATAGACCGCCGTTTTCTGTTAAAACATAATATTTTCTTGGTGGTCCAGAGGTCGATTCTTCCCATCTATAGGTTAATAAACCTGCGTTTTTTAAACGTGTTAATAAAGGATATATGGTACCTTCAACCACAATCATTTCTGCACCTTTTAGCGTTTTTAAAATTTCAGATGTATAAGCATCTCCATTTTTTAAGATGGATAAAATACAATACTCTAAAACACCTTTTCGCATTTGTGCTTTTGTGTTTTCTATCTTCATTTATTGTGATTTTAAATGATTATTTAATAAATTTTATTGTGAAAGGATATTTATAACTTTCTCCCTCTTTAGCTTTTAATGCTGCTATAATTATCAATGCAATTTTAATGATGCCTACAATTCCTGCTAGAGATGCAATACCCATAATTCCGAAGAAATTAAAAGTCTCAAAATTGATGTTAATATGATTAAAGTTGTTAAGATTATCGAAATTTCTAAAAATTGAACCAATAAAAACAGGAATAAAAGATAATGTCAAAATAAAAATATAGAGAGAATAACTGATATTAAAATTAATTGCTTCTTTGCCGTGTTTATCTAAAAAGCTACTTCTGTCTTTTAACGTTTGCCATGCAATTAATGGTGTAATTATATTACCAAAAGGAAAAATAAATCCTGCGAAAGCAGAAATATGTATTAAAAAGGCATTGGTGTTTTCGTTATTATGTTTCATAATTTATAAACTATATAATACTTTCTTATGCAAATATATGTCTTTAAGAAGGTATTATGCAAAGCATAGTACTGTTTATTTTTTTATTTAACATTTTGTTAACATTTTTTATTGTGGCATAAAATCAGTAAAAAAGGCTTGTAACTACTGTTTTTATTGAGTTTTTGTTTCGTTTATTTTAACTACCTTGTCAACTTTAATAGAAGTTTCTAAAATTAATTAAATATATAAAATGAAATTTACCCCAAGAAAAGTCAATCTTTTTAACCTTGTAAAATTGCCTTTAGCATATTTAGGAGGCGTAAGAGTGCGTACAATTACAGATACAGAAGTGGTAGTTTCTATAAAATATAGGTGGATGAATCAAAATCCGTTTAGAAGTATGTTTTGGGCAGCACAAGGTATGGCGGCAGAAATGCCAACAGGTGTCTTGGTAATGAAAGCTATTGATGATTCTAAAGTAAAAGTATCTATGTTAGTGACAAAACAAGAAGCGCAGTTTTTTAAAAAAGCTACGGGAAGAATTCTTTTTTCTTGTAAGGGAGGTAATGAAATTAGAGAGGCAATTAAAGCATCTATAAAGACGGGAGAAGGGCAAGTTATTGTTTTAACATCCGAAGGGAAAAATAAAGAAGGAGTGGTTGTTTCTAGATTTCAATTCCATTGGAGTTTAAGAGTGAAGAAATAGTTTCTTAGAAATGAATTTTAAAATGATTGATACATAAATTTGCATTATGTATTCATCTTAAGAAATGAAAAATCGAATAATAGTTACAGTTACGATGCTATTTTCTATTGAGTTACTAAGTGAAAAGAAACAAATTCAATCAGTAATTTTACGTTAATTGGTATTAGTCTTTCTTTTTGTATAGCTCAGGTCTTTCTTCATTATAATCACAATCTTGAAAAATACCACAAGATACATTTGTACGTGCTAATGGTTTTGAAGTTTCAAATTTCTTGTAAAAAGCTTCTATTTCTGGAGATAAATATTTCATAGTTTTTATTTTTAATATTAGATTTATTACTGTTTAACTTATCTGATATCAAAAGTAATATTTTTGTGAAAGGATAGAAATAATTAAAGGTTAATTTAGTGTTATTAAAACAATCTTTTACTTATTTACGCTAATTTTATAGAATAATTATTGTCTATAAATGTTGTTTTTGTTACTGGTATTTTTATTAAATTATAAAAATATAATAGGTGTTTTTGTAACAAAAACAGACTTAAATCATCTAATTAATATATAAACCTTAAAATAGCTATTATGTTTCAAGATAGAACCTCACAAAACTCATCAAATAAAAATGCACACGAAATAGATTACAGAATTTTTGGTGAAGAAATGCAGTTTGTAGAAATAGAGTTAGATCCGCAAGAAGGAGTTGTTGCAGAAGCAGGAACTTTTATGATGATGGATGACCATATTAAAATGAATACTATTTTAGGAGATGGTTCTAATCAAGAAACGGGTTTGTTAGGGAAGATTTTTTCTGCAGGAAAAAGAATCTTGACCGGAGAGAGTTTATTTATGACTGTTTTTACAAATGATGGAGTTGGAAAAAAACAAATCTCATTTGCTTCTCCATATCCAGGAAAAATTATTCCGATTGATTTAACGGAGTTTGGCGGGAAATTCATCTGCCAGAAAGATGCATTTTTATGCGCTGCAAAAGGTGTTTCTATAGGAGTAGAATTCTCTAAAAAACTAGGTAGAGGATTATTTGGTGGCGAAGGTTTTATTATGCAAAAATTAGAAGGAGATGGTTTAAGCTTTATTCATGCAGGAGGAACCATGGCAAAAAAAGTATTACAACCTGGTGAAGTTTTAAAAGTAGATACTGGTTGTATTGTTGGTTTTACCCAAGATGTAGATTATGATATTGAGTTTGTTGGCGGTATTAAAAACACCGTTTTTGGAGGTGAAGGATTGTTTTTTGCTTCGTTAAAAGGGCCAGGAACGGTATATATTCAATCTTTACCTTTTAGCAGATTGGCAGGACGAGTTTTGGCAATGGCGCCAAGAACAGGAAGCGGAAAACGAGGAGAAGGTAGTGTATTAGGTGGAATAGGAGATTTATTAGATGGTGATAATCGTTTTTAATAAGATCTAATTTTTATTTTAATATGCAGCTTTTATCATTCTATCATTACCAGAAAAATCTTTTTTTAGCTCTATATTTTTAAACCCTTTTTGTTGTAGCATTTCTACGGTCTCTTTTCCTAAATATTGATTGATTTCAAAAAATAACAATCCGTTTTTGGTAAGGTCTTGTTTTGCTAAATCTGCAATTTTTTTATAGAAAATTAAAGGGTTTTCGTCATCAACAAAAAGGGCCAAATGTGGTTCGTTTTGTAATACGTTATTATTGATTTCTACTTTTTCTAATTCTCTAACATAAGGAGGATTAGAAATTATGAAATCATAATTTTTAGGTAATTCTTTAGCTTTTAAAATGTCTATTTCTAAGAAAGTAATGTCAACTTTATTTAAAACTGCATTTTGTTTTGCTTTTTTTAAAGCTTCTGAAGAAACGTCAATAGCAGAAATAGAAACGTTATTTAAATTCTTAGCCAAAGAAATAGGAATACAACCAGAACCAGTACCAATATCAAGAATGTTTAAGTTTTTATCTTGATTCTTACTTCTTATTTCTAGAACTTCATTAACAACCCATTCTACTAGTTCTTCGGTTTCTGGTCTTGGTATTAAAGTGTTTTCATCTACTAAAAAGGGTAAACTATAAAACTCAGTTTCTCCTAAAATATACTGAATAGGTTCTTCTTTTTGAAGTCTTTTTACAATACTTTTTAATTCTGATAAAATACTTTCATCAATTAAAAAGTCTGGTTTTAAAACGGTGTCGATTCTTTGTAGGTTCAGTTTTGCTTCTATCAACAAAAAAAAGAAAGAATCAATTTCTGTTTTTGGATACATCGTTGATAATTCACTATTAAAAAAAATACGAAAATTTTGAAGTGTCATAGATAATTTATAATAAAGGGCTTAAAAATCTAGCAAGACGTTCAAGTGTTTTTTGTTTGTTAGATCTGTTTAAGAAATCTTCTAGAGTTACTTTGTTAGCTAAATTTTTTCTTTCGTTAAATTCAGTAGAAATTTCAGAGGTAATTACTTCATCAAAAATCAAAGCATTTAATTCGTAATTGTGTTCAAAGCTTCTACAATCAAAATTGGTAGAGCCGATAGAGGTAATTTCATCATCAATAAATATAACTTTACTATGCGAGAAATCGTCCCTTAAATAAATTTCTACTCCGGCTTTTAATAAACCTTCAAAATAAGAATACATACTATAGGTCGCCATTTTAGAGTCTGTAACTTTAGGCAATAATAAAGTAACTTTTACTCCGCTTAAAGCAGCAATTTTAAAAGCTTCTAAAATAGAATACGTAGGTATAAAATACGGGTTTAAAACACAAATACTTTTTTCTGCTAAATTAATAAGGCTTAAATATTGTTGCATTACAACCGGTTGTTTGTAATCTGGACCGCTAGAAACAATTTGCATTGTAGTGTTTCCTTCAGCGTTACAAACAGTGTTGTATTTTTCTTTCTGACTTAAATTGATATCGGTTGCGTAGTAATAATCTTTTAAAAAAGTGTCGTGTAAGTCTGCTACTGCACAACCAGATATTTGTACATGTGCATCTTGCCAAATACCTAAATTGGTGTCTTCTGTAATATATTCATCAGAAATATTTACGCCACCTGTAAAACCAATTTTATTATCTATAATGGCAATTTTTCTATGGTTTCTATAATTTAAAGAGAAAAGAAAACTTCCAAATTTAAAAGGAGTTTCTGGGTAAATTTCTACACCTATTTCTTTAAGATGTTGTATGGTTTTTTTGTTTAACGGAAAGCTTCCTATAGAATCGTATAAAACACGAACTTCTACATTTTCTTTTCGTTTTTCTTCTAATAAAGTAATTATGTTATTTAAAATTTCTCCATTTTCTAGAATATAATACTGTAAATGAATAAATGATGTAGCGCTTTTAATGGCTTTATAAAGTGCTTCAAAAGTTTCTTTTCCGCTTTTTAAAACAACAACATCATTATTTAATTGTAGTGGTAAATTTGTGTTATTAAAAATTAGATTAGATATTTTAGAGGCTTTGTGGCTCTTAAGTAAAGCTACATTTTTATTCTTTTCATTTTTGAGATTCTTTTCAATATAATCTTTCCTTTTTTTAGTTTCTTTAAGTTCAAAGTATTTTATTTTTCTTCTATTAATGCCGAATAAAATAAAAATAAAAACACCAATAAATGGAAATAAGAATGTAATTAAAATCCAGCTTAAAGATTTAGACGGTTTTACACCAAAATATAAAATATTGTAAAAAGCCCAACTAAAGAGTAAAAGGTGAACAGATAAAAGAATAGTGTAAATCAAAATTTTATAATTTTTTTAGCATCCAAACAGGGCAAGAATAATGTCCGGTATTTCCCATAGGCTTATCAAGATTTACAAAGCCATTCCTTTTGTACAATGCTTGTGCAGCATTCATATAAGGCATAGTTTCTAAATAACAATTTTCAAAACCAATTGTTTTTGCTTTTTCTAAGCAAGTATTTATTAATTTAGAACCCAAACCCTTTCCTCGTGTTATCGGTAAAAAATACATTTTTTGTAACTCGCACGTATTCCCTTCAAAATTATCTAATTGTGCAATTCCTACGCCTCCAACTACCTTGTTATTATGCTCTACAACATAGTAAAAAGAATTAGGTGTGTTATATTTTTCAAACATTAAATCTGTTGCTTTATCTTCGTAAGCAGTACCAATTTTTGGCGCACCCATTTCTAAAAGTACTTCTCTAATAACAATTGCCAATTGTGGGTTGTCTTTAGGTTGAATTTCTCTTATGATAAAATCTGAATTTGTCATTTATTACTGTATTTTTGCAGGAGCAAGTTACCTATTTTTTTAAAAATTGAACATGAAAAATCTTTTATATTTTATACTTTTCTTTACATTAATTACAAGTTGTTCTGTAAGAGAAAAACCCATTTTTATAAAGGTAGATAATGTAAAGGTAACTTCTTTTAAAGGAGATACTATTCGTTTAAAAGCAGCAGCTTTTTTTGAAAACCCTAATGATGTTGCTGGTGTACTTTCTACGGATGAAATTAAGGTAATTATTAATGGAGCGGAAGTTGCTCAGGTTTCTTCAGATGAATTTGAAGTGCCAGCAAAAAAGGAATTTTCTATTCCGTTAACGGTAGTTATTCCTGCAAGAAAAGTGTTTGACAATAACAAAAACGGAATATTAGGAGGCTTGTTAAATTCATTTTTAAATAAATCTATAAAAGTGCAATTTACAGGAGATTTAAAATACAAGGTTTTTGGGTATTCTAGTGTATATCCGATAGATCAAATTCAGGAAATAAAATTTTAATTTATAGTTATCGATCATAAAACTTACATAAAACGTTGTTTGCAAATTGCCAAAAACGGAATAGGTACTTCTCGTCCTAATCCTTCTGTTGGTGCAGTTGTGGTATATCAAAATAAAATTATTGGAGAAGGCTTTACATCTGCTTATGGTAGTAATCATGCAGAAGTAAATGCAATTAATGCCGTAAAAGACAAGTATCTTTTAAAAGAAGCTACTATCTATGTAACTTTAGAGCCTTGTTCTCATTTTGGTAAAACGCCTCCTTGTGCAGATTTAATAGTAAAACATCAACTAAAGAATGTTGTTATTGGTTGTATAGATTCTAATAGTTTGGTGTCTGGTAAAGGAATTGAACGACTTAAAAATGCAGGAATTAATGTTACTGTAGGTGTTTTAGAAGCCGAATGCAAAGCACATCACAAACGTTTTTTTACGGTTCAAAATAAAAAAAGACCTTATATTATTTTAAAGTGGGCGCAAACTAGAGACGGATTTGTTGCTCCTTTAACAAAAGATGAGCAGAAACCAGTTTGGATTTCCAATCCATACTCTCAGCAATTAGTCCATAAATGGCGAGCAGAAGAACACGCAATTTTAGTAGGGACAAATACGGTTATTGCAGACAACCCGAAGTTAAATGTAAGGAGTTGGACGGGGCATAACCCTGTTAGAATTGTTTTAGATCGTACTTTAAGAATTCCGAAAAACAGCAATGTTTTTGACGGAAGTGTAAAGACGATTGTTATTTGTGATAAAAAAATACTGAATAGCAATGGGTTTCAATCCCTTGAAATAATAAACATCATTTTTGAAGCAATTGATTTTCAAAATAATATAGCAAAACAAGTTTGCGATGTTTTACAAAAACACCAAATTCAGTCTGTAATTATAGAAGGAGGTAGTCAAACTTTACAAACTTTTATAGATGAAAATCTTTGGGATGAAGCGAAGGTTTTTACAGGAGAAACCACATTTAAAGTAGGAGTAAAGGCACCTGTTTTTAAGAAAGTAGCTAAAGAAGAACTAAACATTAAAACAGATGTTTTAAAAATATATTTAAATGATTAAAAATCTTATTTTCGATTTTGGTGATATTTTTATCAACCTAGATAAAAAACGTTTTGCAAAGGAATTACTAGATTTAGGAATTTCGCAAGAATCTGAAGCTAGTTTACCTATTTTAAATGAGTATGAAATGGGTTTAATTTCTACAGAAGAATTTGTTGCTTTTTTTGAAGCGAAATTTAACGTTCCAAAAGAAAAATTGGTAAAAGCATGGAATTCTATTCTATTAGATTTTCCAAAAAACCGATTAAAGTTTATTCAGGAATTAGCAGAAAGTAAAAAGTATAGATTATTTTTATTAAGCAATACCAACGATTTACATATTTCTTGGATTCAAAATAATGTTGGAATGGAGTTTTACAACTCCTTTAAAATTTGTTTTGAACAATTTTATTTAACCCACGAAATTCATTTAAGAAAACCGAATGTTGATATTTATGAATTTGTGTTGAATGAGAATAATTTAATAGCAGAAGAAACACTTTTTATAGATGACACTAAAGAAAATACAGTTTCTGCAAATACCTTAGGCATCCATACTTGGAATTTAATTCCTGGTAAAGAAGAGGTAACAGAGTTATTTGTTAAAAAGAAACTTTTATTTTGATTTATTTACTTTTCAGTGTTCTTTTTTCAACCTCACTATTTGTTATCTTTAAATATTTTGATATTTATAAAATTGATACTTTAAAAGCAATTGTAGTAAATTATTTAGTGGCTTTTGGTTTGGGGTTTGGTTTGTCGGAAATTACTTTTTCTTTGAATGAGATTCCTGAGAAACCATGGTTTTTTGGTGCTATTGTTTTAGGAGCTTTGTTTGTTTCTATCTTTTTTGTAATGGCAAATACAGCACAACAAAACGGAGTATCAGTAGCTTCGGTTGCAGGTAAAATGTCTGTGGTTATTCCTGTAGTTTTTGGCATTGTTTTATATGATGAATCTGTTACTTATTTAAAAATTATTGGTGTTTTAATTGCCTTAATTTCAGTTTATTTAGCGTCTGTTAAAGAAGCTAAGAATAGCTTAAAAAAAGCAGGATTATTATTTCCTATATTACTCTTTTTTGGTTCTGGAGCTATAGATACAACTCTTAAATATGTAGAAGTTAATTTTGTTCAGAAAAATGAAGCATCTCTTTTTTCTGGCAGTTTATTTGGTTTTGCAGCAATATTTGGATTGCTAATTTTATTAATTAAAACGATTCAGAAAAAAGAACCCTTTGAATTTAAAAATATAATTGCAGGTATTATTTTAGGAGTTCCTAATTACTTTACCATTGTATTTTTAATTAAAGCAATGCAAACAGCAGGAATTGAAAGTTCTACTTTGTTTACCATAAATAATGTATCTGTTGTAGTAGTATCTACCTTGGTTGGATTACTTTTATTTAAAGAAAAATTTAGTTTAAAAAATAAAATAGGAGTTATTTTGGCAATTGTAGGAATTGTTATAGTAACCATTGCTTAATATGTTAGAAGACGTTTATAAAACAATAGAAAAACCATCTGAAGAAACCCTTTTTAAAGAAAAAGGATCTAAGTTTTTTGGATATGTTTTTCCTGTTTTATCAGAAGAAGATGTAAAAGAACATTTAGAAGATTTAAGAAAGAAACATCATGCTGCACGTCATTTTTGTTATGCCTATCAATTAGGTATTGAAGATGTAAAATTTAGAGCAAATGATGATGGAGAACCTAATAATTCTGCAGGTTTACCTATTTATGGTCAAATACAATCATTTGAAGTAACGAATGTTTTAATTGTTTCTGTCCGTTATTTTGGAGGTACAAAATTAGGTGTTGGAGGTTTAATTTCTGCGTACAAAACGTCTGCTCAAATTAGTTTAGAAGCTGCTGATATTTTAGAAAAAACCATCAATATTTTTTATAAGTTAACTTTTGAGTACGATATGATGAATGCTGTACAAAGAGTTGTCAAAGAGAAAAATATTGAGATTACCAATCAAAAATTAGAAATGAATTGCGAGTACACCATTTCTATCAGAAAAAAAGATGCACAAGCAATTTATACTATTTTCGATACTTTATATAAAGTTGATATTAAAGAATTAGAGTAATAGTTTAGTTTAAGAAAAGCCTTTTTTTTATTAAACTGTTAATACCCCAAACCTTTTAATAAATGATCTGGACAGCGAGTTGGTTTCATCGTTTTAGAATTCATAAAAGCTAAAACAGAACTTCCTGTACAAATGAGCTCGTCATTCTGATTTACAATTTCATACTCAAACTCAATTTTAACCATTGGTTTCTTTTTCAATATTGTTTTTATGGTTAAAACATCGTCATACAAGGCCGATTTTATAAATTTAAAATTTATAGAAATAACAGGAAGCATTATCCCGCTTAATTCCATATCTTTGTATGTAACCCCTAAAGATCGCATCCATTCTGTGCGGCCTAGTTCAAAAAATTGCGCGTAATTACCGTGATACACAACCCCCATCTGATCGGTTTCTGAATATCGGATTCTAGTTTTTGTTATAGATTTTTTCAAGTGATATAATTAATTAGTGTTTTGTGTATTCTACGTAAAAAATAGTTAATAATCAATAGCAAATTGATTTTTTTATACTGAATTTTATTCACATTTTTGTACCACCTTAAAAAAGGCATCATAAGCCCTTTTTAAACCCTAATTATAACACAAAAAATCGCTAAAATTAAATGATTATAAATGCTGACTCAGTTTGGGATGAATGTTTGTCTTTTATAAAAGATAACATAAAACCGCAAGCATATAAAACTTGGTTCGAACCAATAAAACCGGTAAAACTTTCTGGTGAAGCGTTGACTATTCAGGTGCCTAGTAAATTTTTTTACGAGTGGCTAGAAGAGCACTATATTAAATTATTACGTGTTGCTTTAGTAAAACAATTAGGGAACGATGCTAAATTGATTTACGATGTAAAAATGGAAAACAATTATAGCAGTAATAGACCGCAAATTGTTAAAATTCCAAGTTCAAATAGAGATCCATTAAAACCACAAAGAGTAACAGTTCCTTTAGAGTCTAATAAAAGAGAATTAAGAAACCCTTTTGTAATTCCAGGATTGCAAAAAGTAAAAATAGAATCTCAATTAAACGCTAATTATAGTTTTGCAAACTTTATAGAAGGAGATTCTAATAGATTGGCACGTTCTGCGGGTATGGCAGTAGCAAATAAGCCAGGAGGAACCTCTTTTAATCCATTATTAGTTTATGGTGGTGTTGGGTTAGGTAAAACACATTTGGCGCACGCTATTGGTGTGGATATCAAGGATAAATATCCAGACAAGACTGTTTTATATATTTCTTCAGAAAAATTTACACAACAGTTTATAGATTCTGTAAAATCAAATACAAGAAATGATTTTATTCATTTCTATCAAATGATAGATGTGTTAATTATAGATGATGTACAATTCTTATCTGGTAAAGCCGGTACACAAGATGTATTCTTCCATATTTTTAACCATTTACATCAAAATGGAAAACAGGTAATTTTAACTTCGGATAAAGCCCCTGTAGACATGCAAGATATTGAACAACGCTTATTATCTCGTTTTAAATGGGGATTATCTGCGGAGTTACAAGCACCAGATTATGAAACTAGAATTTCTATTTTACAAAATAAATTGTACAGAGATGGTGTGGAAATGCCAGAAGATATTGTAGAATATATTGCTAAAAATATAAAATCGAACGTTAGAGAATTAGAAGGTGTTGTTATTTCTATGATTGCACAAGCTTCTTTTAATAGAAGAGAGTTTTCTGTAGAATTGGCAAAACAGATTGTAGATAAGTTTGTAAAAAACACCAAAAAAGAAGTTTCTATAGATTATATTCAGAAAGAAGTTTCTAAATATTTTGATATGGATGTGGCAACCTTACAATCTAAAACTCGTAAACGTCATATTGTACAAGCACGCCAGTTAGCTATGTTTTTTGCTAAAAGATTAACAAAGACTTCTTTGGCAAGTATTGGTAATCAAATAGGGCAAAGAGATCATGCAACGGTATTACATGCTTGTAAAACGGTAGATAATTTAACAGAAACCGATAAGCAGTTTAAAAAGTACGTAGACGATTTAACTAAAAAGTTGACTTTCTAAAAAGAAAACTTCAAAGAACTTATTCATATTTTAATTTTACGCTCTTAAATTTTTTAAGAGCGTAATTGTTTCTTATTTTTATCAAAAATTATTTTTATGCATAAAGTATTGATGGTTTGTTTGGGAAATATATGTCGTTCTCCTTTAGCAGAAGGTATTTTACAATCTAAAGTAAATTTGAATACTGTTTTGGTAGATTCTGCAGGAACAGCTGCATATCATATAGGTAAACTTCCAGATGAGCGCTCTATAGAAGTTGCTAAAAAGTATGGAATTGACATTACTAAGCAAAGAGCAAGAAAATTTGTTGTAAAAGATTTTGATGAATTTGATATAATTTTTGCCATGGATGATAGTAATTATCAGAACATACTCTCATTAGCCAGAAATAATGCTGATGAGCAGAAGGTAAGAATGATTTTAAATGAAACACAACCTACTAAAAATTTAAGTGTTCCAGATCCATATTATGGAGGTAACGAAGGTTTTGAAAATGTGTATAAAATGTTAGACGATGCTTGTAATGCTATTGCAAGTAATTTGTCTTAAAGAAAAAGTCCATTTTATCAGTGAGAAATCTGTATAATAAATATCAAAAAAAATAAAAATATTATTTCTACGTTTTTAGTTTGTGTAAATTCGTGAAATACGTGTCTAAAATATATAAAATGATTGGTAAACTTTATTTAATCCCCACTACTTTAGGTGAAACTGAACCTCTAGAAGTAATGCCTTTATCAGTAAAAAAAGTAGTTGAACAGATTGATTACTATATTGTTGAAAATGAAAAATCAGCAAGAAGATTTATTAAGAAAATTTCGCCTAAAAAATCACAGCCTTCACTACAATTAATGTTGTTAGATAAATATGCGGAGGAAATAGAAACATCTAGATATTTAGATATTTGTAAAGAAGGAATTAATGTAGGTTTATTGTCTGAAGCAGGTGTGCCGGCAATTGCAGATCCGGGAGCAAGTATTGTTAAACTAGCGCACGAAAATAATATTAGAGTAATTCCTTTGGTTGGCCCATCGTCTATTATTATGGCAATGATGAGTTCTGGAATGAATGGACAGAATTTTGCTTTTAACGGGTATTTACCTATTGATAAATCTGATAGAAAAAAAACGATAAAAGAGTTAGAAAAAATTTCTCAAGATAAAAATCAGTCTCAAATTTTTATAGAGACACCTTATAGAAATGATAAAATGTTAGCAGATTTAAAAGCTGCTTTATCACCAACAACCAATTTATGTATTGCGGCAGATATTACCTTGCCATCAGAATATATTAAAACGATGATGATTAAAGATTGGAAACATCAACAACCAGATTTACATAAAAAACCAGCTATTTTTATTATACACAAATAATATAATGGAGTTAATTATTATAAATTACGTTTGGTGTAAGTTATAATTGATATTTATAGATTTATTTTAAAAAAAACACTTAAATATTGTTAAAATTTAAGTGTTTTTTTATGAAAAGAAAAAGGGGGATTATTTTTTTATGTCTACTTCGTTTAAATTTCTATATGATTGAAAATACTTATGTCATTTTTAGAATGATTAAATAACACTTAACTTTTTTCCAACTTTTACAAAAGCTTTAATTGCTTTTTGAATATTTTCTTTTGAATGTGCTGCAGACAATTGAACTCTAATTCTTGCCTTTCCTTTAGGTACAACCGGAAAGAAAAAACCAATAACATAAATGCCTTCATCTAGCAAGAGTTTTGCAAATTCTTGTGCAATTTTAGCATCATAAAGCATAATTGGTACAATTGGGTGGGTACCTTCTACAATGTTAAAACCAGCTGTTGTCATCTCAGATCTAAAATACATCGTGTTTTGCTCTAGCTTATCTCGTAAATCTGTAGATTTTGTTATTTTATCTAATACTTTTAATGTAGCACCAACAATTGCCGGAGCCAACGTATTTGAAAATAAATAAGGTCTAGAATTTTGTCTTAAAATATCAACTATTTCTTTTCTTGCAGCAGTAAAACCACCAGAAGCACCACCTAAAGCTTTTCCGTAAGTTCCTGTAATAATATCTACTCTATCCATTACGTTATGGTGTTCGTGTACACCTCTTCCGGTAGCACCAATGAAACCAGTAGAATGACACTCGTCAATCATTACTAAAGCATCATATTTGTCTGCTAAATCACAAATTTTATCTAATTGAGCAATGGTTCCATCCATAGAAAATGAACCATCTGTAACAATTAATCTACGTCTAGACGAGCTAGCTTGTTTTAATTGTTCTTCTAGATCTGCCATGTTGTTATGAGAATATCTAAATCTTTTTGCTTTACAAAGACGAATACCATCAATAATAGAAGCGTGGTTTAAAGCGTCAGAAATAACAGCATCTTCAGCAGAAAGTAAAGGTTCAAATAAGCCTCCATTAGCATCAAAAGCAGCAGCATATAAAATACAATCTTCCATTCCTAAAAAAGCGGCAGTTTTTTCTTCTAATTCTTTATGAATATCTTGTGTTCCACAAATAAATCGAACAGAAGAAAGACCAAAACCATGTGTTTTTATAGCATTTATTCCTGCTTCTAGTACGTCTGGATGTGATGCAAGTCCTAAATAATTATTGGCACAAAAATTAAGAACATTGTCTTGGTTAACTGTGCTGATATTTGCTCCTTGTTTAGAGGTCAATATACGTTCACTCTTAAAAAGACCATTAGATTTTATAGTTTCTAGTTCTTTTTTTAAATCGTTTTTTATAGTGCCGTACATTGTATTATGAATTTATAAGGTTATTATTATATTTAAGTTCTAAATTTTTTAACATTGTTTCTGTTAAAGTTTTTATATTAAACTTTGGTTTCCAGTCCCAGTCTTTTCTCGCTTGAGTATCATCTATACTCATTGGCCAAGAACTGGCAATTTCTTGTCTAAAATCTGGCTTGTAGTTTATTTTTAAACTAGAATATTTTTCTTTTATTGATGAAGCTAATTGATTAGGAGTAAAGCTTAAACCAGATATATTATAAGATGTTCTTACTGTAATTTTTTCTTTTGGAGCTTCCATTAATTCTAACGTGGCTCTTATAGCGTCATCCATGTAAATCATTGGTAGCATCGTTTCAGAGCTCAAAAAACACTCGAAATCTTCATTCTTAACAGCTTTATGAAAAATATCTACTGCATAGTCTGTTGTTCCGCCACCTGGCAAAGATTGATAACCAATAACACCAGGGTACCTTAATGAGCGTACATCTAAGTCGTATTTATCAAAATAATATTTCCCCCAATTTTCTCCAGCAGCTTTACTAATTCCGTATACTGTAGAAGGTGTTAAGTTAGAAGACTGTGGTGTATTAGAGCGTTCTATATTGTTACCAAAGACAGCAATAGAACTAGGGAAAAATACTTTACTTATTTTATGAATTCTAGATACTTCTAAAACATTAAATAAAGTTTTCATATTTATGTCCCAAGTACTTAATGGATGTTTTTCACCATTTGCAGACAAAATAGCTGCCAAGTGGTATATTTGAGTAATCTTATATTTTAATACAGTTGCTTCTATTGCCTTAAAGTCTGTAACATCTAGCGTTTCAAATACACCATTAAATGTGGGATTTTCTCTTAGATCTGTTGCAATTATATTTTCAATACCATATTTTTTCTGTAATTTCTCTGCTAAAACAGTGCCTAATTGACCACTAGATCCTGTTATTAAAATAATTTCTTTATCCATCTTTAATCCTATTTTAAAAGTATAAAATTAAATATTTGATTAATTATAAAGTTAATTTTACTTAGTTTAATTAAAAAATAAGTATTTTTATCTTTTATTAATTGTTATTTTTATATTAATTACTTTTACATGGATAGAAGTAACCCTTAATAAGTGATTTTATCTTTATATGGAAAAAATAGACGAGACAGATTTAAATATTTTAAGAATTCTTCAAGAAGATTCTAAAAAAACAACAAAAGAGGTGGCAGAGATGCTTAATCTAACGCCTTCTCCAGTATATGAGCGTATTAGGAGGTTAGAAAAACGTGGGTATATTAAAAAGTACGTTGCGCTTATAGATAAAAACCTTTTAAATATTCCTATTACAGCTATTTGTATGGTTTCATTAAGATACCATGATGAAGGTTTTATAGATAAATTTGAAAAGCAAATTAAAGGTTTAAAAGAAGTACAAGAATGTTACCACATGGCTGGTAAGGTAGATTTTTTTTTAAAAATTAATTTAGGAAGTCTAAATGAATATCATGAGTTTGTAAGACTAAAACTTTCTAAAATTGAGAATATTGGTGTTTTAGAAAGTTATTTTGTTTTAAAAGAAATAACCCGTACCACTGGGTATTGTATATGAAAAAATGTATTAATTTTTTTAATTTTGGTTGTACTATGTCAATTAACTATTAACAACTGTAGCATCTTGGTCTGCTATAATATTAGAAACATTATATCCACCAAATTTCTTTAAATAATTCTTTATAGAAGCTCCGTAAGCATCAGAAAATCCTTCTACGCCATTACTTCTTAAATATTTTTTTACATTTCCAGCACCACTTAAATGAGCTGCTGCTAATATACCAGATTCGGTAATTTTAGTGCCGTTTATGATTTTTCCTACAGAGCGTCTAATATCTTTTCTTAAAATCCATTTATTTACTTTACACAAAGCTTTAAATGCTTTTTCTTGTAATTCTGGATCTTTTAAAAACGCTGCTGTATTGTAAATTTCAAACCGATGTAAAGTAGTTCTACCAAATTGATATTTTCCTAAATAGCCTAATGTATTTACAACCGTATAACTTCCTTGAGATTCTTTAAAAGCTAATGCTTCTTTAAAGCCTACAAAGTCTTTTTGTAGATAGGGGATATTATAATCAATAAATTTGGGGAAAGTAACTTTGTTATGAGTACCTATTTTTTTATCAATAGAAATTGCGTTGATAAATCCTAAAAATACGATACTTAAAAATAAAAACTTTTTGATAAATTGAATATTTCTGTTTTGCGGGTGCAAATGTATAACACAAATTTAATTATACTGATAATCAATATGTTAAATTTTACTAAAAATATAGATAATGAAACGTTAAAGCTCCTTTGCTATTAATTTCAAGAGTAGGAGCAGGTATTTTTATGAAGTTTACAACAGAAAAGACAGATTTTAGGAATTCCGAATTTGTCTTTATTTTTGTTAAATCGAGATCTAAACTTAGGTAAAATTGTCTGTAAGGATCTTGCTGTACAGAGGTTACTCCGTTTGAATTTCCATAAAGCATGCCTTCGGCCCCATATCCTAAAGCTACATTTAACCATTTTGGAAACGAACTTTTCTTGTTAAAAGACCAAATATTGGTAGAAAGCCAATAAGTTTGGCCGTTATAATCTTTTAAAGCTTGTTGTAAATAGTTTTCACCTAAGGTATTTGGTCGTTGTTTTGCAAAACCTGTTTGATGAAAAGAGTATTTTACTGTAATTCGTTGCTCGTTCCAAAGTAATTCTTGTCCTACCAACAATCCTGTACCTGCTGCATTTGCAAGAATGTCTCCTGGTGATGCTCCCCATTCATCAGAAAAACCATCTAATACTTCTACAGCGGTTAAAAAAGCAAAACCAGAGGTTGCTCCGTAAATTAATTGATTTTTTTTAGAAACACCAGCCCAATCTAAAACTTCCATTCCTATTTTACCAATATAATAAGAAGTCATAAAATGCCCAAATTTATCCATTTGCTTCCAATCGCCATTATCATTTTTAAAATGAAAACCAGAACGCGGATAATCTTTGTACCAAAGTTGGTTTAAACCAATTAATGCTCCCCCAGTCATTACACTTTCTGTAATAATAATGGCATTTTTTCTTTTTGTGTTTAGGGTATCAGATTTTTTATAAAATGATGAGTTTTGTGCACACAAAGAAAACGAACAGATAATTAAAAGGTAAAAAGAAATGTTTTTTTTGTTCATCAAATTCAATTATTAAAAATGGTAATAACTATCTATTTATGCTTTGTTTATTCATCCATTGATGATATTTTGCCGCATTTCTATTGTGTTGAGAAAGTGTTTTTGCAAAAGCATGATACCCTAATTTTTCTACACTAGCACACATATAAAAATAGTCATGTTTTTCCGCATTTAGAACGCCGTCAATAGATGAAATATCTGGCATAGAAATTAACGTAGGTGGTAAGCCTTTAAATTTATAGGTGTTGTAAGGAGAGTTTATTTCTAAATCTGCGGTCAATACCCTTTTTACCACATAATCCTGACCTTTAAGTTCTTTAACACTATATATAATTGTAGGATCTGCTTGCAAAGGCCAACCTTTTTTTAATCTATTTAAATACAAACCAGCAACAATTGGTCTTTCTATGTTTTTTGCAGTTTCTTTTTGTACAATAGAAGCTAAAGTGATTACTTCTTCTTTTGTTAATTCTAATGCTTTTGCTTTTTGTAGTCTACTTTCATTCCAAAAACGATTGTATTCTACAAAGATTTTGTCTCTAAAGTTTTCTGCAGAAACAGTCCAGTAAAACTGATAACTATTTGGAACAAAAATTTGCAATACAGATTTTTCTGTCAGGTTGTTTTTAGATAAGAAATTTATGTCTTTAAAAGCAGTTAGTAGGGTAATTGAATCTGCTTCTAATTGTTCTGCAATTCTACCTGCTAATTTTTCTAAAGTATCTTGGTTATTAAAAGACAATTTTACAGGTGTTTGGTTACCGCTTCTTAAAAGGTTTACCAACTCGTTGTTAGACATTCCTTCTTTTAGAATATATCTACCTGGTTTTGGTTTCGAAAGGTTTTTCTTAGCAGCTACTAGAAGAAAAGTATTTGTATTTGTAGAAAAGTCAGTAATTTTTTCTTTTACATCAATTAAGCTGTCAGAAGAGTAGATAAAAAGCTCTGTGTCTTTTGTGATCGATTTTCCAAATATTTTTTGATAATATTGATATCCTATAATTCCACCAATAAAAATAACGGTAGCAATAACTGCGTATATAAATTTTTTACCCAAAGTTTTTAATTTTTTTAGAATAGCGAAATTAGTCTTTTATCAACTGAAATAAAACTTCATCTTTAAATTTTCCTTCGGATAATATCCAATCTTTTTTTATACCTACTTTATTGAAGTTATGTTTCTTAAAAAGCGAGATACTTTTAGAATTATCAGTTATAATATTGGCATACAACTGATGCATATTTAAAGTAGAGAAAGCATATTGAATTAAAACAGAGAGTGCTTCGGATGCAAATCCTTGTTTTTCAAATTCTGGATGGATTAAAACACCAATTCCTGCTCTTTTATGCATCGGGTTATAATCGAATAAATCAATCATTCCTAGTTGTTTCTTTGTCTCAGTTTCTTCAATTAATAGACGTAGTTGTTTTGCTTCGTAAATATCTAAATGTGCGTTTTCTAAATACTGTCTTAGAATAAATTTAGAAAAAGGAGTTTGTGTGTGGCTAATTTCCCAAAAAGACTCGTTATTTTCTATTTGATATAGAAAGTCTAAATCTTCGGGTTCTAAAGCGCGTAATGTTATTTTTTTACCGTTTAAAGTCATATTTTTTCTAAAATTAGTTTTCTTGTTAGAAAATTTTACAGGCATTTAGATTATAGAATGCAAAATAAGTAAAATAATAATCTTATACAGCTTAGAGTTGCATAGAAAGAGCTTTAGTTTTTGATTAACAATCATGGTACTCTTTAGCAAAAACTACTTTTTTCCCTGTTACTTTCTCTATTTTTAAAGCGTATTTATCAAAGAAATTACAAGCTTCATAAAAAATAGAGTGGTTGTATTTTTTATTATCTGTTATTATTTCTAGGTAAGCACCACCACTTCCTTTTGCCGGTAAAATATTTTGAATACAGAATGAATTTATTTCAGTAATATCAAATAATTGTGCTAAGTTATTACTAGAAAAACCTATTTTTTTATTTTTATCATCAATCCAAATAATGGTACTGTCTTTAAATTGAAAATTTATTTTTTCTGGTCTGATTTTTATCCTCTTATTTTTCCTGTAATCACCAGAAATGGTAATATTTCCGTTTAATAATAAGAAATCATAAATAACCATCCGTTCTTCGTAACTTTCATTACGCAGTAATTCTGGGTATTCTCTTTTATTCTCTATAGATAAAGAAGTATAACCACCATTAAAATGCCAATCACTGTCATAGGTATAACAAATTGATAAGTGCATTCCTTTTAAATTGAAAGTTATATTTTTTTGATCTGCTCTTTCATAACCGGTATTCATTCTACTGTTAGCTAAATCTTTGTTTAAAATTTTCTTTAGCTGTGTATAACTTTCATCAGTCGCTATACTATTAAAACAATGTGTGTAAAAGTGTAGAACAGGAACATCAGTTCTATCGTTTTCAAAATAAGCACTAAAATCTTTTAAAAGAATATTTCCAATACGTACAGGAGCATTAAATTTTAGCAATTTTTGTCCGTAAGGTGATTTTTTAAATAAAGTATTTTTATTTTTTTCTAATTCCTCATACGAAGTATCCCAAGAAATGAATTGCTTGGGTTGAGACTGCACTTCAAACCCTTGGTTATAATCGGTATCATCATACTTTAGTATTTCAAAAGTAGGAGTATATTGTTTTCTCCAAATTTCTTTTTTTAAAACGGTTGTTTTTACAATATTTTCAAAAAAAATAGGATTATTAAAATCAAACTTAGCAGTTAACTCTTGGTACATTTTACTGAATCCGGTATAGTTAACAGGGATGAAATTTTGATGGTAATCAAAAAGGAAAAGATGGGCTAATTGATTCCTTTTAATAGTGATATATGCATATTGTAAATCTTTTAAGTTTACAGTACAACTATGTATTCCTTTATTATCTGTACAAATAATTTGATTGTTTTCAATTTTCACATTTCCTTCATTACTTTCTTTCGGAAATATTTCAGTTTGGTCTTTTTTTGTATTAAAAAGATTTTTTAAAATACTCATAATCGTTATTTGTAGTGAATGTCAGCGTCAAAAGGATACCATTTTTTGAGATAAAGATTTAAAAAGAAATTTCTCCTTTAAAAACAAAAGTAGCAGGTCCTTTTAAAAATACATTTGTGTAAATTCCATCCTTTTCAGAAAAAGAAACCTCTAAATTTCCACCTTCAACAGGTAAAGAAATTAAATTACTTGTTGTTTTTCCTGTTTTGTGCATAGCAATAGCAACTGCTGTCACTCCGGTTCCGCAAGCTAAAGTTTCATTTTCAACACCTTTTTCGTAGGTTCTTACTCTAAAAGTAGTCTCATTAATTTTCTGTGCAAAATTCACATTACTTCCAGGAGCACTATAAGAATATCTTATTTCTTTTCCTTTTTCAAAAACAGGAAAATTATCTAAATTATCGACTAATTCTACATGATGTTGTGTGCCAGTATATGCAAAAACTGAATTCTCCTTTACCTTAATTTCATCAACATCTATCATTTTTAAAGAAACAATTCCATTTTCAATTGTAGCTAAATGCGAACCATCAACAGCTATAAAACTTGTTTTTGAGTTGATGATTTCTAAATATTTTGCAAAAGCAACTGCACATCTGCCACCATTTCCGCAGAAAGTTTCACTTCCATCAGCATTAAAATAAATCATTCTAAAATCGAAATCGGTATCGTTTTCAATTAAGATAACGCCATCTGCACCAACACCAAAATTTCTATCACAAAGTTTCGCTATAAGGGCAATGTTTTCTTTTGGAAAAGTTAGAGTTCTGTTATCTATCATAACAAAATCATTTCCGGTTCCTTGGTATTTATAAAAGTCTAAATTCATTAGCACAAATATAGGAATTTAAAGAATAAAAAAGCACTGTTAAAAAGCGGTTAAAGTCAGTTAAAATCAAGTTAAACAGATTTTTTGAAATTGTTATAATTGTATCTTTGAGTAATAAAAATTTAAAATCATGAAAAAAGTACTAAGTTTATTAGGAATGGCAATTTTAGGAGGCGCTATCACTTTAGGCGGATATAAAATGCTATTTAATGAAAATGTGGTTATAGAAAGAAGCTTTTCTCACCCCATAAAAACGGTTACGGCAAACTATAACCCTGCATTAAACAATGCAAATGCAATAGCCAATTCTGTAGATTTTACGGTTGCAGCAGAAAATACGGTGCATGCCGTGGTTCATGTTAAAAATACTGCGATTAGAACACAATCTAGCCCAATAGATCTTTTCTTTGGTAATAGTAACGGAACCAGAAAATTTGAGCAAGTTGGTACGGGGAGTGGTGTAATTATTTCGCAAGACGGTTATATTGTATCTAATAATCATGTTATTGATGGAGCGTCTGATATAGAAATCACCTTAAATAATAGAAAAAAATATAAAGCACAATTAATAGGTACGGATAAAGAGAATGACATTGCCTTGTTAAAAATTGATGTAGATTTTGATTTACCTTATATTCCGTTTGCAAATTCAGACAATATAAAGATAGGAGAATGGGTTTTGGCAGTAGGAAATCCTTATAATTTAACATCTACAGTAACAGCAGGTATTGTGAGTGCAAAAGGCAGAGATTTAGAAGGAACTAGGTCTACAGATTCTTTTATTCAAACAGATGCAGCGGTAAATCCAGGAAATAGTGGAGGAGCCTTGGTAAATACACGTGGTGAGTTAGTGGGTATAAACACAGCAATTACTTCTAAGACAGGTTCTTTTATTGGCTATTCTTTTGCAGTTCCGTCTAATATTGCTAAAAAAGTTGTAGATGATTTATTAGAATTTGGTACCGTGCAAGAAGCTATTTTAGGAATCAACATAAACCAAGAAGATGGTGATATAGAAGGTGTTTTAATTGGCGGAGTTAGTGATGATGGAGGTGCCCAAAAAGGAGGCTTAAAAGCTGGTGATGTTATCAAAAAGGTAAATGATGTAAAAATCTCTAAATTTTCTGAGTTAAGAGGTCAATTAACAGCAAAAAGACCAGGGGATCTAGTGAATATTACGATTGATAGAGATGGAGAAAAAATGACTAAGAGTATAAAATTAAGTAAAAAAGATGCTTATGTTTCTAGAAAATTAGGAGTAGTTTTAAAAGACGTTTCTAAAAAAGAAATTAAAAAATTCGATATTCCTGGAGGAGCTAGAATAATGACCAATCAGAATAAAAATCTTAATTATTATGGTGTAAAGGAAGGGTATATTATTACCAAAATTAATAAGAAACCAGTTTTAAATGCAAGTGAAGCAGTAAAAGAAATTGATGCGTCTTTTGGAGTTGGTAACCCAATTTACATAGAAGTTATAAATTTAGATGGAGAAAGAGAGCGTTATGCTTTTAGATAGCATTTAAATATTACAATAATTAAAATCCTGATAATTTATCAGGATTTTTTTATTTACGAAAACTTTACGAAATCGATTTCGTATTCAGTAAAAAAGAAATACTTTTGCCTGAAATTTATTTTAATTTTCAATATGTCAATAATTTTAGATTACGAAAAAGAGGTTGTTACACAAGCTCAAAATAGAAGAGCAACAGTCGAGTTTATCACTATTGTAAATGATTTATGGTATGATAAATCTATTGAACTTGTGTTATTTAGAAACACTTTAATAGACAAAAGAGCAAGTGAGGTTTTAAATTTAATAAACTATGCTAAAGAATTTGTAAACAAACCAATTTCTATACAAGATGCCTTAGATATTGCAAAAGCAATTCAGCAAATAGACTTACCATCGTCTAAATTAGATATTGGTAAGCTTGCTTACGAGTGTTATTTAAGTCCTGTAAAAGGAGCCGACAAAGTATCTTTTGTAAAGAACAAATTAAAAGGCGCTACAGAATCCGAGAACATTCAGCCTAAAGATGTTGTTTTATATGGTTTTGGTAGAATAGGTCGCTTATTAGCGAGAGAGCTTATGTCTAAAATGGGGAAAGGCTCACAATTAAGATTAAGAGCTATTGTAACTCGTGGCGAAATAAATAGAGAAGTTTTAGAAAAAAGAGCTTCTTTATTAAGTATAGATTCTGTGCACGGAGATTTTTTAGGGACGGTAGAAATAGATGCAGAACACAACGCTCTAATTATAAACGGAACTACAGTTTATTTAATTTCGGCAAATAATCCAGAAGATATCGATTATACAAAATTCGGAATTAAAGACGCATTAATTATAGATAATACAGGTGCTTTTAGAGATGATGTTGCTCTGGCAAGACATTTAAAAGCAAAGGGGGCAAGCAAAGTTTTGTTAACAGCTCCAGGAAAAGGAATTCCTAATATTGTACATGGTGTAAATCACAAAAAATACAATCCAGATTTGGTAGACATTTTTTCTGCAGCATCATGTACAACCAATGCAATTACCCCAATTTTAAAAGTATTAGAAGATAATTTCGGAATTAAAAAAGGACATTTAGAAACCATTCATGCGTACACAAACGACCAAAATTTGGTAGACAATATGCATAGTAAGAATAGAAGAGGAAGAGCTGCGGCTTTAAATATGGTGATTACAGAAACGGGTGCTGGTGCTGCAGTTGCAAAGGCAATTCCTGCGTTGGCAGGTAAATTAACATCTAATGCAATTAGAGTTCCAGTTCCTAATGGATCTTTGGCAATTCTTAATTTGCAGTTAAATACAATGGTTTCTACAGAACGTGTAAACTCAATTATAAAAAAATATGCCTTAGAAGGTGATTTGGTAGAACAAATTAAATATTCATTAGATAATGAGTTGGTATCTTCAGATATTCTAGGATCTACAGCACCTTCAATTTTCGATAGTAAATCTACAATTACAGACAAGGAAACTATTGTAATTTATATTTGGTACGACAATGAATACGGATATTCACATCAAGTAATGCGTCTTGCAAAACACATTGCCAAAGTAAGAAGGTATACCTATTATTAAAAGTCTCTTAGTGCAAGTTCATTCAATAAAAATTGAATGTAAAAGTCCGGAACATTTTTTGTTTCGGACTTTGTTTTTTAGAAGCTGTTTCCTGCTTTCACTACTCGCTTTTATTGCCAAAAAAAATGGCAATAAAGAGCTCAAACAGACCGTTCAATCAGGGCTAAACTTGTTTGGCAGCTTTTGTAATTATTTTAGAGAATATTTTCTAATTACTTAAGTTTTTAAGTTGTAATAAAATTTAACTTTACTTATTTTAGAAAATAAAAAATTCAATCATAACAGTCTTATTTATTCTTCTTCAAAGAAATCAATAACAGCTTCAAACTCTTCATTTAAAAACTCTTCTTTACTCATAAAATATTCAGAGGTTGTCATTCTGTAGCCTGTTTCATTTTTTTCTAAATACCAAATAATATCATTCGCTTCCACAAAAGCTTCTTCAGCATTTAATTGATCTGCAAATAATCGTTTAATCACATTATGGCTATCTAAGTTTTGAGCAAAACATTTTAAGGCAATTTCTTTTGTTATATTTTCATCAGCATTTCTAGCCGGAGTTATTTCAAAATCTACAATAGTTGCTTTTGTATTTGGGAATTTACCATTAAAAGCTTTGTATAAAAGCTGATTGATAATAAATAACGTTTTATGCAATTCAATTTTTGGGTATTCTTCAGAAATTTTATCTACTAACATTTCATAAGAAAGAGAATCTATTTGTCCTTCATTTAAAAGTTCAGATAATTTATAATCTAATACAATGGCAGCTGCTTCATTAGGTTCTTTATCAGATATTGCCATAAAAAGTAAATCTCTTAATTCTTTTATATCATTTACTTCGTTATTTGCAAAATCAAATCGTACTAAAAGTTCTTTGTAATCTTCAATGCTCCAGGCATTTTCAAGATCATCAACTGTAGAAATTTTGTTTATTTTAATAGCGTATTTCATTTTTTACTTCATTTTTGAATGTCCATGTAAATTACATATTATTCAAATTAATAACAAGTTATTTAGTAGTATTATTGTTTTTTTAACAGAAAACAGTTGTCTTTTTTTAGTTAT
The DNA here is from genome assembly GCF_011379025.1 of Polaribacter sp. 11A2H. Classification (NCBI taxonomy): domain Bacteria; kingdom Pseudomonadati; phylum Bacteroidota; class Flavobacteriia; order Flavobacteriales; family Flavobacteriaceae; genus Polaribacter; species Polaribacter sp. 11A2H. Next base: position 453,483 of record NZ_WTLD01000002.1, read on the forward strand.
AAAAAGCTTATTATTTTAGACTGTTTTTTTGATTAAACAAACTTTTGTAGCCAACCCTCTTTTTACTATTTTTACACATCTTAATAATCCGTTTTTATATGAAATCTCATGAAGATTTACCCTATTTTCAAATACCAGAACCTTCAACAGAATTTACTGCGGGTTCAACAACTAGTAGAATGATAGATGGTTTGGGGTTTAGATATTATTGGGCAACAGATGGTTTAGTAGAAAAAGATTTAACTTTTAAACCCAATTTAGAAGCAAGAACAACAGAAGAAACGATAGATCATATTTATAATTTATCAATAAGAATTTTATATGCTACTTTAAAAAAGGTAAATGGAGGTGAGCAACCTGAGCTCACATTTGTAGAAAAAAGGAAAAAAACACTAGAAAACTTATTACAAGCAAGTACAATTCTTAGAGAAAGTAAAGATGTTTCTGATTATAAAATTTTATTTCCAGATAAAGAATTTTCTTTTTGGTGTGTAATAAACGGACCAATTGCAGATGCAATTTGGCATGTTGGACAAATAGTTTCGTTTAGACGCTCTACTGGAAACCCTTTTTCAAACAGAGTAAGTGTATTAACAGGAAAACAACAAGATTAATTTTTTATTTAAGAATGACAAATCAACAAAAAATAGTAGCACTTCGTGATGAATTAAATACACATAATTACAATTATTATGGGTTAGATAACGCATCAATTTCAGATTACGAGTTCGATATAAAATTAAAAGAATTAGAAAAGTTAGAAGCGGAAAACCCTGAGTTTTTCGATCCAAATTCTCCAACGCAAAGAGTAGGAGGTACGGTAACAAAAAACTTTAATACGGTTGTTCATAAAAATAGAATGTATTCTTTAAGCAACTCCTATTCTAAAGAAGATTTATTAGATTGGGAAGAAAGAGTGCAAAAAGTTTTAGGAACAACAGATGTAGAATATACATGTGAGTTAAAATTTGATGGGGCTTCTATCAATTTAACTTATGAAAATGGTCAGTTTGTTAAAGCGGTAACACGTGGCGACGGTTTTCAGGGAGATGAAGTAACCCCTAATATAAAAACAATTCGTTCTATTCCTTTAAGTATAAAAGAAGACTTCGTTTCCAATTTCGAAATGCGAGGAGAAATCATTTTACCTATTGAAGGTTTTAATAAAATGAATGAAGAGCGTGTAGAAAACGGAGAAGAAGAATATAGAAATCCAAGAAATACCGCAAGCGGAAGCTTAAAATTGCAAGACAGTACAGAAGTTGCAAAAAGACCTTTAGATTGTTTGTTATATCAAGTGGTAACGGAAGAACGTAAATATAAAACCCATTTTGAGAGTTTAGAAAACGCTAGAAAAGTTGGTTTTAAAGTTCCAGAAACCATCACTTTGGTAAAATCTATTGATGAAGTTTTCGATTTCATCACCAATTGGGATACAAAACGACACAGTTTACCTTACGAAACTGACGGAATTGTAGTTAAAGTAAATAATTTATATCAACAAGAAGAATTAGGGTACACAGCAAAAGCACCAAGATGGGCAATTGCGTATAAGTTTAAAGCCGAACAAGTTTCAACGGTTTTAAAAGAAATTACGTATCAGGTTGGTAGAACCGGCGCAATAACTCCGGTCGCAAATTTAGAACCTGTGCAATTAGCTGGTACAACAGTAAAAAGAGCCTCATTACACAATGCAGATCAAATTTCAAAATTAGATATTAGAGTAGGAGATACTGTTTTTGTGGAAAAAGGAGGAGAAATTATTCCTAAGATTATTGCAGTAGATTTTACAAAACGACCACAAGATTCTGAACATACAATTTACGCAACCAATTGTCCGGTGTGTAATACAGAATTGATAAGAACAGAAGGAGATGCAAAGCATTATTGTCCAAACGAGTTTGGATGTGCTCCTCAAATTACAGGAAGAATTCAGCATTTTATTTCTAGAAAAGCCATGGATATTGATGGTCTAGGAGGTGAAACGGTAGATTTATTACGAAAAGAAGGACTTGTTAAAAGTTATGCTGATTTATATGATCTAACAGTAGATCAGGTTATTCCGTTAGAAAGAATGGCAGAGAAATCTGCTCAGAATATGATTGACGGAATTATCAAATCGAAAGAAATTCCATTCGAAAAAGTATTATTTGCACTCGGAATTCGTTTTGTAGGAGAAACGGTAGCTAAAAAATTAGCAAAACATTTTAAATCAATAGACAATTTAATGTCTGCAGATTTAGAAACGTTAATAAGCGTAGACGAAATAGGAGAGAGAATAGCGCAAAGCATTATTGAATTTTCTACGAACCAAGAAAATATCGATTTAATAAATCGTTTAAAAATATCCGGAGTTCAATTAGAAGTTTCTGCTGAAAGTTTAGAAAATCAAACAGATAAATTAGCCGGACAAATATTTGTAGTGTCAGGTGTTTTTTATCAAATGAGTAGAAATGAATTAAAGAAAGCTATTGAAGACAATGGCGGAAAAGTAAGTTCATCAATCTCTAAAAAAACAAATTTTATTGTTGCTGGTGATAATATGGGACCATCTAAACTTACAAAAGCACAAGATTTAGGAGTAGAAATTATTTCTGAGCAAGATTTTATAAATAAGATTAATTAAAAACATAACTTTGGACTCTAATTTGCAGTAAATAATAGAAACTGGTGATACTATATTTTTAACTTAGGCAGCCGGACATATAATAAAAAATTGAAAAAACTTCTTTACACATATATAATATTAATTTCTGCAATTTCATTTTCTCAAACACAAGAAAAAGATTCGTTACCTATTAATCTAGACGATTATGTTTTTGTAAAGCCAGGAGATACGTTGGTGGTAAATCTCAATGAATTCTCCTTGTTGCCAAAACATAAATTCAAATCTAGAGATGATATTCGGTATTATCTATGGTTTCGTAGAAAAGTATTTAGAGCCTACCCTTATGCACAACTTGCTTCAGAAAGGTTAGATTCCTTAAATGTAAGATTAGAAAAAATTGAATCAAAAAGTAAGAGACGAAAGTACACAAGAATGATTCAAAAATATATAGAAGGCGAGTTTACAGATCAAATTAAAAAGATGACTACCACAGAAGGTAGAATTCTCATAAAGTTGATCCACCGTCAAACAGGTGAAACAGCATTCGGTAATATAAAAGAATTAAGAAGCGGTTGGAAAGCCTTTTGGTACAATACAACGGCAAATGTTTTTAAACTTTCATTAAAAACAGAATACCATCCAGAAACAGAAAATGAAGATTATCTAATAGAAGATATCTTGCAACGCGCATTTCAAGATGGTAAACTTAAGCCTCAACAGTCAAAACTCAATTTCGATTTCGCTAAAATAATCATAGAAAGAAAGTCGGAAATTAATATAGAAGAATACAAACTGTTTTTTGCTAAAATGCGTAAAAAAGGAAAAATTAGAAAATCAAAGGATTAATATTTATTTTTGGGTGTTCCCTTTTTTTTAGTCTAATATATAAAGGTGTCGTTTTTTATTTAATTCCTAGTAACAGTTTAAATAAGCTATTGTAAAAAAAAAAGGTCGGGCTTTCCACTATATCTTTTTGCGAAAAGCAAAAAGGATGCCGTTTCTATCCCTAACACTGCTAACTTGCCAAATGAAGTTCTCTTTTCAGATTTCTTTCCAATATAAACACTAGCTTAATACTTAAGAAAAAATATACCTTCTTTCCTTAATATTTAAGACAACATTGTTGTTCAGACCTCACAGGTTTGTTAAAACCTGTGAGGTCTTAGAGTTCTAATAATTAAAAAATAAGTTATTTATGTTTTAAAGCTATTTATTTTTAGAACTTAGTATACTATTCCCCTCCAAACTAATACACCTTACTTCATCGGTTTTTTAGAGTAGTAATTTAATAATAATCCTTTTTTTACCATTTGTAAAGTACCCAATTGGTCAAATTCATACCATTTTATAAATATGCACCTATATATAATAGCTTATATTATTCCGGTTTTAAATAATTATTATGGAGAAATTTTCATTTCAAATACCTCCATAGTTGTTAGTCCAAGTACTTTTTTACAAAAAGAATCACAAAAAGAATAAGTTTAGCACCTAAAAAAGTGTTTTCTTCAACCAATAAAACGTATTTCAACCGCACTATTTCTAAGAATCATCCAGATTTCTTCAAATACCAAAGAACAAAAAGACTTAAATAGAACCTCGAGACATCTTATGTTTTCTATATTCCTATGTGTTAAAAACAAGCATCCACCTCCAAAACCACTACAATCACTCAACCCTCAAAAAAACTCCCCTCATAAACTACTAAAAACAAGCTTATTAAAACCCATTGTAAAATTAAATTAAAATAAAGCTAAAAAAATAGTTGTCAGGTTAAAAATGAGTTGTAAGTTTGCAGCCGCTAACG